>JBEIKR010000041.1:0-19058 GCA_040379705.1 Crocinitomicaceae bacterium
CCAAAGACTTGACTGCTGACATCGCCACCTTAGAAAACAAATCAAAAGGAGATATTTCTGCTACAGTTACCCAATTTCTACATTACCGCATTGGCGGAAGCGGTAACATTCAATTGTGGGGCAATCCCGCACAAGTCGTGGACACTGGATCTGATGGAGATGGTAAAATCATTCAACATTAATTGAAGATGAAAGAAATAAATAAAGAAGTACAAGCGTATTTGGACAATGTGGTTGAAGACCGTCGTGAGGGATTCAGAAAATTATTTGAGACCATCAGAACACACTTGCCTGAAGGTTTCGAGGAGACCATTAGCTACAAAATGATTGGATGGGTAATCCCGAAGAGCACCTATCCAGCAGGCTACCATTGCGATCCAAAGTTGCCCTTGCCTTTTATCATGCTTGCTGCTCAAAAGAATTTTGTTTCAGTTTATCACATGGGCATCTACTCAGACTCCGAATTGATGAGTTGGTTTACACGAGAATACGATGCACGAGTTTCAACAAAACTCGACATGGGAAAAAGCTGTATTCGCTTCAAGAAAATGGAATCTATTCCACTCGAATTGATGGGAGAACTTATGACGAAGATGAGCCCACAAGATTGGATTGAACGTTACGAGACAATGTTGAAGCGATAAGAGACACTTCTTCGCTCTTTGAGCTTCGAAGGACGATGGACCGCTGCGCTAAAAGACTTGATTGTACTTAAAAGAACCAAATTCGTAATTCGTAACTCGTAATTCGTGGCTTCGAGTCTGCTGCCGCACCTCAGCCACCTAATTCGTAATTCGTAACTCGTAACTCGTAACTATAATTCAACTGGCTTCTTGAGTCCGCGGTAAAGTAGAATAACACCAGCTATAATCAGCGGAATACTCAATAATTGTCCTGTATTTAGGAATAAGTACTCGTCACGTGCTGTTTGTCCAAGTTTTACGAATTCTACCATGAATCGAGCTCCCCAGATGAGGATTAAGAAACTTCCAAAGACTACACCTGGGCGCTTCCAAAGGTCTTTTTTCCAATACAAGAACATCAAAATGAGGAAGGCAGCGAAATAACAGATGGCTTCATACAATTGAGCTGGATGGCGAATAGGAATGGCATTCCATGAACATTCAAAAGGAGGAATACAGTCGTGGTGTAGAAACCGGAATCCCCAAGGAACCGTCGTTACATCCCCAACCATTTCGTGATTTACGAGGTTTCCAAGACGGATAAATGTACCTCCGATGGCAATTGGTGCTGAAATGCGATCGAGCATCCACAAGTACGGTTTATGAATCACACGACGTGAATAGATGTACAGTGAGATGAGAATTACAATCGCCGCCCCATGACTGGCAAGACCACCCTCCCACACTTTTAAAATATCACCGGGGTGGGAGAAATAACCTCGTTCAAGCACCACTCCATCGGCACTCACTTCATCCCAATATGGTCCATAAAAAAATACATGTCCGAGACGCGCTCCAACGATGGTTGCAACCACCATAAAAAGCACCAACTTGTCAAGCATTTCATCAGAAATACCGTCCTTTCGAAACATTTTTCGAACAACAAAATAACCAATAATCAACCCTGTAACGAACAACAAGCCATACAAATTTGGCGTATTGTATCCATCGATAAGTTGGGAATCGACATCCCAGTTGATTGCTGCTACCATTTTACTTCTCCAATTTGATTGACTGGATTAAAGGTAATGGTTTTTCTTTGTGTACTAAAAATGGAAGTCTTTCAGAACGCCCTTTTTTGAATATTTTATTGCTGGCTGATTTTCCTTTACGCAATTCTTTTTGTTCTTCTTCAGAAAGATGAATGGTATGTTGGCATTCGTCAGAACAGCAGTTTTCCATTTTATCTCGGCAGGTTTCGCACTGGATGAAGAGCAAATGACAGGCATCGTTCACACAATTTGTATGCGTATCTGCTGGCTCACCGCATTGGTGACATACTGAAATGATATCATCAGTGATACGCTCTCCACGCCGCTCATCAAAGACAAAATTCTTTCCGATAAACTTATTCTCAATACCCGCATTGCGGCATTCATTCGCGTATTTAATGATTCCTCCTTCAAGTTGATGGACATTTTTGAATCCACGGTGTTTGAACCACGCCGATGCCTTTTCACAACGAATTCCACCTGTGCAATACATCACCACATTTTTATCTTCGTTTCCTTTGAGGTAGGTATCCTCAATGAAAGGTAGTGACTCTCTAAACGTATCCACATCGGGCAAGATTGCTCCCTTAAAATGTCCAACCTCCGATTCGTAGTGATTGCGAAAATCGATAAGTATTGTGTTTGGATCGTCCGTCAATTCATTAAACTCAGCCGCATCAAGGTGCTTTCCTTTGTTCGTTACATCGAAAGACTGATCCTCAAGACCGTCAGCAAGAATTTTATCGCGCACCTTAATTTTCAACTTCAAAAATGAAAATTCAGCTTCCGAATCATCGACAGCGATATTGAGTCGAACGCCATTTAAAAAATCAATCTGGTATAATTCCTCTCGGAACCGATCGAGTTGTTGAATGGGAACAGCAATTTGAGCGTTTATTCCTTCGGAGGCGACATACGTTCGACCTACCACATCGATGGATGACCACAGCTGAAACAAATGATCTCTGAACAATCGAGGATTCTCGAGCTTGGCATATTGATAGAAAGAAATCGTCACGAATTTGTAACCGCTTTCACGCCATTTTGCCTCAAGTTCCTCTTTACTTAATGTATTCCACAGTTGCATGCTATGTATTTTTTAGTAAAAAAGTGAAACAAAGGTAGAGATATAGGTCGATACATGCAATTATAAAATAGTCGTATTGGAAATTGAGACTTGTCTTGCATACTTATTTCAATCGACTTTATTCCAAGTACTGAAGTAAAATTCAACCATTCACAATATCTTTAGCATTCAACTTTACAGGACAAGGACTAAAAATGGATCACAAGACACTAAGGGAACGAATTCGGCAGCAACTTCTGAATGGATTACCAGGTGAACAATCCCATCAAAAGATGTCTCCGTTGAACCGTCCTTTGACCAGTGATGCATTAAAAAACGCTTCTGACTATCGTGAATCGGCCGTTGCCATTGTCTTGTTTGAATCCAACAACCAGATTGAATGCATCTTGACACAACGTCCAGAATACGATGGAACCCATAGTGGTCAAATAAGTTTTCCTGGAGGAAAGAAAGAAACACAGGATGAGCATTTAGAGGCTACTGCGCGTAGAGAGTGTTTTGAGGAAATCGGGGTGCTACTTAGAAAAGAACATTTCCTAGGAGCGTTAAGCCCAGTATACATTCCAGTGAGCCGCTTTTTAGTGCTGCCATATGTATACTACTTACCAAGTATTCCAACTTTCGTGCGTGATGCTCATGAAGTTGCGGATATATTCACCTTCCCACTTTTCGATCTAAAGAAAGAAGAATTGATTGCCACCATGGAATTGAAACAGCCGAATGGCACGATTTATCGAAACGTCCCCTATTTCAATGTGAACAATAAAAAAGTGTGGGGAGCAACAGCATTGATGCTAAGTGAGATGAAAGATATTTTAATACAGATAGATTAGAATCGCACACGTACAACCCCCATCGCTGCAGACAGGCTGTTTGAGCTTTTCAAGAAGAAACTGAGCGCATCGTATGAAGATATTCCAAACTCATAGGCCCCATCTTTCAATACCACTTTTATACCAACAGGAATGTTGCTTCGGTAAATACCCCCGCCGAAATAACCTGCACTTAAGCACAACCATTTCATTGGACGAAGTTCTCCTCCGATACTAAATACAGGGTTGGAAATACTTCCTGGACGATTCCGGTCGAAAGGAGCAACCACATCTACACCAAGCGTAAACAACTTCCCAAAATCCATGCTTGCGCCAAAACGAAAATCAGCTGCATTTTTCAACACATACTTTTCTTGTCCTTGCAAGGTGAGCAAACCACCATCGCGCAATAATTGATTAATGGATTGAGTAACGTTGTAATCAGTCAAGCCATTTACCGAAACATTAGAAAAAAGCGTATCATTCACTCTGTACACATTTCTATTGTACACCACTTGACCAATATTATTTACTGATGCAGCAATTTTTAGTCTATTGAAAAGAATTGCACTTAACGACAAATCGATCCCATATCCATTTCCTACTGACTTTGGAAAATTCCCAGTTTGAGAGATTGCTGATGGGTTCGACAACGCCACATTTCCATAGTCAATACTAAATCTAGGTGAAACCGATGAATACATGTAAAGTCCGTTTTCATTCGATTCCATATTAAACATCGCCATGGATTGGATGAAACGCCCACCAACACCTCCGTACACTTCAAAAACTGAATCTCTACCAAATAATTTTCGTCCATATCCGAAATTATAATATCGATTCCAAACCGATCGGATTTCAGAACCATTGGTAATTTCACTCAATTTAAGTGGAACAGCGATAGATCCTAAGATGACAGCATTTAGTGTGTCAAGCGAAAGATTGGAAGAATTGGCAATCATCGAGGTATCACCATTGACAACAATTTGCAATGAATCAAAATAAGAAGAGTATTTTCCTCTGAATAACATGTCAGTTGTTTTCTCATTAAATTTCGAATACCACTGATAATTTTCTTGAATATTGAATGCGATTCCACCAAACTTCTCATTTTGATATGCAAAGCCAAACCAATTCAAGTTCAGAAACATCGAAATACCTGCTTGGGCATAATCACCTGCAGCTTCGCGTTGTGCATTCCAATCATAAGCCGCTGGATTGTTTCCCAACGCTTGATTTTTTATCGACCCGAAAAATCTTTTCAATTTTTCACTACTCATTGCGTCTGAGTAGATGCCAAAACCAAACTCTGTCATACCAATCGTCGTGTATTTTCCTGAGTATTCTGTTCCCCAACCAAGTGCCGACGTGTTAATGCCAAGGCAATGATAATCAGTAACAAACGTGGTAGCAACCCCTTTACCTACGGCAGAATATGCAATTCCTTGTGTTTGATTGAAAGCAGAAAAAGAGATAAATAGGACCGAAAATAGTAGAAATGATTTCATATCACAGATTTAGTTGCCCCGAAGATACGAAACTTTTAGAAAACCAAAAAGGGGAACGCATTCAAATGAAACGTGTTCCCCTTTTCGCTAAACCTAACCTTGCTAAAACTATAAAACCCACAGAATCAAACTATGGAAATGATTCTGTTTTGCAAAATTACTTTTTTTTTCGAATCAACGAACTTTTTCGTAAAAAAATACAAAAATTATCCTAATGCCACATCGAGAACCATCATTACAAGGAATCCGCCGATGAATCCAAGTACAGCAAGATCGGTGTATTTATCCCTCTGTGTTTCTGGAATCACCTCTTCTACAACGACAAAAATCATTGCTCCTGCAGCAAAAGCCAAAGCAAATGGGAGAATCGGCTCCATATAAATTACAGTGACTGCACCAATAACCCCAGCGATGGGTTCAACGATCGCAGACAACTGCCCATACCAAAACGATTTGAAGCGACTTGCACCTGCACGTCTTAAAGGCATTGCAACAGCAAAACCTTCTGGGAAATTCTGTATACCAATTCCGATTGCGAGTGCGATAGCTCCGGCAATACTCGCGTCAGGCATGCCTTGTGCGGCTGCTCCAAACAAAACACCAACCGCCAGACCTTCAGGAATATTGTGAAGGGTTATGGCTAAAACAAGAAGTACTGTTTTATGCAATTGCGTTTTGACTCCTTCAGTTTCGTGATCCGCAAAATTGAGGTGAAGGTGCGGTAATTTTTTATCCAAGAAAAATAGGAACAGAGCGCCAAGTAAAAAGCCCACGGCAGCTGGCATCCATGAGAACCCTGGATACATTCGTTCCGACATTTCAATCGCGGGATTTAGCAATGACCAAAAACTTGCAGCAACCATGACACCGCCTGTAAATCCAAGCATGGCATCCAACCATCCGCGGTGCATATTTTTGAAGAAAAACACGAGTGAAGCACCGGCTGCAGTCATTAGCCATGTAAAGATTGTCGCCAATAGTGCCGCCACCACAGGGTCTAAATCTTTCACAAATTGCTCCAAAGCGTGCATTTAATCTATTTTTTTACAAATATACATCAAGCATAAATGTGATTACCAAAGATTAACAGTTTGAGGGCGTTATTTACTTGATAAAGTCCAAATTATTAGGAAACTCTCACTATCTTTGCACCCAAATTTTACAAAAGGTACACAATGGCAACCAACAGAACATTCACCATGTTAAAGCCAGATGCGATCGAGAACGGTCACATGGGCAAAATTATCGACATGATCATCAACGCAGGATTTGAGATCAAAGCAATGAAATTAACGCAACTTACTGAAGAACAAGCAAAAAAGTTCTACGAAGTGCATGCTGAGCGCCCATTTTATGGTGAATTGGTAGAATATATGACATCAGGCCCAATCGTCGCTGCCATTCTTGAGAAAGAAAACGCCGTCGCAGATTTTCGTGCATTGATTGGTGCTACTGATCCAGCTGAAGCTGCAGACGGAACAATTCGTAAATATTATGCTGAATCAAAAGGACGCAATGCTGTGCACGGTTCAGATTCAGATGAAAATGCAGAAATCGAATCACACTTCCATTTCACCGCTGCAGAGATTATTTAATTCTCTCCACAGAAAAAGATAAGAGCCGTTCCATTGGGACGGCTTTTTTTTTGAGAAAAGAAATAAATGAATGACAAAAATCATTTGTTGACACAAAGCATTGCGCGACATTTGAATAAATAATCAAACCACTCTATCATGAACCACACAAGATTTAGATTCCTTCTCGCGAGCACATTCTTTGCCGCCGGAATCGCAGCCGTTTCTGTTTATTCCTGTGAAAAGGAATCATTTACCCCTGGACTTTCAAGCGCATCGTCCGATGTTGAAATTAAGAAAGTCGTTATGCCCGCTGACTTTTGCGGTGAATTGATTAGCAAGCCTGTTTTGGATGCTCACGGATCTGTCGTGGCCGAATCTATGATTTACAACACGGAGAAATACTTGATTGTCACGGTATATTCGCAGAATAATCGGTATGTTGAAGATATGTACATGCACATCGGAAAAACATTTACCGATATCCCACTGAACGATTGGGGAAATCCGTTGTTTGATTCATTCGATTTCAAAATAATTGGCAAAAAACTCTGCAATGTTCGGAGTTTTCAGGTGCCACTTAAACAAGTACCTCGAACGGCTATGATTACTCTAATGGCTGAAATTCGCCCGATAATTCCGACGAGTTTGAACGACAAAGAGGCATCAAGAATCTCGCATGCATGGATTGAAGGAAAAATTTATGGCAACGACCAGAAAGGCAGAGTGTTCATGCACAGCTATACCTATTGTCCAATTTCAGTGCCCGCAGAACCAGATATCGTTTCGGTCAACTAATGAATCTTTGAGACGGGACATTCATTCAGAGTGTTCCGTTTTTATTTCAATTGAACCAACGCAGTTGAACATAATTTTCAAGACGGTGTAAGGGCTGGATTGTATCGAATATTTTTCTAAATTTCTTATTTATCGGGTTGAAATCGCTATTTTTGAATGCGAACAAACAGACAAAAATGCACTATTTCCACTCCGTTGAAGAACGATTTATTCGGTATGTACAAATTGACACAACTGCCGATCCAAATTCACCCTCATTCCCTTCCTCCGAGAAGCAAAAAGACTTAGCAAGAGTACTTGCCAAAGAGCTCAAAGATTTGGGATTATCCGGAGTAGAGATGGATGAATGGGGCTATGTTTTCGGGACGATACCGTCAAATAGCACAAACACTTCCTTACCGACGATTTGTTTTTGCTCTCACATGGATACCGCACCAGATTGCAGCGGAACCAATGTTAAGCCGATTATTCATCGCAATTATACCGGTGCGCCAATCACATTGCCAGATGACCCAAGTCAAATCATCACGGTGGAACGCCACTCCTACTTAAAGGAAAAAATTGGTGATGATATCATCACGGCCAGTGGATTGACCCTTTTAGGAGCGGATGACAAGGCAGGAATCGCCATTATCATGGACTTAGCGCAGTACCTCATGTCACATCCCGAAATTCCTCACGGTGAAATACGCATTTTATTCACTCCAGATGAAGAAGTTGGAAGAGGTGTAGAAAAATTAGACATGTCAAAAGTGAATGCACAATATGGTTACACATTGGATGGAGGAACACTTGGTGACATAGAAGACGAGACGTTTTCAGCGGATGCTGTAAAGATTGTGATTCACGGAATTAGTGCACATCCAGGTTATGCTAAAAATAAAATGGTGAATGCACTGAAAGTTGGTGCGGAGTTTATAGATGCACTTCCTTCCACTGAATGGTCACCTGAAACAACATCAGGACGCGAAGGTTTTGTTCATCCCGTTTCCTTCGAAGGCGGTTTAGAACAAGCGGAAATTCATTTTATCATTCGAGATCATGACACTTCAAAACTGAACGCATATGAAACGCGTTTGGAAAATATTCTTCAATCGATTGTCAATAAATATAAAGGTGTTCACTATGAATACACTGTTACGGAGCAATACCGAAACATGAAAGAAATATTGAAAGATGTTCCATTTGTTACCGACTATGCGATTGAGGCAATGAAACGCGCAGGAATTACACCTAAGCCAGCCATTATTCGTGGAGGGACAGATGGATCGCGCCTCTCATTTATGGGAATGCCTTGTCCAAATATTTTTACGGGTGAAATGGCGATACATTCTCGACATGAATTTGTAAGTATTCAAGATATGCAAAAAGCTGTGAATACATTGGTTGAACTTGTTCAAATTTGGGAAAAACACCATTAAATGGACCATAACCAAATCATAAAAGAAATTCGAAGTGGTCAATTCAGGAAGATTTATTTTCTTCATGGAGAGGAGCCCTATTTTATTGATGAGGTAACAAATGCAGTTATTGAATGTGCACTTCAAGAACATGAGCGCGATTTCAATCAAACAATCATTTACGGAAAAGACGCTGATACCCCAAGTCTTTTAGCTGAATTAAGGGGATATCCTATGATGTCAGAACGGCGGCTAGTGGTATTGAAAGAAGCACAAGATTTCGATAAGAAATTGGAGGAATTAGAACCGTATTTTCATGCGCCCTTGGAATCGACAATATTCGTTGTTGCCTACAAGTACAAAAATTATGATTCAAGAAAGAAAATTGCAAAGCTTGCCGAAAAGCAAGGGGTCGTAATAAAATCTGAAAAAATAAAAGAATACAATATTAGCGATTGGATCCAAAAACATGTAAAAAGTCAAGGTTTTGGCTTAAGTTCCAAGGCATGCAGTTTATTGGTGGAGTTTTTAGGAAATGACCTAGGACGCATCGTCAATGAAATCGATAAATTATCCATTATTCTCGAAAAAGGGACCACAATAAATGAAGTTCACATTGAGGAGAATATTGGAATATCGAAAGATTACAACGTATTTGAGTTGACCAATGCCATTGCCGTGCGTGATGTGCTTAAAGCCAACAGGATTGTCAACTACTTCGAACAAAACCCGAAAGCTACTAATATCATTATTGTCATACCGCAAATATTTAGATTTTTCACACAGCTGATGCGCATTCATTTTTTGCCAAATAAATCTGTTGAATCGATTGCAAGCAGTCTGAAGGTGCACCCCTTTGTTGCTAAAGAGTTGCTCAATGCTTCGAAACAATTTGATCCTCGAAAAATTGCGGCAATCATAGCTGCATTGCAAGAATACGATTTAAAGGCGAAAGGACTAGGCAGCACAAGTTCTCTTCCTCATGGAGATTTAATGCGCGAGTTAATTTACATTATTCTTCATTAAATGAGTATTTTCTACGACCCAACCCTTACAGGTGCTGAGCAAAATTTCACATTAAATGCGGATGAATCAGCGCATGCCTGCCGTGTTCTACGTATGCGTGAAGGAGATGAAATTACCTTATTAAACGGCCGAGGAGTGCGGGTTCAAGCAAAAATTATTGAGGCCAACCCAAAAGGATGTGTAGTAAACGTAGAAAAAGCGCTAGTGGAAGAATTAGAGCATTTGGATATTCACATTGCCATTGCACCAACAAAAAATAGCGAACGAATTGAATGGTTTTTTGAAAAAGCCACCGAAATTGGTGTTACTCAATTGACTTTACTATCGTGCCGCAACAATGAACGGAAAAATATACGTGAAGACAGACTGGAAAAAATTTTAATTTCAGCAATGAAGCAATCACAACGTAGTTTTCTCCCTATTTTAAATCCGTTGATGAGTATAATGGATTTTATCAATGAACATCCATATGGATTGATTGCGCATTGTGAAAACAGTGAAAAAGGAAGTATTGAAAAGAATTGGACGATGACGAATTGTCCAATACTCATAGGGCCAGAAGGAGACTTTTCTCCAGAAGAAATTGACATGGCTCTATCGAATGGCTACCGACCTATTTCTTTGGGCAAAAATAGATTACGTACAGAAACAGCGGGATTGGTCGCGTGCATGCATGCGGTGTTCTTAAGTCAGAAAATAAAATCTACACTATGAAACAGATACTTCGAATTCCAATTTTAGTCCTGGGTTTTGTGTGTCTGTCGATAATTTCATGGAGTCAAGGAACCTATCAACTGGCTGTATTGAAATATTCCGGTGGCGGAGATTATTATGCAAATCCAACCGCATTAAAGAACCTAATCACTTTTTGCAATCAAACATTAGGCAGCAATATTTCTTCTGATGTTCCTTACGTAGATATCGGTAGCCAAGATCTTTTCTTTTACCCCATGATCCACATGACAGGACACGGGAATGTAGTTTTTTCTGCTGCTGAAGCAGAAAATCTTCGTACCTACTTGCTTGCGGGTGGTTTTTTACATATCGATGACAACTATGGTATGGATGAATTCATTCGAGTGGAACTAAAAAAGGTCTTCCCAAACAATCCACTTGTCGAAATCCCTTTTGACCATCCAATTTTTCATCAGAAGTTCAATTTTAATGGACTACCAAAAATCCACGAACATGATGGAAAGCGTCCACAAGCATTTGGAATTTTCGAAGATGGGCGACTCTTATGCCTTTATACCTATGAGACAGATTTGAGTGATGGCTGGGAAGACCCTCAGGTACATAACGATCCACCAGAAAAACGGAAAGAAGCACTTCAGATGGGGGCCAATATTCTGATGTATGCGTTCATGAGGTAGATGTTGCCTTCGAGAACCTCAGGCAACAATTCGAGAACCTCAGGCTTTAGAATTGTTCTCTTCTTGGGTCAGTAAAAATTGTGAAACGTCTCTGTGTGCAAATGCCAATTTTGGCAATAAATAATGATCGCCATTAATTAGAGCACACTTCTTTTTTCGGTTCCAACCCTGAATTTGCTTTTCGCGTTGATAAGCTTGAGCAACATGCTTGTATTCTTCAACATACAAAAGTTTTACAGGAAGTCTTTTTTTTGTGTGATTCGCTCCTTCCCCATTTTGATGTTCTTTGAATCTTCTTCCAACATCTATTGTACTACCGGTGTAATAACTACCATCAGAGCACTCAAGCATGTACAAGTATCCTTTCTTAAAATTCTTCATATTTATCGCAGTTCAAATGAACTACTAGAACTTGCTAGTTATTCATTTTGTGGTTTCATTTAAATTTATTGAATCATCATTTCAACAGAGAAAAGAACTTAACATGATTCTATAGATTAAGTTAAGAAAAATAATCACATGATAAAAGGACCATTTGATCTAAGGGCTGAGACACTCGATGCCCAACGACTATGTTGCCTTCGAGAACCTCAGGCAACAATCCAGAACCTCAGGCAACAATCCAGAACCTCAGGCAACTATACGAGAACATCAAGTAACAAATCAATAATCTCAAACAGAAGCAACAATCACGCGGGCTGAGGCACTCGAAGCCCAACGACTATGTTGCCTTCGAGAACCTCAGGCAACAATCCAGAACCTCAGGCAACAATTCGAGAGCATAAAACAACAAACAGAAAATCTAAAGCAAATGTGACAATCACGCGGGCTGAGGCACTCGAAGCCCAGAACTGCCGCACTTACATCCTCTCAGGCACTTCCACCCCTAGTAATTTCATGGAAGACCGAATAACTTTAGCAACATTCGCGCTCATAGCTAATCGCATTGCTTTCAAGTTTTCATCTGTTTCAATAAGAATAGGTACCGTCTGATAAAAATGATTATACGATTTAACCAATTCATATACATAATTAGCTAACACGGCAGGCGAAAGTGCCATACCAGCCTCACGAATAACGGTTGGATATTCTGTCAACAACTTAATCACTTCCTTTTCCTCATCAAGCAATTCACAATCACTTAAATTTTGCTGGAAATAATTAGCCTTGGAAAGTAAAGAGCAAATTCGAGCATGAGTATACTGAATAAATGGCCCCGTATTTCCATTCAACTCAATGGATTCTTCAGGATTAAATAGCATTCGCTTTTTAGGATCCACCTTCAATAGATAATATTTTAATCCTCCAAGGCCTATAATATTGAACAAATGAGATTTGTTTTCATCCGTCATTCCTTCTAAATGCCCCCTCTCACGTGTCATTTCAGTGGCTTTTTCAACTACCTCTGCAATCAAATCGTCCGCATCTACCACCGTTCCCTCACGTGATTTCATTTTACCTGAAGGAAGATCTACCATTCCATAACTCAAATGTGAACAATTCACTGCCCAAGAATAACCCAATTTCTCAAGTATCAAGAAGAGCACCTTAAAGTGATAGTCTTGCTCGTTTCCAACCGTGTAAATAATCCCATTCAATCCGGGAAAATCCTTGTAGCGATCCACCGCGGTTCCAATGTCTTGGGTTATATACACCGCCGTACCATCAGACCGAAGCACCAACTTTTCATCAAGACCACAATCCGTTAAATCGATCCAAACAGAACCATCTTGCTTTTTATAGAAAACACCTTTATTTAATCCATCTACAACGATGTCCTTTCCAAGAAGAAAAGTATCTGATTCGTAATAACTTTTGTCAAAGTCAACTCCGATAGACTTATACGTAACATCAAACCCTTCATACACCCAACCATTCATCGTGGTCCATAAAAGATACACTTGAGGGTCGCGCGCTTCCCATTTGACAAGCATTTCTTTGGCGTCTCGAAGCAATGTCGTTTGATTTTTAGCCAAATCTTTGATTTTATCCTCAATTCCTGCAAGGGCTTTTTCGTCTTTACCCGTTTTCGCTTCAGTTAAACGATTGAATTCGGCCGCCACCTCCTCACTATACGTATCGAACTTCCCTAGCTCCCAGTTTTCAATAATTTCCTTGGCTTCAACATTGAAATTGCGGTCAAATTCAACATAGTATTTACCCACAAGTTTATCCCCTTTTAGCCCAGTGTTTTGAGGTGTTTCTCGCTCACCTTTGGCATCCAAAGGCGAGAAACGCTCCCATGCCAACATGCTTTTGCAAATATGTATACCTCGATCGTTAATAATTTGGGTTTTTATGACCTTGTGGCCATTTGCCTTTAATATTTCAGCCACCGAATAACCAAGAAATATGTTTCTTAGATGTCCAAGGTGCAATGGTTTATTCGTATTTGGCGACGCATATTCCACCATCAACAGTGGTTTTGAATCTGCCTCTTGAAATCCAAAGGTCCTATCCTGTTGAACTTGCTCAAGTGCATGTAACCAGTAATGTGAGGATAGATGTATGTTCAAAAAACCACCAAGTACGTCAATTTGCTGAATGCCCTTAAATTCAGCTTGCAGTGCATTCTTTAATTTCTCTCCCAATTCTTGTGGAGATGCCTTTAATGCCTTAACAAAAGGAAAAAGTAGTAAGGTTAAATCCCCCGATACATCTTTTTTAGTTCGTTGAATTTGAACCAATCCTTCGGATACATTGGTACCGAACAGCAGCGTACTTTGGTGGAGTAAAAACTCCTTTATTGCATATTCCATTTTATATATTATCGATTTTCAATGGTGCTTGCCACTGATTCCAAGAGTCCAAAAGCGACCTCGGCCATTTTATTCATTTTCTCATCCAAACAAGGGTTTATCTCGACAAACTCCAAGCATACAAGGCGTTCATCATGACACAGTCCGTTTAGGATTTCCTTTGCTTGTGTTGGTGTCAAGCCATTTTTTACTGGCGTGCCTGTTCCTAGTGAAGTCAAGGAAGGATCCATTGAATCAACATCAAAAGAAACATACAGCAAATCACACTCCTTCAGAATATCCAATGTCTGCTTGACTATTTGCTCGCTCCCTTCATTTATCACTTGATCGACTGGTATCACCGAAATCGAATACTGATCGATGAGGGCGCTTTCTTGTGCTTCAAAATCACGCAATGCGATGAATACCAAATCTTCCGATTTAATTTTTGGACCAGAAAAACCAATATTCTTCAATCGATCCCATGCAGCAATGGTTTCAGAATCCACTTCATTCGACTTACACATCAAGTTATCTTCGCAAAGCGCTATAGCCAAAGGCATCCCATGCATATTCCCTGAAGGAGTGGTGTATGGCGTATGTAAATCAGCATGTGCATCAATCCAAATGACACCTAACCGACTTTCTGGGTAAGCGTCTTTTATCCCCGCGATGGTGCCAGCAGCAGAGGCATGATCCCCTGCAAGCACCAATGGAAAATGAGCATCGGATAGACATCCAGAAACTTGATTAGAAACAGATGTATACACCTGTTCAAATCCCTGTATACGCTTTGCAAACGGGTGTTTATCTGGCAAGTCAAGCAATTCATTTCTATCCGCTATGCGCACTTTCGGGTACTTCGAAAAAAATAGATTTCCTTGATTTCTTGCCGCTGCCATGAGTGCATCCGCTCCAAGCGAGGCTCCGCGGGTTCCCGCAGCAATCTCAGAGCGATTTATAAGTAAACTGATGTCCTTCTTCATACAGTAGAAATAGGCGTCAAAATTAACATAAATACGCGACAGTAATGCAACGGCAAAGTGTAACCTTGAATTTCACATGCGTTTCCTAATTTACATTTGCTGAGAAAAAAAATGTATTTTCGGCGCAAAATTACTTGAATGAACAACGCAATTCTCTCCGTTATTTTCTGCCTTTCTTCCCTAGCAATTTCCGCTCAGTCCACCACCGAATTTGAACCATTCTCAGGGAAGCTTGTGTATTCAATTAGAATTATGGACACTTCGCTTCAACGCATGATTCCAACGAAGCAAATGAACATTTATACCAATGACACTCTGATTCGCATAGAAAATGAAACCGATCAATTAGGAAAGCAAGTCATTATCAAACATCTCACCCTCAACAAATCATATTTACTCCTCAACACACCAATAACCAATTACGCCATTCAAACAGACCACAATGATGGCAAAGAAGATAAATATCCCTACTCATATAAAGCAAAAAGAGGAAAACGAAAAATTATAGGATTGAAAGCCAAAAGACTGGTCGTAAGTCATGAAAACTTTATGGTGCCAATTGAATTTTTATACCTCCCTCAGTTCAGTCAAAAATACATCAATACACTCGAGAATTTCCCAGGATTACCTGTCCTTTATTACATTTCTACAGTCGATGGAGTGTACGAATATCGACTGATCTCGATAGAAAATTTCACACCCAACCATGACCTATTCGGAATTCCATCCGACTACAAAAAAGTATCTTTTGATACTTTCTTAAATGAAATGCTTCAAATGCAGGGGCAATCGGAAGAAATCGAAATAGAACACGAATAATCCTAACTAACATTTGGGTGTTTATACTTACCGTCTGATTCCCTTCAAATCGATGTGATGGTCATTATCTTCGTACATTAAACTGATTGCATGGCTGAGAACGAATACCGCGAAAAAGATAGCATCGACGAAGAAACATCCAATCGACCTTCGAATAAACGGTCGAAAGAAAAAAAGGAAAGAAAACCGAGTGCAGCAAAGGGTAATTTTGGCAGTATATCGACCAGAATCGATTCAAAAAAACTGAAGACAGCCCTTGGATCTATTTTAATCCTTGTCTCATTCTATACATTTTTAGCCTGTCTCTCCTATTTGTTTACATGGTCCCAAGATCAAGACCAGGTCTTGGATAAATCGCTTCTCACTTATTTATTTGAAAAAGAAGATGTTCCTGTTGATAACTGGCTAGGTAAATTTGGAGCTTGGACCTCGCATCTATTCATTTTTCGATGGTTTGGTATATCTTCTTTTGGTATCTCATTTCTTCTGTTCATCTCTGGTGTTCGTGTGCTCTTTGATGTTGAATTGGTACCTGTTAAAAAATGGTTTGCACGAACATCCGTTTTAATTGTTTGGACCTCCTTACTTTTCGGGTTTTTTGCAGCAAAAATCAATTACCTCGGTGGTGGTTTTGGATATTACACGAACGAATGGCTTGCACTTTCACTAGGTAAATTTGGTTCACTTTCCCTGATTGTCGTTTTGGGATATGTGCTATCCGTTATTTTATTCAACCCTGATTACAAAGGGTTGTACGAGCGATTCTTTGGAAGAAAAGAAGAAGATGACACCATGCAATCTACGGCAGTTAATAGCTCTGAAAACATGCTGTACGACGATATCCGTGTGGTCAACACTATTAAAGATGAGGAGATTGAAGAGGACAATGTCGTTGAAACCATTCACTTTGACGAGGAAGAAGAAGAGGATGATGAAGATTTCGATGAATCTGAGTTAGTCATTACTCACAAGGTCCCAGAACCTGAACCTGAACTTGAACCTGAACTTGAAATTACCGCGTCTTCATTGACCGAAGAATTGGATCTAAGCGATATCGAAGATGACACATTCTCCGTAGATATTGTAGGGGCTGATGAGGAGTTGGATTCAGAGGATCTCGATCGACTGCGCAAAGAATACGGTGATTACGACCCAACGCTAGACCTAGCTAGCTTCGTGTTACCTCCGATCGACCTGCTGAAAGAATATGGGAATGGCGGTGTAACAATCAATAAACAAGAACTTGAAGACAATAAGAATCGAATTGTTCAAACGCTTTCACACTATAAAATCGATATCGCATCCATTAAAGCAACACCAGGTCCAACGGTGACGCTTTATGAAATAGTTCCTGCACCTGGAGTTCGTATATCGAAAATTAAAAACTTAGAGGATGATATCGCTTTAAGTTTAAGTGCATTAGGAATTCGAATTATCGCACCAATACCCGGAAAAGGTACAATCGGTATTGAAGTTCCGAAGTCAAACCCTGAAATGGTGAGCATGCGCTCGTTAATTGCTTCGGAAAAATTCCAAAACTCAGATGCTGAATTACCGATTGTCATTGGAAAAACCATCAGCAATGAAACATATACTTTCGACTTAACGAAAATGCCCCACTTACTTGTTGCGGGAGCTACCGGTCAAGGTAAATCAGTTGGGCTGAATGCGATTCTAATCTCTATTCTTTACAAAAAACACCCTGCACAAGTGAAGTTTGTTTTGGTCGATCCGAAAAAAGTGGAATTGACGCTATTCAATAAAATCGAGCGCCATTATTTAGCGAAACTACCAGGAGAAGAAGATGCAATCATCACCGATGTGTCAAAGGTTGTAAACACCTTGAATTCACTTTGCATAGAAATGGATGACCGCTACGAATTGTTGAAAGATGCGAGTGTTCGTACCATCAAAGAATACAATTCGAAGTTCATCGCACGAAAACTTAACCCTGAGAAAGGTCACCGTTACTTGCCTTACATAGTGGTGCTCATCGATGAGTTTGCCGACTTAATCATGACTGCAGGTAAAGAAGTTGAACACCCAATTGCCCGAATTGCTCAGTTGGCGCGTGCCATAGGGATTCACCTCATTGTGGCTACACAGCGTCCTTCTGTAAACGTGATTACAGGTATGATTAAAGCCAATTTCCCTGCGCGCATTGCATTTAGGGTGTTGTCTAAAATCGATTCACGCACCATTTTGGACGGCTCAGGTGCCGATCAATTGATTGGCCGTGGTGATATGCTTATTTCAAATGGCTCCGAATTGAAACGCTTGCAATGTGGGTTTGTTGACACCCCTGAAGTGGAAGCAATCTGTGCTTTTATTGGTGAACAAAGAGCGTATCCTGAGGCATTATTGCTTCCTGAATATGTGGGTGAAGGCGGTGATGGCGGTAGTGATATCGATATGAATGAAATCGATAATATGTTCGCAGACGCAGCCCGAATCGTAGTCATGAATCAACAAGGATCTGCGAGCTTATTGCAGCGCAAGTTGAAACTCGGCTATAACAGGGCAGGACGAATTGTTGATCAACTCGAAGGAATGGGCATTATTGGGCCGTTCCAGGGCAGTAAGGCACGAGAAGTACTCTTTGGTGACATCGAGTCTCTAGATGAGTTCATGCGTTCCAAGGGAATTATTTAAAGACGCTCACGACTATTTCAGCAGAATCAGTAGCTTTGAGATTCAATGCTGAACCTTATGCGCACACTTGTATCAATCTCCATTGCCTTATCACTTGGCTTTTCTACTTTTTCACAAATTAAAAGTCCTGAAGCGTTCTTGGGCTATCCACTCGGTTCACGTTTTAACGATCACCACGATGTTGTGGCTTATTTTCAACAATTGGAAAACAATGCCAATGGTGGATTAATCCTCGATGAATATGGTCGAACAAATGAAAACAGAGCTTTGGTGGTGGCGTATATTTCGACACCCGAAAATCTGAAACGGATTGAAGAAATAAAAAAAGCGCACAGTTCACTTGACAAGAGTGAAAGCATCGCAATTGTCTGGATGAGCTACAATGTGCACGGGAATGAAAGCTCAGGCACTGAAGCAGCGATGAAAACAGCATACGAGCTCATCGTTCAACACCAAGACTGGCTTAAAAATACGCTTGTCATTATGGATCCTTGTATCAATCCAGATGGACGGGATCGCTATGTACATTGGTACAACCAAGTCGCAAATTCAACACCTAATCCAGATCCCTCAGCGGCAGAGCATGACGAACCTTGGCCAAGTGGAAGAC
>JBEIKR010000042.1:0-19039 GCA_040379705.1 Crocinitomicaceae bacterium
TCGGCTGTGGTTGTTTTAATCGTTTCGATCCCTCTTTCACATTTCCTAGGGATACACAATGGAAATGGGTACACTCCTCTATTGAAATTTGATGAAGGTTTAGATAAAATTTTAGGTGTGAATGTCAACTTTGACGGTTTTTCTCAAACAGGTACGTTCATTAAATTTGTCATCATGTTTGCATTGGTAGGTAGCCTTGAAGCCTTGTTGACAGTGAAAGCAGTGGACATGCTCGATCCGTACAAAAGGAAATCGAATACCAATAAAGACCTTATTGCCGTTGGAATTGGAAACATCATCGCTGGTGTCCTAGGAGGATTGCCAATGATTAGTGAAGTGGCACGTTCTTCAGCGAATGTGAGCAATGGTGGTAAAACACGTTGGGCCAATTTCTTCCACGGTGTTTTCATCTTATTGTTTTTGATTTTTGCCGTATCGTTCAGTGATTTAATTCCCAAAGCGGCTCTTGCGGCAATGCTGATCGGTGTAGGATGGAAACTTGCACACCCAAGAGAATTTGGTTACATGGCAAAAATTGGAATGGATCAAATTGCAGTTTTCATTGTGACAATTATTTTCACGCTTGCCACAGACCTATTGGTTGGTATCGCAGTAGGTATTTTGTTGGAATTGATCTTGCACCTTTCTCGTGGTGTTTCCTTTAAAAGTTTGTTTAACTCTAAAATGACTGTGAATGACAATACAGTTAAAGTAAAAGGTGCAGCTGTGTTTAGCAACTTTATTAAAGTAAAAAATAAACTTTTAGCGTTCCCATTGACATCAGAAGTTGTATTGGATGTGCGCGACTGCGTATTGGTAGATCATTCGGTCATCGAAACACTTCATCACTTGAAAGATGATTTCGAAACAGAAGGTGGTCATTTGATGATTATGGGAATTGACGAGTTTACGCCGATATCGAAACATAAGCTGGCTGTTCATCGTAAGCGCAAGTCATGATAAAAAAGCTGTTCATTGCATGTGTGCTTTTTCTTACAGTAATGCACACTGTTTCTGCCCAAAAGATAATCTCTCCACAAACGCATGGTTGGATCATGTATTTTGGAAACCATAAAATCAATGACAGATGGGGACTTCACACCGAATACCAATGGCGTCGTGCCGGACGAGACGAAAGTGTCAATATTTTTAAGGATTGGCAGCAATCATTGCTTCGCCTGGGAGTGGATTTCTATGCGAAAAATCAAACACAATGGACCGTAGGGTATGGGATGATAAAAACCTTCGAATATGGAGACCAACCTGTTTCTCATGCGTTTAATGAACACCGTATATGGGAACAATTTATCGTAAAGAACAAAGTTGGCCGTGTTGATATACAGCACAGATATCGTCTAGAGCAGCGGTTTATTGAGCAATACAAGCTTGGAACATCCAGCGAATTTGAACAAAATGGCTATGCATTCAGGAACCGTGTTCGTTACCGGCTAATGATTACACTGCCTTTGAGTCGCAAAGAAATGAAGGAGAATACACTCTTTTTGAGCATTTACGATGAACCATTCCTAGGCTTCGGTAAAGGAATTGGTAAAAATATCTTGGACCAAAATAGAATGTATGGAGCACTAGGATGGCGCTTCAATAAAGACTTGAATGTCCAACTTGGGTATTTGAATCAGTATATCGTCAAAACAGATGGAATCAAGGCAGAACGAAATCACACCTTGCAGCTGTCCATGACTTACAACGTCAACTTTTCGAAACCAAGTATTAGTAGTTACTAATTACGAGTTACGAATTAGGTGGCTCCACCTCGGTGGACACGTCAGGTGCGCCAGCAGACTCGAAGCCCGAATTACGAATTTGTTGCAATTCAATTCGAAGATTGATTCAGTCCATGTTCCATTCGCGCAGCGGTCTTTTGTCAGCAGTAAGTCGTAACTAATAACTCGTTACTTTTTCAGTCTCTTGTCTCTTGTCCTTCAGCGCAGCGGTCTTTTGTCACAAATAACGAGTAACAAAAACAACTACCCATTAATCGTATACGTATTCCCATTGATTGTTATGGTGAAAGTACCGTCACAAGTTCCGTTACCATAATTAATCACGCGAACTGGTTTGTCGGTAGGTGTAATTTCGATTTCACCTTTAGTGATGTATCCACAACCGATTTTTATGTGTAATGCTGATGTAATGTTGGCGACATATCCATCTCCATCGACAACCGCTGCATTGGCGGTTCCGGTGATGTCGTATTCGTCGTCGTAGAAGTTTAGCAATGTTGAGAACCCATCGGTGAAGGTCCTAACTCGTGATGACGTGTAATTGACAATTTCGCCTGTAGCTAATGTTACAACACCATCAATGGCTACATTGTAATAAGGTTGACCAAGGGTATTTAATCCCATGTTGGTTACCACTTTGGAACCTTCAACCTTATTGTCATTTACGTAATAATCCACTGGTGTATGCGTAATAACTGTGCCTTGTGCATAGTATGAACCTGTAAACGTAGTGATGAGCTTTCCGCGACGTTGTTTACCATCGTTGCAATCACAGTTGCTTGTTCCCCAGTCGATGGTAATTGTTTTTGCTGAATTTAATGTGTCAAGGGTAACTATCACACTACAAGGTGCTTTCACTTCATTGTTGACGTTGCCGGTTGCCAGGTCATTTACGATTAAAGTACCATTTTTATAGAAAAATAAGTTTCCAGTAATTGCTTGATCGGCCATATTCGAAAATTCTGAAAAGATATTTTCTACAGTGGCATTGATTTTTGGAGCGCTGCTGTTGTCGTATCTTCCTTTACATGATGAAAATACAGTTACTAAACCCAACACAAGAGTTGAAAGAATGATTTTTTTCATAATTCGTCTGATTAACGTTCCGAAAAATACACGGATTTTATCAGTTTACAATGGATTATTCAAAATTTGATACTTCGTAATTTGTTGCCGAAGGCAATTTAGAATTTGTTGCTGCGCAATTTGTAGTGAACAACACAGGTGTAATTTCTACAATTCCCGCAGGGACCAAATTCTGAATTGCGCAGCATCAAATTCCCTTCGGGATCAAATTTTCAATTATCCAGGGCAACAAATAAGTACCTTTGTAAAAAATAATTAAAATGACAGAAGAAGTAAAAGCAGTAAGTTACTGTGTAGGCATGAGTATCGCAGGCAGTTTAATGGAACAAAATCTAGCGGGTATCGATCCTGCTGTTTTGGCTGAGGCCATTGGTGACGCCTTTGAAGGAAAAGAAATGAAATACACGCCAGAGATGGCCAATACAATCATACAGAATTATTTACAAACTGCTGCTGAACAGCAATTTGCTCAAAATAAAACAGCTGGTGAAGCTTTCTTGCACGAGAACAGTTCAAAAGAAGGCGTTCATACTACCGCTACAGGACTTCAATATGAAGTACTTACTGCAGGTGATGGTGCTAAGCCGACTGCATCTGATACGGTAACGGTTCATTATCATGGAACCTTGACGGATGGGACTGTTTTTGATAGCTCCGTACACCGTGGCCAGCCAGCAACATTTGGCGTTCATCAGGTAATTCCAGGTTGGACAGAAGCGCTTCAATTGATGAGTATTGGTTCTAAATACCGTTTGTATATACCTCAAGAATTGGCATATGGTGCACACCCACATCCTGGAGGCCCAATCAAGCCTTACAGTGCATTGATTTTTGATGTTGAACTATTAGAAATAGCATAATGAAACGATTTGGATTTCTCCTTTTAGCTCCGGCATTATTCTTTGCTTCATGTGGCGGAGATGAAAAAACGGCTTCTGATGAGGCTGCTGTCATCCTAAAAACACACAAGGACACCGTTTCTTATGTGTTGGGGGCGATGTATAAAAATTCGGTGGTCAGTGGTGAAGACCCGAACATTGCGAAATTGGATATGCAACTTGTTTCGAAGGGATTCAATGCCAATTTGAATGGTTCTTTCCCAGGTGATTGCCAATCAACACTCAAACAATTGTTTGGTCCAAACAAGCAAGATTTCAATGAGCAATATGCCAAGCAAGGAGCTGAATGTTTGGGCAGAATCTCAGGATATAGTTTTTACCAAGACATGATGCGTTTGAATGCACTTTCAGAAGTAGATTTGAAAATGGTAAAGATTGGATTTAAGCATGGGATTTTAAAAATTGACACCCTTTTGACGGAACCGCAAAAGCAAGCTATTGTAGGGAGTTTTATTGCTGAATTGAATGTTTCCAATGGAGAAAAAATGTTAGCCAAAGCGCGCAAAATCCCAGGAGCGAAAGTGTTTGACAATGGCGTAGTTATTCAAGTGATCAAGGAAGGAACGGGTGGTTACCCATCTGCAACAGATGATGTAAAAGTAGAATACATTCTCACTTCGGCAAATGGGGATACCATTCAGGATTCTTACAAGATGAAAAAGCAACGAGGAACAACAGATGCCGTTGCGTTGCAATTGAACGGTGGTGTAATCCCAGGTTGGTCTTTTGCTTTACCAAAAATGAAAAAAGGAGGTCTTTACCGCTTGTATTTGCCTTGGAATTTAGCGTATGGCGAAGAGGGAGGACGTGAGTCTTTGTGCTTTGTCATCGAATTGGTGGATTATGCCAAGCAAGGTACGTTTGTAAAGCCTGATCCCAGCACCGCTATTCAGGGAAATTAAAAATTAAGAATGAAGAATGAAAAATTGAGGTCTGCACTGCAGGCCTTTTTTTTTGTGGGAGTATTTTCGGCACAATGGATTGTTCAGTTGGTCTTTCGAATAAGAATGTACATCCAATTGAGTATTTCACGTGAATGATACAATCTTTTTTCGTAACTTCAATAGAAGTAATACATTTGCAGAAATGAAGATCAACGATTACATAGAAATCAAGCCAAACAAACGCTTTGGAAAGCCAGTTCTTAAAGGAACGCGCATTTCTGTTGTTGACGTCTTGAATTGGTTAGCCAATGGGATGACTCGAGAGGAAATCATTTATGATTATCCTGAAATAAGCAATGAACACATCAATGCGTGTTTGTTTTTTGCCGCGTCTCGAGAGGAACACTTGGGAAAGGCATCATGAAATTGTTGTTTGATCAGAATATTTCTCACCGCATATTACTAAAAATTCAAGACATTTTTCCGAATGCTAAGCAACTGCGAGAGTTGGGATTGGAAAACCTTACAGATAAAGAAATCTGGGAATATGCTAAAAAAAATGAATTCATCATTGTAACTTTCGATACAGATTTCTATGATTTATCTTTGCTTTTGGGAATCCACCAAAAATTGTTTGGATTAGAACCTTCAATCAGACGACTAAAAATATTGAGCTAATTCTTCGGAAACATATTAACGATCTGATTGAATTTCAAAAGGAAAAAAATCTTTCGTGCTTGGAAATAAAATATAATGAACCAACATTTAAATAGGTATCTGATTTTTTGCCTACCATGTCTCCTCAACCTCCTCCTTCTCAGCACGCTCAGGCTTGTTCCACAACGTGAAATAGAACGAAAGGCGGTAAATCAAAGGAAGTCGATTGACAACCATTCCAGTCGTAGGATCTTTGATGGTGATTAAATAAGAATCCCGATAAGGACTGTTCTTTCCATTGATCACATCATAATATATTCCAACATTCAGTCGAACAATCCCATTAAATTCTCTCGAAAATCCTGCACAAAGAAATACCGTTGGAACAAATTTCTTGAAAACAGCAGTTTGATCCCAGACATAATTGGTTTTGATAATTTCCGCTTCAAGTCCTCCAAATACTGTGTTTTTATAACGCCCATGCATAAAGAATCCCCCGCCAAAATTATTTACACTGAATTTTGTTCCGAACATTGATGACCAATTTCGTTGGTAGCGAAAGGTGGGGCCTAGTATGAAATTCTCGTTCATACGAAAACCTACTTTCGGTCCCAAACCAAAAGCACCTCCATTCGTTGACGCTCCGAAAAAACCATCCACCCCCAATTCAATCGCCTCTACAGTCGATTGTCCAAAACTAGAAAAAGTAAGTGCTCCGAATAAAATAAGTGACCAGCGTTTCATTGTGTAATTTTTGGACAAATGTAGAAGGATTTTGTGCATAAGTAATCATGCTTCTGTTTTCGTTTCCATTTTTACGCATGTATCTTTGCCGAAAATTTGACACCATGCAGATCCTTGACGGTAGAGCGACAGCAGAAGAAATTCGCAAAGAATTGGCGGAAGCAGTGCAGGAAAGAAAACGAAATGGAAAGAAAATCCCCCATTTGGCAGCAATTCTTGTAGGGAACGATGGAGGCTCTCTGACCTATGTTGGAGCCAAAGTGAAGGCCTGTGATCAAATTGGTTTTGAAAGTACACTCATCCGCTACGATGAGACGGTACCTGAAGATATCCTCCTCGCAAAGGTACATTCACTCAATGAGGACAAAAGTATCGATGGTTTTATCGTTCAGCTTCCACTTCCAGCGCACATCGATGAGATGAAAATTACTTTGGCCATTGACCCGAAAAAAGATGTCGATGGTTTTCACCCTGAGAACTTGGGGAAAATGATTTTGAATGTCCCTGGATTTCTGCCTGCCACACCCGCAGGTATTATGGAATTGCTGAAGCGAAATCAAATCAAAACAGAAGGAAAAAATTGTGTGATTATCGGGCGTTCAAACATTGTCGGAACTCCTCTAAGCATCATGCTTGGAAGAAATACTTCTCCCGGGAATTGCACGGTAACTTTAGCACATAGCCGCACCAATAACTTGAAAGAGCTTTGTTTGACAGCCGATATTCTTATTGCAGCCATCGGTCAACCCAACTTTATCACCGCTGAAATGGTAAAGGAAGGAGCTGTTGTAATCGATGTTGGAACAACCCGCATTCCGGATGCTTCACGTGCCCGAGGGTGGCGCTTAACGGGTGATGTCGATTATGCGAATGTAGCTCCCAAATGTGCTTGGATTACTCCCGTACCTGGCGGTGTTGGACCAATGACTATAGCGTCGTTGATGATCAATACCTTGAAGGCGATGGAGCTGAAGGGGAAGTAGGTTTTAGATTTTAAGACATCAAGACTTCAAGATATTAAGACATCAAGACTTCAAGATATTAAGACAAATCGCCCCTAATTACGAGCTGCGAAATACGAATTTGGTGGCTGAGGTTCTTTAGTAGTCTCGAAGCCACGAATTTCTTTTTGTCGTTAGAAACCAGTCAAACGAGACAGTGAAAAAAGATCAAGTCTTTGTGTCTTTTGTCTAATCACGATTAAAAAATTGCCGAAGGCATCAAATTGCGCAGCATCAAATTGCGCAGCATCAAATTTTTAATTTTTAATTCTTCATTCTTCATTTCAAATCACAACCTATCGAGCGGAGTTTTCACCCCATCAACCAAGGAGTAACACGCCAATTTATCTTTGAAAACAGACGATTTAAACACGGAAGTATTCAACAGCATGCGCACACATTCTTGAATTCCTTCAACAATCGATGGGTGAGGGTGAATCAATTCGGAAAGTACCTCAATGGGCATTTGCAGTTTAATCAATAATCCCACGGCTTGAATGGCTGAAGAAGCGTGTTCACCTACGGCCCGCATTCCTAAGATGCGCATTTCCTCATCGTTTGTGACAATAATCTTAAAGAATCCTTGTGTTTTTCGCATGGCAATGGCTCTAGTAATCAATGAGTAGTCCAGCTTTACAACTTTCACGGGGATATTTTGCTCCAAGCATTGTGTCTCATTCATGCCCACCGCGGCGACTTCAGGATTGAGAAACATTATAGTGCATATGTTGTCATAGCTCAAAGGAGTCGATTTGTTGCCAAACATTTTCTCTACCGCATGACGCGCTTCAAGTTCACCCATATTCACCAATGCGATACGGCCTGAAACATCTCCAACAGCATAGATGTTCGGTATATTCGTTCGGGTGTCTTCATCACCAATGTGGATTCCTCTTTTGGACATTTGGACTCCCGCTTTTTCAATTTGTAGCCCATCAATATTAGGAATGCGTCCAATAGAAAGAAGTGCCTTTTCTACGCGGATTACCTCGCGTTTTCCATCAGGGTAAGAAAGTTCGTATTCCACCTCGCCATCAATGGTTTCCATTCGTTCCAATTGCGCATTATGGTGGATGGTGATGCCCTTCTCTTGGAAATTATTAGCCACAAGTTTTGAAATATCAGCGTCTTCAAAAGGCAAAATTCGGTCCTGACGATCGATGATATATACTTTAGTCTTTCCAAAATTTGAAAAAATCGTCGCGTATTCACAACCGATTACCCCGGCCCCTACGATTACAAGACTTTTGGGATAATCATCAATTTGATCAATGCCGTCACTTGTTAAAATGGTTTTTTCGTCAACAACAATGTTTGGTACATAACGAGGCCGACTCCCCGTTGCAAGTACGATGTTATCTCCCCAAACAGTTTTAGTTTCGCCTTCATGAATAATTTCTACTTCATTTGTGGACAACAGCGATCCGGCGCCACGAATATAAGACAAGAGGTTCTGCATGGACTCTGTTTGAAGTAGTTTGATGTGGCAGGAATATTGAAATTTACGTTCAAAAATGGCTTCAGCCAAATTTCGTTTTACTTCATTCCAAGATACTTCATAAGGCTTTCTACCTTCTGACACAATGGTATCATTAATCCCTGAAACACGATTCGATAGTTCCCACAAGGTTTTGGAAGAAAGTGCACCATTGTACACGCCAGCTCCTCCAACTTTATCTTTTTCGATTAAACAAACGCGCTTCCCAAAGTCAATGGCTCGCATTGCTGCAGCATATCCTGCAGGACCTCCCCCAATGACCACTAGATCAAATTTCTCCATCTTTTCGTAATTTCGGTCCGAAGATAGAAATGTTCGAGGGAAGAGAGTTGCAGTATGAAAGAAATCAATACACAATTAAAAAGCATACTAGATAAGGCACATGCGGATCAGGCAGAAACACGCCAATTTTTTGAACGTGTTAAAAAGAAAAAACCTCGGGACCTTGATTCAAAAATTCATGATCTTCATCAGAAGGCCTTCAAGAAAATTGATTGCTTAGAATGTGCAAATTGCTGTAAAACGACCAGCCCAATCTTTCGCGATATTGACATCAAGCGGTTGTCTAAGTATTTGAAAATGAAAGAAAACTTATTTGTTTCTTCCTATTTGAAAATGGATGAAGATAGCGATTATGTGCTTCAGCATTCCCCTTGTACGTTTCTTGGAGATGACAATAAATGTTCTGTCTATGAACACCGCCCTTTGGCATGTAGAGAATATCCGCATACCGATCGAAAAAACATGATTCAAATTTTGGGAATCACGGAAAAGAATACACTTGTTTGTCCAGCAGTCACTTCAATAATTGAAGAATTAAAAAAGGGGTATTTGTAGCCAACTTTTTTATCCGTATTTTCGTCTTTGCTTTGCGAAACTAACTTGACCAATGAAACTTTTTACTCTTTTACTCTCCATCTTCTTCATTGCCTGCATTTCAAACTCTTCATTTTCTCAACGTGGAAAAGATGGGGTCGGTAATGTCAGTGCGGCGAACACTCAAGTAAATACCTATGCAACTGTCACTGCGACAACTGCCAATACCGTTACGGTGAGTAGTATTGCATCACTGACAGGTGGTATTTGGCCGACTACTCCTATTGCAGCAGGAGATTTAATTATGATTATTCAAATGCAGGGTGCGTCGATGGATATTGATGTGACTCCAACAGCTACTTGGGGAGGGAATTATACGGTTCCAGGTGCATACCTGTGGACAAACAACTGGAATCAGTTTCCACAAGAGTGGGGTAAAATTACGGCCTACAATAATGCGGGAAAGTTTGAACAAGTAGAGGTGCGAAGCGTTGCAGGAAATGTCATTACCTTGCAATGCAACTTACAAAACACCTACACAACCTCTGGCCGCGTTCAAGTGGTACGTATTCCTAGATATAGTTCGTTGACGCTCACGGGTACGGCATCAATTGTGCCTTTGGCGTGGGATGGGAATGTCGGTGGCGTCGTTTCAGTGGAAGTTAATGGCAATATTGTTTTGAACGCAGGAACAAAGATTTCAGCATCCACGCGTGGATTCCGAGGTGGTGTTGCAGACAATGCGGGTACTGTAGGTTCTGTAAATATTAGCGGAGATGGAGCCGGAAATGGGAGTTCTTATTTGGGGTCAAACCTTTCCTCTCAGGGGGCTCGAAAGGGTGAGGGCATTGGTGGATTTACCACCGAATATGATTTAGTTTTTTCGCGATATGGTCGTGGTTCACCAGCAAATGGTGGCGGTGGCGGTGGAATTCAGAATTCCGGCGGAGGTGGTGGAGCCAATGTGGCTGCTAACCCAGCGACATATACTGGTAAAGGTGTGCCATCGATAACAGCGTCAACGATTGCATGGAATCTCGAAATGGCAGGATTTGCAGGAACTACGAGTCCAGGTGGTGGACGCGGTGGATATTCACTATCAACTGTTAATGTGGATGCAACGGTAACAGGCCCAAACAATACCGCATGGAGTCCTACAGCTAGTGATACGCGAAAAGTCAATGGTGGATTGGGAGGACATCCCTTGGTATATGACGCCACACGCCTTTTTATGGGCGGTGGTGGTGGTGCCGGAGATCAAGACAGTCAGCAAGGTGGCTCTGGCGGGAATGGCGGAGGAATTGTCTTCGTTACGTGCTATGGAAATATAAGTGGCTCAGGAACCTTAGAATCTGATGGTGCAATCGGTGGTAACACTAACCCAAATAATCAAGCAGTTAGTCCATTTCCTGGATCGGCAAACAAGAAAGGAAATGATGGTGCTGGAGGCGGTGGAGCGGGTGGCTCTATTTATGTGAAAAACTTGAATCCAATTCCTGCAACTATTTCACTCAATGCCAGAGGTGGTGCAGGTGGTAATGTTGTGTTGACAGTTGGTCTAGGTTCTACGGCTGAAGGTTCTGGACCTGGTGGAGCTGGGGCTGGAGGAAGTATCGCTTTGACATCTGGTACTGCAGGGCAAAATGTATCTGGGGGAAATTCAGGAACTACCAATTCAGCGCATTTGACGGAATTCATGCCAAATGGCGCCACGAATGGCGCTTCTGGAATCTCGGGATCAGCGACAACAATTTTCAATATTACGCCGAACAATCAAACAATTTGTGCGGGTACTTCAGCGACATTAACAGTGACTGTTACAGGTTCATTACCAGGACAGTTGATATGGTATACAACTCCTTTTGGGACTACTACTGTGGCAACGAATACCACCACATTTGTAACACCAAACCTAACATCTACAACAACCTACTACGTGGGTGTTTGCCCAGGAACTTTCAGAGTGCCTGTGACAGTAACTGTAAATCCATCACCAACAATTAGTGGGACTGCTGTGTTGACCAATCCAACTTGCTCAACACCTGGTTCAATAACAGGTTTAACTGCGAGTGGAGGAACACCTGCCTTGACCTACAGCTGGAGTGGAACAACGACGCCAAATGCCAATCTTCTCAATGTAACAGCAGGTACATATACGCTTACTGTCACTGATGTAAATGGCTGTTTTGCAACCTCTGGACCTTATACTTTAACAGGGATTGCTGGTCCAATTGTAAACACTACGGGAGTAACGATAACCAATCAAAGTTGCAATGGCACAATGGGTTCCATCGCAGGGATCACAGCTACAGGTGCTAGTTTAACTTTTAGCTGGTCCAATGGAGGAGGTCCATCACTCAATCCATCGAATCTTGCCGCAGGAAATTACACATTAACTGTGACAGATGCCAATGGTTGTTCAGTGAACGCTGGGCCATTTACTGTTGGGTTTACCGCAGGTCCAACGATCAATGCAGCAGCTGCTGTGATTACTCCTTCGACATGCGGAAACGCGAATGGATCAATTACGGGAATTACCGCAGCAGGAACTGGTTTAACATATTCATGGAATGGGAATTCAGCGACTGGTCCAACAATTTCTGGACAGCTTGGAGGGAACTATACCTTAACTGTGACAAATGCAAGTGGATGCACAGCTACCAGCGGACCATATACGATTCCGTCGTTTGCAGGTCCAGTAATCAACGCTGGTGCGGTGACAATTACAAATAATACGTGTAATCAGAACAATGGTGCAATAACAGGAATTACAGTTTCTGGGGGTACAAATCCTTTGACTAATGTATGGACGAATACTACGCAAACAACCCTAAACCTAACTGGGTTGTCTCCGAATACGTACTCGTTGACAGTCACGGATCAAAATGGATGTGTGGCCATCGCAGGTCCCTATGTTGTGAATGCAATATCAGGCCCGAGTGTGAATGCAAATGCCGCTGTAATAAACGATCAAAGTTGCAACGGCACAATGGGGTCTATTTCTGGAATCACTGCGACTGGAACTGGATTGACCTACAGTTGGTCGAATGGTGGTGGTTCTTCCTTGAATCCTTCAAACTTAGTCGCAGGAAGTTATTCGTTGACTGTGACTGATGCCAATGGATGTACGGCAAGTGCTGGACCATTTACCGTTGGATATACGGCTGCACCAACCATCAATGCGGCAGGAGTGGTGACCACCCCATCGACATGTGGAAATGCGAACGGGTCAATAACTGGGATTACTGCAGCTGGAATTGGTTTGACATTCACGTGGAATGGCAATGCGGCAGCTGGATCAACGATTTCTGGACAGCTTGGGGGGAATTATACCTTGACTGTGACGAATGCAAGTGGATGCACAGCGACAAGTGGTCCTTATACGATACCTTCCATCGCTGGTCCAACAATCAATGCTGGCGCGGTATCAATTGGCAATAATATTTGCAATCAAAATAATGGAAGTATTTCAGGAATTACAGTAATTGGAGGTACGAATCCCTTGACCAATGTGTGGACAAATACTTCTCAGACTGCTTTAAATCTTACAGGACTAACAACCAATAGCTACTCATTAACGGTTACCGATCAGAATGGCTGCGTAGCAACAGCAGGACCTTTTGTTGTAAATGCCATCGCAGGACCAAGTATCAATGCCTCAGGGATTGTAACGAACAATCAAAGTTGCAATGGCACGATGGGAAGTATTTCAGGTATGACAGCTTCAGGAACAGGGTTGACGTATGCTTGGACAAATGGTGGAGGGGCCGTACTCAATCCGACTGGATTGGCAGCAGGTTCCTACTCCTTAACTGTTACAGATGCCAATGGTTGTACTGCGAATGCAGGGCCATTCGTAATCGGATTTACATCAGGTCCAACAATAAATAGCGCTTCCGTAGTCATTGCACCATCAACGTGTGGAAATGCAAATGGCTCAATTACAGGAATTACTACAACAGGTAGTGGGCTAACGTATGCGTGGAACGGAAACCCAGCAGCAGGACCAACAATCACTTCTCAGTTGGGAGGGAATTATACCTTAACTGTCACAGACGCCAATGGTTGTTCGGCAAGTTCAATTCCTTTCACAATCCCTTCTTTAGCCGGGCCAACAATCAATGCGGGTGCTGTAACTTTAGTAAATGAAAACTGCAACCAAGCAAACGGAAGCATCAGTGGCATAACAATTTCTGGGGGTACGAACCCAATTGGAATCGTTTGGACGAATACACCACAAACGACACTTAACCTAACAGGTTTATCGGCGAGCGATTATGCGTTAACGATTACCGATGCAAATGGCTGCATCGCGACTTCTGGTCCGTACACAGTGATTGATAATGGTAGTCCTGTGATTTCATCTGCGGCAGCAGTGATTGTCAATCAAAGTTGTAACGGGACAATGGGTGCGATATCCGGAATTACCGCAACGGGCATTGGTCTTACTTATTCTTGGTCAAATGGCGGTGGAAGTGCACTTAATGCGTCCAACCTGACAGCAAATAGCTACACGCTGACAGTGACAGACGTGAATGGTTGTACTAGTACGGCAGGACCATTTACAATAGCGTATGTTTCTGGACCGTCCATAAATGCAGGTTCTGTGTTAGTGAATCCTACCACATGTGGAAACACGAATGGTTCAATTTCTGGAATTACCGCAACGGGCACTGGGTTGACCTATACGTGGAATGGAAATGCAGCTTCGGCTCCTAACTTAAGCAATCAACCGAGTGGGACCTATTCGTTGGTCGTAACGGATGTGAATGGATGTACAGCAAATAGTGGTCCCTACAACATTGCAGCATCATCATCTCCAGCCGTGAATGCTAACTTCGTTTCAATTACCGATGCACACTGTGGATTATCGGATGGGGCCTTAGATGGTTTAACCGTATCAGGAGGAACACCTAATTATACATACAGTTGGACAGGAACGGCTCAAACATCATTGAATCTTGCGGCCTTGGCAGCGGGATCATACACGCTTACTGTGACCGACCAGGAAGGATGTACTGCACAGGCGGGACCATTTCAAGTGAGCAATATAAACGGGCCATCTATAAATGAAACGAATGCCGTAGCTACCAATGTATTATGTGATGGAACCTTGGGGTCGATAACAGGAATCACATCAACAGGCTCGAATTTGACTTATTCTTGGTCAAATGGTGGAGGATCTGCATTGGATGCGAATGGACTTGCACCTGGAGTATATACCTTAACGGTATCAGATGCATTCGGATGTTCTGTACTTTCAGCACCATATACGATTACGGCACCGGTTCCGTTGCTTTTAGATGCATCCGGGATGGTCGTTACCCCAACTTCATGTGTGGCCAATACAGGGTCAATTTCTGGCCTTGTTATTACGGGTGGTGTGAATCCACAGGTGCAATGGTCGAACAATCAAGGTACATTGAACTTGACAGGACTTGCCGTTGGAACATATAGTTTGTCAGTAACGGATGATCAAGGGTGCTCGCAGGCACTGACAGTGTCTATCGTCCAGAACAATGCTCCTGTCATTGATGCCACAAACATGGTCATCACCACGGCACATTGTGGTCAAGCAGATGGAACCGTGACTGGGATCTCTGTTTCTGGTGGAACACCGAATTATACCTATTCGTGGAATACAACACCAGCGGCGGCAACATTAAATCTTGCTGGAGTTCAGGGGGGCAATTATACATTGACAGTTACTGATTCTCAAGGATGTTCGGATAATGAAACCATAACCATTGGAAATGAAGCAGCGGCGATCATTAGTGATATCAATTTACAAGTAATCCAGCCAACATGTTTAATTGCAGGAAGTATCAATGGACTTCAAGCTACCGGAAATGGTCCATTTACCTACAGCTGGACATCCACAGCACAGAATGCTATTAATCCAAGCGGTTTGCAAAGTGGTACGTATGATTTAACTGTAACGGATGCATTTGGATGTACCACGCAATATGGCCCTGTTGTATTGGATGAACCTGTAGGGCCAACAGCAGACTTCAGTTGGACGCCAAGCTCACCAAATATCGGTCAAACGGTAGATTTTATGGATAATTCCACAGGCACGAATGTTAATACGTGGAACTGGTTGATTGATACAGCAGTATTTGTTGGTCAAGCGCCACAGTATGCTTTTGATGCGGAAGGATTGTATGACGTGACATTGATGATCACCGATGCCAATGGGTGCATGGATACCCTCACACAGGTGATTAGTGTGTATGGGCAGGTAATCATCCCCAATGTGTTCACAGCAAATGGTGATGGTGTAAATGATACCTTTGAAATTCAAAACTTGAAGCCAGAAACCAATGTGTTAATTCTCAACCGATGGGGAGACGTGGTGTTTGAAACTTCAAATTATCTAAACGATTGGGGAGGAAAAGATGTGAGTGGACAAGATTTGGTGGAGGGTGTATATACCTATTTAATTAAAACGCCAGAGAATAAACAATACCATGGATTCATTCACCTGATACGTTCGAAGTAGTTGTTAATTCCGGTCTTATTAAAATGATTGAGGATATTCAAAATAAAGTTTCAGAGGAAATTCGCTTGAATTTTAAGCGCGACTTGGATTTGTTTGCGAATGAGGACCCTCGCTCAGTGGTTGTGAGTCATATGGGGGCGTTTTCCCAAGATTTAGTGAATCGTTTGGCTGCGAATGTTGAAGAGCTCATGGTGACATCAGGTGATGCGAAGATTGCGGTAAAGCGGGTGTTTGGTATTTTAATTGAGGGACTTCAGAATATACGTTTACACGGCGCCAAGGATGAACACGGAAGGCAAATGGCTTACCTTCTTTTAGCACGAAACCAAGAGGATTATAAAATTGTATTTGGAAACCTAGTGTCCGCTAAAGATGTTTCGAATCTTACTGAATATCTGGATGCAATCAATGCCATGGATGGTTTGGAATTGAAGGAGAAATACATGGAGATTTTAAGTAATGGGTATTTATCAAAACGAAATGGTTCAGGTGTTGGCTTCTTGACGATGCGCATGAAATCAGGCAATTCATTATACTATACCATAGATGTTATTTCCGAGGAAATAAGTTTCTTAACTGTAGAGGTCACATTGACACGGTGATGAAAGTATTCCTAGCGCTTTTTGCACTCGCTTCTATGACTAGTTTCGGTCAAAAGGTCTATTTGTCTGATCGAAAGTTCTCCAATGATTTAATTTGGGAACTGGAACAACAAATAATCTATCGCAATAATCCAACAGGTCGAATCGAGTCACTCTTCATCAAAAATGATCTAGTATATGTAAGAGAACGCATGTTCTTTTCTGATGTGAAATATACCGTTTCGGGAAATAAAATTTATCGTGGAAATTCAACATCAGTCTTTGATTTATTGTTTACTCTATCCGATGGAAAACTATACATTGGCGATGGACGAGGTTCTATGGATTGCTTATATACCTTCAAGAATGGAATAATCTATCGAGGAGATAGTACCAGTACCTTCGACAAGTTTATGGCCTATGATGCAGATGAATCCATGTTAATATGGGTGGCAGTAATGATTCTACCATATTGATGATTAAAATTTCGTTCGATTTGTTTTAGGTTTTAAAGAACTTCTTATCTTTGTTTGGAATTATTCTAAATAAGGAATGAAACAGTCGCAAAATACCACTAAACAGCTATTGTCTGAGGCATTTACGTGTCAAGGATGTGCTTGTTCTAAAAAGAAAGACTGCTGCAAAAAATACAAGAAAAAGGGAGTACACTGCAAGAAGTGTCCAAAGCTATAATCTCTTTTTCATAAAGTGTATCTTTGAGCGATGCGTCATTATCTCATGGTGTTTATTTGTATTCTTGCTTTGACTTGTTTGGGTCAAGAAAACGCTCGTTCTAATGCCATTTCTTTGCGTGCTTCAGTTGCAAAAACAGATTATTTCACAGGTTTTGAATGGATGCACTCGCGGTCGAATCAATTCGTTCTTGGGCAATTTGATTTCGGCTACTCTCGGACCATTTTACAGGGATGTTTTTATCCAAGGGTCGGGATTGGATATGGATTAAAACTTATTGACTTCAAGGCGTTTCATTTGGCACCTATTGCAACAACGTCCCTCTCGAGTTTATCTACCATTTCATCAAATAAACGACCGGATTATTGGAGTGAAACCTATGTAGGTTATCGATTGGTCTTCGGTAAAAAGTGGGCATGTGTTCAAAGTACAACATGTGGTTTATTTCATGAAATGACATACAACACCATTAGCGGAAAATATTTCGGTGTAAGTTCATTCGGATTTTATGCTTCAATAGGTATTCAATATGCGTGGTAGTCTGATTTTCATAGCGCTCCTATTTTTCGGTTGTGGAAAAAGTAAGGATTTTGATAGCGTTCAACTATTTGGTCATGCGGGTACAGGCCTGGAAAATGTGGCGAATGTTTATCATGACAATACCATTGAATCGGTTCAATTGGCTTTGGCGATGCAAGGATGTGATGGGGTAGAAGTTGATGTTCATCTCTCGGCGAGCGGTGATTTATGGCTGTATCATGATGCCACATTGGAAACCGAAACCAATCTGACAGGATGCATTCCTGATCTTTTAGATGAGGTGCTCAGCAAAGGAAAGTATTCCACGATTCATCAAGAAAAATTGGCGAGACTATCCGATATTGATACCACCTACCTGCAAGGAAAAGAGATCGTTTTGGATCTAAGACATTACAACGAATGTGCTGGTGAATATGTGAATGTTGAACAAATAATTGACCGTTTAGTCGATTTGGGGTATGCATCGGCTTTGGGATATAAAGTTCTGGTGAATGTTTCGCGCAACGAATGGATTCAGCCCTTTATTGATGCCCACTTTAACGTGGTGATGTCGATTTACTCAATGAATGAATTCAACAGTTGTGAAAATGAGTATCCCGATTTGTATGGATACATCATGAAAAATAATGATGTGACCAAGGAAAATGTTGCCATGGTACATCAATCCGGTAAAAAACTATTTATTTTTGAAGTGCGTTCACCAAAAATGACGCGTGAAGCTTTGCGAAAATCACCAGACGCAATTCTTTCAGATGACTTAAGAACAGCAATCATAGAGAAATACTAATGGCGAAACAGAAGAAAGAGAAAATCAACGTAGTCTATTCTACCAATCCAGATTTTAATTTTCAGTTTGATGAGGAAGAAGAAGTCGAAACCTTGCCTCATGCACAGCAACAATTGTATGTGTCAATCGACCGCAAACAGCGTGGAGGTAAGGAGGTCACTTTAGTGGAAGGTTTCGTCGGTAAGGATGATGATCTGAAAGAATTGGGCAAACTCTTGAAAAGCAAATGTGGAGTAGGTGGAACAGTCAAAGACAACGAAATACTCATCCAAGGAAATTTCCGCGACAAGGTGTTCGATCTTCTCACGAAGGAGGGATATCGCGTGAAAAAGAAAGGAGGGTGATGTGGAGTTATTAATTACGAGTTACGAATTATGAATTACGAGTTACGAATTATTAGTTTGAAATTTTTAGCCATAGTTAAAATCGAGTCTTAAAATCTTGATATCCTCTGTCTATTTTCCTTCGAAGCTCCAAGAGCGAAGAAGCGTCTTTTGTCTTTCAAACTTCGAAGCTCAAAGAGCGAAGAAGTTATCTTAAAATCCTAATATCTAAACAAAAATGAAAAAAATCCTATTTACATTGTCCTTTGTTCTTTCTGGGGCA
>JBEIKR010000043.1:0-18305 GCA_040379705.1 Crocinitomicaceae bacterium
GTGAAATACCTCAACGGCTACCGCAGCGTGAATGGCTTCAGCGCGATTCGTTCCAAACAACTCAGCACCCATCAATGTGAGAATTGGTCTCATGCGCTTCCCTCCCAAGGTCATGAAATAGCGCAGTGGGTCATACAAGTTTGAAGGCGATTGTGGCAGTTCGATTGAAGCAATTTCTTGTTCAACCAATTTGGAATAAGATTCGAGTGCGTGCATCAGTGATTAAGTAGGTTCATCAAATAACTTCCGTATCCACTTTTAACAAGCGGTGTTGCGATATGTTTGAGTTGATCCGCCGAGATAAATCCATTGCGGTAGGCGATTTCTTCGATGCAGCCAATTTTTAATCCTTGTCTTTCTTCAATGACTTGAACAAATTGACCAGCTTGCATGAGTGATGAAAAGGTTCCAGTATCAAGCCACGCAGTTCCGCGGTCGAGCACTGCTACTTTTAATTGACCACGACGAAGATATTCTGCATTGACGTCCGTAATTTCATATTCACCACGCGCCGAAGGTTGCAAGTTCTTTGCAATTTCGACTACAGTATTGTCGTAGAAATAAAGTCCAGGCACTGCATAATTTGATTTGGGATTTGTCGGTTTTTCCTCTATTGAAACTACCTTCATTTCTGCGTCAAATTCGACTACGCCATAGCGCTCTGGATCACTCACATGGTAGGCATAAACCACACCACCCGAAGGATCATTGTTTTCTTTCAAGAGCTCATCCATTCCAACACCATAGAAGATGTTATCGCCGAGGATAAGCGCGACTTTGTCATCCCCAATAAATTCCTCGCCAATGACAAAAGCCTGAGCTAGTCCATTTGGCACTTCTTGAACCGCATAAGAAAATGTGCACCCCAAAGATTGCCCATCACCTAGCAACTTTTCAAAATGCGGAAGGTCATGAGGTGTTGAGATGATTAAAATTTCACGAATCCCTGCACTCATTAAAATCGACAACGGATAATAGATCATCGGTTTATCGAAAACGGGCATCAACTGCTTGGAGACAGCCAATGTCAATGGATGCAATCGGGTTCCAGAACCTCCAGCGAGAATAATTCCTTTCATGGTGTCAATCGATTGTAGGTAGGTTCATTCCTTTTCTGGGTTGTCATCACCACTATCAGGCTTGACATCTTCCGGTAACTGATTGTGTGGACCAAGTTCCTCATCAGTTGACAATTGAAGATCTGACCAATCCACTTCACTTTCTTCGGTGTATGCATCAAAGTAAGGCTCTTCAAATGCTTTCGTTGTTAAGCTTCGTTCGAGCGATAAAAGCAACGATGGTAAGATCAATAAATTGGTAATCATCGCGATGAGCAAAGTCACAGAAATTAATAATCCGAGTGCTTGGGTACCACCAAACTGAGAGAACAAGAAAACAGAGAAACCACAAAACAAAACGATGGAAGTATAGAACATTCCAAGTCCGGATTCACGAATGGCAATCAGCACACATTCCTTCAGCGTCCACTTCTTGAGTTTCAATTCTTGGCGGTACTTGGCCAAATAGTGAATCGTGTCATCCACAGAAATACCAAGGGCTATACTGAACACCAATAGCGTCGACGGCTTCAACGGGATACCTAACCAACCCATGATTCCACCCGTCACAATGAGCGGAACAAGATTCGGGACCATGGCAACAACCACCATTCTCCAAGAGCGGAAGAGGATCGCCATCAAAATGGATATTGAAACAATGGCAAAAAGCAAACTGGAGAATAGGTTATTCACTAGGTATCTCGTTCCTTCGGAAGCCACGACTGAAGTACCAGTGAGCGTCACGTCAAAGTATTCCTTGTCAATGGCGGCACGGAGTTTATCATTAAAGCCAGATTTGCCATAATATGCTTTAATCAATTCAGGATCACTTTGAAATTTATATTGCAAGTCAGAATTTCCTTTCGATAGGGCATCAGTCAGGTTATTGTATACTCCCGAATAGGTGTATATAATCGAATCAATATACCCTTTCTTGCCTTTTTCTACCAACGCATAAAGTCGTTCCATCTGCGGACGATCCGGGTTCATGATGCTGTCAATCTGCCTGCGAATTAAATCTACCTTATCAGCCACCTCATAAGAACCAATGTCCTTCATTTGGCAACGAACACGCAATGTTGTATGCGTCGTGTCGAGCAATTCTTTCACCGATAAGGCTCCGCCATTCACGTTTGATATTTCGAAATTGTCCAGGTATTTCTTCAAACGTTTTTTATCACGATTCGCAATGAGTTCATATTTATCCGGATCATTTCCATAGTATGCCATGTTCACGACTTTGATAAAGTCGACGATGGAAATACTTTTGGAGAACATCGTATCCTTTGCATAATTGAGCTGCACTTGTTCGATACGTTCTAGCGTTGATTTTTTCATCAAACGGCCTTGCTCCTTGTAATCAATCATTACCTCGAAAGGAATTGATCCTCCGAAATTCTTTTCAATAAACTTCAAATCAAGAAGAATCGGGTCTTTTTTAGGTAAATCGCTGGTTACATTTCCCGTTGCCTTAACACGTAAAATACCGAAGACGCTGACAACAATAATCACCAATGTTGTTCCATACACCCACTTGCGTTTGTATTGTGTCAAGAATAAAATTCCACGAATCAAACCAGAAGCAAACTTGCGGTCCAAATGTTTCAGGTGGCGTTCCTTTGGCGTCTTAGAAAACGAAAGGAAAATGGGTAAGATGCATATGGAGATGATAAATACCATCATTACGTTGATGGATGCAGAAATCCCAAACTCCATGAGTTTTTGAGAATTAGTAAATGCGAAGGTTAAAAACCCAAGCGCTGTGGTGAAATTCGTAAGGAAGGTCGCTGTTCCAATTTTCTGGATTACACGGGAAAGACCCTTCATTTTATTCCCATGCTCCTTAACTTCCTGATGGAACTTGTTCATGAGATAGGTACAGTTTGGTACCCCAATCACAATCATTAACGGTGGAATTAAGGCCATCAAAATCGACAAACGGAATCCCAAGAAACCCATGGTTCCCATTGCCCAAATCACGGCGATTGTCACCACTGCCAAGCATACAATGATGACACGAACTGATCGGAAGAAAATATAGAGCAGCAATGCCGTCACACTTAATGAGAGCGCGATGAAAATATACATCTCACTTTGAATTCGCTTCCCAATGATTACGCGCAAGTGTGGCAATCCAGCGTAGTGCATTTTCCCAAAATAAGGCTCATATGACTCGGCAAGCTTTTCAATATCCAAAACGACCTTCGACTTCACTTGATCACCCAAATAGCGTTCATCCACACTCACCATCATGAGCGAAACATTCGTTGAATCGTTATATAGCAGCTTTTGATAAACTGGATTGCGCTTGATTTCTTGCCTTATAGAATCGATGGATTTCTCTCGATATGTGGTATCACTAAAGACCTTTTGAACGTCAAACCTACTCTCCTCCTTATTGTTTTTTATTGTAAAAAGTGTGGCTTCAGAAATAACAGATTCTACCCCATCAAATTGAAGTATTGAATCCCCAAGTTCCTTCCATTTTCTAAAGTTTTTCTCGGTGTAAAGCTTCTTCGTTTGAATGGCGATCACCAATGTTCCACCGTCCTCGCCAAAACGATCCTTGAACATCATGTAGTTCTGCGTCGTTGAGGAAGATTTAGGAAGAACGAATCCGTACTTGTTTTCTAGCTTCAAGCCAGTGATGGCATAGTAGCCAAAGAACACGGTAAGGAGCGTGATGACTCCCAATATGAAGAATCTATTCCGAAGAATGAAATTTGCTATTTTACGCCACATAGTGGATGTTTCTTTTACACTTTAAGAGGGTAAAAGTAAAAATTTATATGGAGAAATCCGCATTATGGGTGTAGGTCTTCCGCGAGCCACTCAAAGAACTCACGTTGCCAAAGCAAGCCATTCTGTGGGCTTTGCACCCAATGCCCCTCAGTTGGGAAGGATAAATACCGACTCTTAATCCCCTTTAATTGAGCTGCTTGAAAGGCCTGAATCCCCTCGCTCTCAGGCACTCGGAAGTCCATGCCACCGTGAATCACAAGGATTGGCGTGTTCCAATTAGCTGCATAATTGTGCGGGCTATTTTTCTCGTAATTGGCTTTATTTTCGGACAACCAATATGGTCCCCCATGGTCCCAATTGGCGAAAAACAGCTCTTCAGTGGTGCCATACCAGCTCTCTAAGTTGAACAATCCGCAATGGGAAACAAATGTTTTGAATCTATTTTGATGAATCCCCGCAAGCATGTAAACGGAATAACCACCGTAAGATGCTCCAACTGCGCCCAAGCGATCTTTATCGACATACGATTCTTTTGATGCCGCGTCGATTGCGGAAAGATAATCTCGCATGGCTTGTCCACCCCAATCTTTTGAGATAGCATCGTTCCATTCCTGTCCAAACCCTGGGAGACCACGGCGATTTGGCGCCACAACAACATATCCTTGTGATGCCATCAAGGCCAAATTCCATCGGTACGAAAAGAACTGACTCACCTGACTTTGCGGGCCTCCTTGACAGTACAAGAGTGTCGGATACTTTTTGTTCGGATCAAAATTTGGTGGTAACACCATCCACACCAACATCTGTTTTCCGTCGGTGGTTGTTACCCATTTTTCCTGCACCTTCGGCATGACAATCGTAGATAAAATGTCCGCGTTGGACTTTGTCAACTGATTCACTTTATCTTTGGATTTTATCGATAATGCGTAAAGATCAGTCGGAGCAACCATGGATTGACGTCCCGCATAAATCATTTCTCCAAAAACGGAAAGGCTGATGTAATCGTATTGACCAGTGGTTACCTGACGTATTTTTTTAGTCACCACATCCACTTCAAAAATGTGCTCTGTTCCTTTCGTTGGCGCGATGAAATAAATCATTTTGCCCGAAGGATGCCAACAAAAACTTCCCACAGTGATGTCCATGTCACCAGTTAAATTGACAACCGTTCCATCCGATTTGCGCCACATTAAATTGTTTTTATCTGCCTCAAAACCATTGCGCGCCATGCTCAACCAAGCCATGTCGCCTTGATTCGAAAATGCAGGGTTGTTGTCGTACCCTTTGTTCGATTCTGTCAGATTGGTCGTCGTTTGATTTGCAATAGAATACTCATACAAGTCGCTGTTGGTGCTGGTCGCAAAGGCTTTCCCCTGAAGTTTTTTAGATGTATAAATAATCTTTTTCGAATCGGCGCTAAAGCAAAATTGATCTGTTCCTCCAAATGGCGGAAGCACCCCGTCAAACAACTCATTCCGCTGAATATCAATCGCCTTTGGATAGATAATGGGCAAACCATTCTCCGACATGATTTGGTGCAAAAACAAATGGCGGCGTTTGTAATCATCATAATGATCCCAGTGGCGGTACATTAAATCATCTTCAATTCTGGCATTCGCCTTCGGTAGATCTGAATATTTCGCGGTAACATCCCCTCGAACTTCAATCGCCTCTATGGTCACAGCAAATGTTTCATCCGGTGACAACCGAAAACCTTCCAACTCAATCGACTTGAAGCGAGAAACAGTGCGAACGTTCGTACCGTCTGCATTGATTTTGCGAATTTGAAGTCCATCTTCACCATTTGACATAAACCAAACAATGTTGTTTTTTCCCCATTGCGCCTCCATCTCAGAAACCGGCGTATTGGTCAATTGACGTGAAACACCCGTTTTTAGATCCAAGATATACAAATCCGTGTTTCCTTTATTTTCATCCATGTTGAACGTACGCTGGCTATAAAGAATCATCGTTCCATCGGGTGATACTGTTCCACCAGAAATGCGGCGCATCGACCACAAAATTTCTGGAGTCAAAGCCGTTTGAGCGAAGGTTGTGGCAATGCAAGAAAATGCCAACAGGGCAAGAAAGATTTTCATAATCAATGTAATTAGGAAAGTGAAGGTAGAAAAAAGCAGAAAACCATCGCCGCATGACCATGGTTTTCCTCAATAATAATTCATTTTATCTTAGCGGGCAATAGTAATATTTCCTTGCTTTGTGCCCTCTTCACACGTAAAAACATAGAAATAAACACCAGGCAACAATGCTTTTCCACCAGCATCCTCTCCTTTAAATGCGGCTGAACCATTCGACAATGTGAAGACAGAATTTCCCCAGCGATTGACAATCTCCATGGTGTATTCGTTGCACACACCAAAAAGTGGATCGATTTGAATTTCATCATTGATGCCATCGTTATTGGCGGTGATAACATTTGGGATTACCAAGTCATCAAACCCAATGGATGGGATTACGATTAAATCAAATGGCTCAGTAAAAATACAATCGTTCGATGTGTACAAGGTCAAGGTACCTGCGTAATTGCCTGCTGTATTCAAGAAGAACTCCGCATTCTGTTGGTTATTCGAAAACTGCCCCGGCACTGACCACAACAATGAATCGAGCGCTATATTTCCAAGAATAATGTCTGCATCGAGATTAATCAACCCACAGCCGTCATCGATGGTGATATTGGTTTCAGGAACGGTCCCGACAAGCACTGGAATCGCAACGGAATCAGAACAGCCAAAATCTGTTTCTGAAACAAGTGATACCATGTATGTGCCGGTCGCAGGATAGACATGGGTCGCATTTGGATCCACCCCTGTGGTATTGTCACCGAAATACATCGTATAATTTTGCACATCCGTAGCACTTGGATTACCTGTCCAAGTGGATGCATTTGTGAAATCTATGGATACACCATCACACAAATCCATCCATGTAAAATCAACCGAAGGGATTGCGTGGAATTGTACCGTAAACGTATCTTGATCCACACATCCCAAAGCAGAAATCGCTGTCACCACAAAATCATTCGAGACAGTTGGCGTTCCAGATGCATTGACATTCGCAAGGGACTGGCCAGTGCCTAAAGGTAAATTCGCAGGGGATGTCGTCCAAGCATATTGTGCGATAGGATCTTGAGGGTCCGGAACTGCTGTGGCACTAAAATCCACTTGATTTCCACAAACATCCACTGGACCGGTGTACGCAACCACAGGAAGGGCGTACACATCCACGGTTGTCGACGTTGGTGATGAAACACAACCGCCATCGTTTGCGGTTAATGAAACAGTGACTGAGCCTGTTTGTGCTGGATAAAATGCAATGGTGTCATTTGCAGCCAAGGCATTCCCAGCAGCGTCATACCATGTGAATCCCAATGGGGCACTAACCTGATTCCAAAAAAGAAGGGAATCATCGGCGCATACCGGACCATTCGTAAAAAGTTGAGGCGCCAAAGGAAGTTCGACAATTGCAATTAACACCGTATCTGGCAATAACTCACATGAATTTGGAAGATTCCCTGAAACTATATATTGCCCCGCATTCACTGCTTGAGCATTGGGGATGGAAACTGACACACCTGTCGCTGAATACCCATCTGGACCTGTCCATTGGTATGTCGCGCCCGGTAATTCCGTCGTCGTAAAATTGATTTCATCACCCGTGCAATAGGATTGACCATCCATTTGAATTTCATACCTGTACGAAGCGAAATCACTAAAATAGCCAAAGCGACAACCTGAACTTGCGCCACCGTGAATAAGGCCAAGATGGAATTTCTCTACCGTGTTTTCTAAGCGAGAATTTTGAAGTGCTGTAACTAATGCTGAGGCATCAACTTGGGCATATTTCCATGTATTGCCCGTTCCCGGCACAAAGTTGAAACTTGCAGGATTGATCAAGGCCGGATTACCGTTCAGTACGAATGAATTCTCCCCACCTGTTGGTACCAAAATGTTCAATGCAAAAAACTCATTTGTTGAACGTACAAAGGGAACTACATTCGAGCCTGTGCACACTATCGGAGGTAAAATGGCCTCACCTACTTCACAACCAAATCCAGACTGGTGCAAGACATATGCAGGTTGAGAGGTTTGAATATACGCCGTTGGTGCACTCAATGTATGCACGTATGTCTGTGCGGCGTTGATTGTCCCAACAACGGCACCATCTATAGTGATTTGAGTGGCATTGGAAGCCGCAACGATATATAATTTATCGGGTCCATTGAGGTATCCTTTGATCGCGATGTAATCCGTGCCGATAATACTTGTAGGGATCAGTTGATCTCCCATTAAATCGGCACATCCACCATACGGAGTTCCTTGAGCGGTATCGTCGGAGAGCGTCACCGCGATGGGTTTATCCGAAATGATTGCCGAGCCACTCATGTGCAAGGCAGAGGAAGTACTGGTGTTTTCAGCACAATAGGTTTGACCTTTATTGAGCACAATGGTAAAAGGCACATTCGCGGCATGGCCAACAATATTCTGTGTAGGTATAATGGTAATGGTTGTATTGTCTTCTGTTGCCACGATGTTGAAGGCAGAGCGCGCATAAGCCGCATTGTTCAAGAAATTTTGAAATGGTGTTAAAAAGGATGTTCCAACAGAATTTCTACCCTTCAAGGAAAAGATGTCTGGGTTGCAAGCGCATGTTGGATTTACCTCATAGTAGGCTGTAATGTTGGCTGTTGCCGAAATTTTAAAACCATAGTTGAGCGTCGTATTTGCTGGTTTATTTTCGACGATGTCAATCCAAGGCGTTAAATCAAGGGTTTGCGCTGAATTGGCCGCAAGATTTAATACTTGCGTTGGAAAGAGTGGATTTGCAGGCTGAGAGATGGTGATGGTCGCCGGGTTGGCCAGTGTCGCAAATCGAAAAACAATTGGTCGATCACCATGTTGCTGAGCGACCTCGGGGGCAACAAACCAAAATACAGTATCAAGCTGAGCAGATAATTGAAACGTGGCGCAAAGAAAAACGCAGACGAAAATCAGTTTTTTCATAATTCATTGTGTAGTAGAAAAAGTAAAATTATCAATTTCATGAAATAAATAATCATTTTTCGATGAAACACGCTCTATTCGTTCAAGAAAAAGATTGAAATTCGTTTCTCCATTTTTCCGTAATTTTGATCAACACAATAAACCCTACTATGAAAACACATATACTTATTTTTTCGTTATTCTTCAGCTTAGGTGCCTTTGCACAAAATTGTGTTCCTGCCACAGTGACGGGCGACGGGCTTCATCCTGATCCTAGCACAAACCCGGGCCTGCCTGTCGGATCTATCGGCAACCCCTATGAGGCAATCATCACCATCAAAGTACCATTGGCACTTGTTGTTGACCTTTCTTCACAAATCGGATTTCCAACGCCACCTGTAGGAACGATTGTTAATTCATTAACAATTAACAACCCGGTCGGTCTACCAAATGGATTGTCCCAAAACTGTTTTCCATCAACGTGTACGATGAATGCTGGAACAACGGGATGCATTGTGTTTAACGGAACACCAACAGCCTCAGGTGTAAGTCAAGTCATCGTCACTGGATCGTACAACGTGTCCGTTCCTGCTGCGGTGCCACTCATTGGCGGAACCACTTTGGACCTTCCAACAGCTAACCTACCTTACACTTTAGTCATCAATACCTCGAATGCATCCATCGACGTAATTGAAGGAAATCACGGTTGGTTGATGGTACCAAATCCATCTGATGGCACATTTGCGGTAATTGGTGATGTCATGAATGGAGAATCTTTCACCATTTTCAATATGAACGGACAAGCTGTTGATTCATTCAAAGTTTCCGGAGCAGGAGAATCAATAAGTGTCAATTTAGATGCTGGTGTCTATTTTGTGCAAAAAGAGAACGCTTCTGGAACAAGCATGCAGCGATTGGTGATTGAGTGATGATTGGACTTCAAGATTTTAAGATATTAAGATTTTAGGACTAGATTATTCTTCGAACTTGTTGCGGTTTTCTCGTTATGGACGAAAGACAAGGGACAAAGGACTTGACTTTGCTTCAAAATTCGTGGCATTGAGTATACTGCGCACCTCACGTGTCCACTGAGATGGAGCCACCAAATTCGTAACTCGTAACTTGTAACTCTTAATTTATTTCTAACTATTCCAATTCTCACTATCTTTGCCCTTTCAATAACACATGGCAGATACGCGCTACAATTTACGAGGGGTTTCCGCAGGAAAGGAAGATGTCCACAAGGCCATCAAGAATGTCGATAAAGGCTTGTTTCCACAGGCATTTTGTAAGATCGTTCCTGATTATCTTTCTGGAGATGAAGATTACTGTATCGTGATGCACGCAGATGGGGCTGGAACAAAGTCATCTTTGGCCTATATGTACTGGAAACGTACTGGCGATGTATCGGTGTGGAAAGGAATCGCTCAAGATGCCTTAATCATGAATATTGATGATCTCTTGTGTGTAGGCGCGACAGATAAAATTCTTCTTTCATCCACCATTGGTCGTAACAAGCACCTGGTTCCTGGTGAGGTGATCTCGGCCATCATCAACGGGACAGAGGAACTATTAAATACGCTTCGCGAACAAGGAATTGGGATTCATTCCACAGGAGGAGAAACTGCAGATGTCGGTGACCTTGTGCGCACGATTATCGTCGATTCTACGGTTGTTTGCCGCATGAAGCGTTCGGATGTTATTTCAAATCATACAATTCAACCAGGAGATGTCATCATTGGATTGGCTTCCTCTGGTCAGGCAACATACGAAAATGAATACAATGGCGGCATGGGGTCGAATGGTCTTACATCAGCGCGTCACGATGTATTCTCGAAAAAATTGGCAGCTGAATTTCCAGAAAGTTTCGATCCATCAGTTCCAGAAGCTCTGGTGTACTCGGGAGAAAAGGATTTGACAGATAACGTAGAAGGTTCTCCACTCGATGCAGGGAAATTGGTACTTTCACCCACACGAACATATGCCCCCGTCATTAAGAAAATTCTTGATCATCACCGTTCGGACATTCATGGAATGGTGCATTGCTCGGGTGGCGCACAAACAAAAGTGCTGCATTTCGTAAATGACGTGCACATTATCAAAGATTCACTGTTCCCTGTTCCACCGCTGTTCAAATTGATTCATGAACAATCGGGTACAGATTGGGCAGAAATGTATAAAGTGTTCAACATGGGACATCGCATGGAAATTTATGTTTCTCCCGAACATGCTGAAGCAATCATGGAAATTTCTCGAACTTTCAATATCGAAGCGAAAATTGTTGGACGCGTTGAAGCACATGATGGGAAGAAGTTGACAATCGAATCTGAATTTGGCACATTTGAGTATTAGCGCTGCTAAGTTCTTTTATCCTTCGAAGCTCACAGAGCGAAGAAGGATTGTCCTTTGTCTTTTGTCCTTTGTCCTTTGTCTTTAATAAAATAATCCTTTTCTCTAACACCTTTTCGCATGTCCGATTTACTTTCAAAACTTGAAGCCATCCATTTCCGCTTTGTCGAGGTGGGTAAAATGATTGTCGATCCAGATATCATTGCCGACATGACACGATACGTTAAGTTAAACAAAGAATACAAAGACCTTGAAGAACTTGACATCATCTATAAGACGTATAAAAATCTACTTGGCAACATCCAAAGTTCGCGTGAACTCTTAGAAATCGAGACAGATCCTGAGATGCGCGAAATGGCGAAGATGGAGATCGACGAATTGGAAACCAAGCGTCCTGAAATGGAAGAAGAAATCAAGATGATGTTGATTCCGAAAGATCCTGAGGACGACAAAAATGCCATCATGGAACTACGTGCAGGGACAGGTGGTGATGAGTCCTGTATTTTTGTGGAAGACTGTTTCCGCATGTACACCATGTTTTTCAAAGAAATGGGTTGGCAATATGAAGTGATGAATTCATCGGAAGGTTCAGTAAAAGGATATAAGGAGATTGCCATCGAAATTACCGGTGGAGGTGTTTACGGAACCTTGAAATTTGAATCAGGTGTTCACCATGTACAACGTGTTCCTGAAACGGAATCCCAAGGACGAGTGCATACATCAGCCATCACCGTAGCGGTATTACCTGAAGCCGAGGAAGTGGACTTTAACCTCGATATGAACGATGTCCGCAAGGATACCTTCCGAGCATCAGGCGCAGGTGGACAGCACATCAACAAAACAGAATCTGCCATTCGTTTGACACACATTCCGACAGGTACTGTTGTAGAATGTCAGGATGGACGCTCGCAACATAAAAACTTGGAAAAAGCGATTTCTGTGTTGCGTTCTCGTCTATATCAAAAAGAATTAGACCGCGTGCACAATGAGCGTGCTGCTCAGCGAAAAACTCTCGTTTCTACAGGAGATCGTTCCGAAAAAATTCGCACCTACAATTACCCACAAGGGCGTATCACTGATCACCGCATCAACAAAACGATCTACAACTTAAGTGCATTCATGAACGGTGACATTAGAGACATGATCGATTCATTGAAGTTGGCAGAGAATGCTGAAAAGCTTCAAGGTCAGGATGCATTTTAAATAGCAACGCGAAACATTTTTGGTCTTTATTTTTTATTGGTAAGTAGAGGATCTTTTTTTAATTCCCGTGTAACTAAAGATAGATTATAAAGTCTCATGCATGCTTTGGCTAGAACAGGCATCAAATAGCATTCAAAAGTATAAATGTTCAATGAAATTTACCCTAACCATTCTCCTTCTCACGATTTGTAGCATCACTTTCGGGCAGGAAAAATTCACGCTTAGCGGAACAGTTTCCGATTCCTTAAGAGGAGAAGCATTGATCAACGCAACGATTCGAGTAAAAGGACAAAACATCGGTGCTATTTCCAATGACTACGGATTTTATTCGCTTACCCTAGCCAAAGGCAGTTACACTATTGTCTTTACAACGGCTGGTTACACGCCAAAAGAATTTGTCTTAGACCTCACAAAAAACATTCAATTGAATGTGCAAATCGCACCTGTTATCAATAAAATTCAAGATTTAAAAGAGGTCAATGCTACCGCTAAGAAAAACGACCAAAACATCACCGAAGCAGTGATGGGGGTCGAACGATTGAATCCTCAAGAGATTGCAAAAATCCCTGTACTCTTGGGAGAGAAAGACATCATTAAGACCATGCAACTTTTACCCGGTGTAAAAAGCGCTGGAGAAGGAAACTCTGGGTTCTATGTTCGAGGTGGTTCGGGGGATCAAAACCTCATCTTACTGGATGAAGCACCCGTGTACAATGCCTCACACTTGTTGGGTTTCTTCTCTACCTTTAACTCAGACGCCATAAAAGACGCAGTGATTTACAAGGGAAATCAACCTGCCAACTATGGTGGTCGTTTGGCATCCGTGCTAGACATCAAGATGAATGATGGGAACATCAAGCGTTACAATGTGAGTGGAGGACTTGGAATCATTTCATCCCGCCTAAACGTTGAAGGTCCGATCGTGAAAGACAAAGTATCCTTCCTACTTTCAGGACGACGCACCTATGCCGATGTGTTCTTGAAGGCTACGGAACAGTTCAAAGACAACATTTTGTTTTTCTACGATTTGAATGCCAAAGTCAATTACCGAATCAACGATAAAAACAAGCTATTCCTTTCGGGATATTTCGGACGAGACAAGTTAGGCTTGGCCGATCAATTTGGAATAAACTGGGGAAATGCCACAGGCACACTGCGTTGGAACCACCTGATTTCAGATAAACTATTTTCGAATACTTCCTTTATCTACAGCTCATACGATTATAAAATCGCAATCTCCAACGCAGATATTGCCTTTGATGTGAAATCCATTATTCGCGATGTTAATATCAAGCAAGAGTTTCAATATTACATGAATACGCGGAATAAAATCAAATTTGGGATCAACGCCATACATCACGAAATCGTTCCTGGTCAGATTACAGCAAATGAAGCTTCTGGAATTAACACACAAGACCTTACCCCAAACAAATCATTAGAAGGTGCTGTATTCGTTACCAATGACTGGTCTATTAGTGAGAAACTTAACGTGAGTTATGGTGTGCGTTTGAGCACCTTTTCGGTCTTAGGGAACAATGGCAATACCTATGCATACAACGCTGCGGGAGACGTAATTGACACAAATACCTATTCGAATAATTCCTTTGTAAAATCCTACTTTATTCCAGAACCGCGCGTATCATTGAGTTATGTATATTCCAAATCAGCCTCATTCAAAGCCGGTTACGCACGCAATGCGCAATACATCCACCTCATTTCAAACACAACAACTTCCTCACCAACCGACTTATGGATTCCTTCATCCATCAATACGAAACCAGAAATTAGCGATCAAGTTTCTGTGGGATGGTTTAAAAATTTCAAGGAAAACATGTTTGAATTCAATGTGGAGACCTACTACAAATCCATGCAGAATCAGATAGACTACCGCAATGGGGCGAACCTTCAAGCGAACGAATTGATAGAAGGTGAATTGCTTTATGGCATTGGTCGTGCCTATGGTGTTGAACTCATCTTCAAGAAGAAAATGGGACGACTTACAGGTTGGGTTGGGTACACCTTATCCCGCACAGAACGCAAGATTGATGGCATAAACAACGACAATTGGTACGCTGCTAAACAGGACCGAACACACGACATCTCGATTGTAGGGATTTACGACATTACACCTAAGTTGAGTGTTTCAGCCTTATTTGTATACTACACTGGTAATGCCATCACTTTCCCATCTGGAAAATACATCATAAATGGACAAACACAATTGCTTTATACCGAGCGCAATGGCTACCGCATGCCTGCGTATCACCGCATGGACATTGGCGTCACCTGGTTGAGAAAAAGTACCCCAAAATTCGAAAGCAGCTGGAACTTCTCTGTGTACAATGTGTATGGACGTGAGAATGCCTTTACCATTGATTTTAGACAAAATGCTGATAACCCAAATGTGACAGAAGCCGTTCAAACATCACTATTCCGATGGATCCCTTCTGTGACTTACAACTTTAAATTCAAATAAGATGAGAGGCTTTATTCAAATATTAAGTGCCGTTGCAGTCATTTTCGTTATGGGTTCATGCACGAAAGTCATCGATGTGAATATCAATGACAAAGATCCGCAATACGTGATTGAAGGTCATGTCACGCTAGGCGATTCTATTCACCGCGTTGACATCACACAAACACAAAATATTGACGACTCAAGTCCCGCTCCAACCATTGACAATGCCGTTGTTATTCTCACAGATGATTTGGGCAATTCACAAGCCATGTCGCTAGTGGCACCGGGCCGATACGAGACATTTAATTATCCAATCAGCGCTGACAGAACATATACTCTTCAAGTGACCATTGGAGATCAGGTGTTTACATCAACAGCGTCAGTACCTCAAGCAGTGACCTTATTGAATGTAATCACGTTTCCCTTTACTTTCGGTCCACAAACATTCAATTCAATCGTTCCCATACGCTTAGATCCTGGTGGTATCGCAAATTATTATGAATTCAAATTAGTAAAACACGGCAAACCTCTTCCTGGAATTTTCATCCAGTCCGATCAATTCAATGATGGGAATCTTGCTCAGGAGCCGCTTTTTGCAGACGGAGTAAATTCAGGCGATACCATTAACGTGGAGATGCTCAACATCAACCGTGAAGTGTACGACTTCTTTTATGCCTTACAGCAAAACCAACAAGGAGCAACTCCTGCCAACCCAACCTCGAACATCGTCGGTGGATGCCTAGGTTATTTTTCCGTACAAACGAAATCTGTGAAGCAAGTGATTATTCCGTAAGGGATAAATTCGATGGGTTTATTACCTTTGCTGGCGAATTAAATCCAACATGACACGAGCCGAACTCATTGCACAAATTAAACTGAAACGTTCATTCCTTTGCGTTGGACTGGATACTGACATTTCTAAAATCCCTGCGCATCTGCTCGACTCGGAAGATCCAATTTTTGAGTTCAACAAGGCCATTATTGATGCAACAAAAGATTTTGCTGTCGCCTATAAACCGAACATTGCCTTTTACGAGTGCTATGGCCCAAAAGGATGGCAATCGCTGCAAAAAACCATTGACTATATCCCTAAAGACATTTTCACCATCGCGGATGCAAAGCGTGGTGATATTGGAAATACTTCAAGCTATTACGCGAAAACATTTTTCGATTATCTCAAATGTGATTCTGTAACCGTTGCTCCCTACATGGGCGAAGATAGCGTTTCACCCTTTTTAGCATTCGACAACAAATGGGTGATTTTATTGGCATTGACATCCAACAAAGGAGCACTCGATTTTCAGATGATCCAAGATGCAAACGGCGAAGAATTGTACAAGAAGGTCTTGCGAAAGTCATGTGAGTGGGGAACGCCTGAGAATTTAATGTTTGTGGTTGGTGCAACGCGTGCAGAAGGAATCGGAGAAGTTAGAAAACTTGTCCCTGACCATTTCTTCTTGGTTCCTGGCGTTGGAGCACAAGGCGGATCACTCGAAGATGTTGCAAAATACGGTTGGAATGCGGATTGTGGCTTGCTTGTCAATTCATCACGAGGGATCATCTACGCATCCAATGGACTTGACTTCGCAGATTGTGCACGTGAGGAGGCTGAGAAAATTCAATTGGACATGGCAGCAATCCTTGATCGCCATTCCTTTTAATCGAGCGGTAACCAAATCGTGAATGTTGTTCCTTCACCCAGTTTACTTTTGACATCAATTTTTCCTCGATGAGCGTCGATGATTAGTTTGACGTAAAACAAACCAAGACCAAAGCCTTTCACATTGTGCACATTTCCCGTTGGAACACGGTAGAACTTGTCAAAAATCATTCGTAGGTCTTCCTTTTTAATACCGATGCCATTGTCCGTGATTTCCAGAACAAGACCTTTCCTTTCGTTACGTGTTGTCAAGGTGATTTCTGGTTTCTGCTCGCAATACTTCACGGCATTATCCAACAAGTTGTACACTACATTCGTCAAGTGAACGGCGTCGGCTTTTAGCGTATATTGCTCTGCATTTAGTTCAATTGTGAGCTTACCTCCCAACTCGGATTGATTGAATTCAAAACTCTCGCGTGCCTCATCGATGAGCTCATGCAAATCCATTGATTCGCAAGAAAGCGTCAGTTCTTCTTTGTCCAACTTGGCAACGTTCAACACCCTTTCCACTTGATTTTCTAAGCGTTTGTTTTCCTTATAAATGATGCTAGCATAGCGTTTGAGTTTCTCTGGATCATTGGAAAAATCGCTCTTCATCAACATTTCACTCGACAAGCCAATGGTTGAAATCGGTGTCTTAAGTTCGTGCGTCATGTTATTGATAAAATCCGTTTTCACTTCCGACACCCTTCTCTGACGCATTATGACATTGATGGAATACCCAAAAAACACCAAAACCAAGAGGACAATGATTGTCACATAAATCCATGGCGAAATAAGTTCATCCGGTGATTCAATCCGCTTCGCTGCAACATTTGGAAAATGAACGGTGAAGTAATGTCCATCTTTTTTCCAGCTTAACTTTGCCGATGTAATTCCATTTAGAGTATCCGATACTGGCGCATAGAGGGAGTCCTTGGTGAATTTGATGAGATTTCCGAAGACAATCGAATCCGTGAAGCAGTCATAAATCCCATATTGAAAATCCTGGTGGATGCTCTGGTCGTAGAACTCTCTTTTGAGGAGTGTTTCAAGGTAATATGGATGTAATTCCTCATTGACATCCACCGCGAAATAATTCGTGCGCACCTGTTTCACGGCACCATAAAGGTCTGAGCTATCTGCATGCTGCGTTGAAATTTCTTCCAACACGTTCCGTAAAGCGATGTGTGCTTGTTCAGAAAACTGCTTCAGATTCAAGCTATCTTCATGTTCTTGAATCGCGATATTCGTTTGCTGCATGGCAATGGTCTTTCGAATCCACACCATTTGCACAAGAAGGATACTTGCCAGGGAAATAATCCCCAAAATAACTACGGCATTGATGTTCCTTCTATTCATTGTACATCAGCATAAAATTACCACTCCCTAGAACCCATTGACACCATTTACCGTGGTGTACTTCAAGATGTTTTTCTTATCAGGATGGATGCGTGCGAAAGCCGACTGAACCGCCAATGTACCTTCGTGGAATCCACACAAGATCAACTTCAATTTATTTTCATAGGTATTGACATCGCCAATCGCATAAATACCAGGGATATTTGTTCTGTAATCTAGCGTGTCTACTTTGATTGCATTTTTCTCGATTTCCAATCCCCAATCAGAAATTGGACCGAGGCTTGGTTTCAACCCGAATAATGGAATAAAGTGATCCGCTTCTTGAATCATCTCACCATTCTTTTGATGCGTGATGACAACATTTTCGACCTTTCCATCTCCATTGATTCCCGTCACCTCCGCTTCTGTTACCAACTTGATTTTCCCTTTTTCAGCCATGTCAATCACCTTCTGAACTGAATCAAGGTGACCACGGAATGAACTGCTTCGGTGAA
>JBEIKR010000044.1:0-18089 GCA_040379705.1 Crocinitomicaceae bacterium
CATCTTTGATTTGAAAGTAATTGTTTCTGAGGTAGGAAATGCATCGAAAAAACTTTCTGATGTACGAGTAATAGTGAAAGCTAGTGATGGTGCAACTTGGGAGGGTAAAACGAATAATTCGGGTTCTGTATTTTGGGATAAAAAACCAAACGCAGACCGCTATATCCTCGAAAACACAGGATATACCATCAATATCTCGAAAACAGGATACCTCGAAAACAAAACAGGATCGTCCTTTACTACTGTCGGGTTGGATGAAGATCAAAACTTCGTACAAGAATTGCAGTTGGTGCCAATCAAGCCGATTCGTCTTCCAGAAGTGCGTTACCCATTGTCTAAATGGACATTCGTGAATGACTCAACAATCAGTTCTGATGACTCTTTGATGTTTGTGTATAATTTGCTTCAAGAATACCCTGAAATGGTGCTTGAGTTGAGTTCTCATACCGATGCTCGAGATACAGACAAGCGCAACCAGGTGCTTTCAGAAAATCGTGCGAAAGCATGTTACAAATGGTTGGTGGACAAAGGAATTGATCCACGTCGAATCGTGCCAGTTGGTAAGGGGGAAGCAATGCCTGCAAAATGGATAGATCCGGCAACAGGTCAAGAGATTGTGTTGACAGAAGCTTACATCAACCAGTTTAAGAAGACTGACCCAGCGAAATTTGAAAAACTACATCAGTTGAATCGTCGTACAGAAGGACGTGTAATTAACATGTTGTTTGATCCGGCGACTGCGCCAGTTGCTCCTGCAACCTACCTGCAGTTCCTGCCGATTCCAAAGAAATAAAATTGTAAAACAATAGTGAAAAGGTGTTCGAACGAACACCTTTTTTTGTATCTTCAAGATTCTTCACACTGCATCTTGGACGAACAATACCTTCATTTTTTATGGCGTTCTAAACGCATTCCGTTTCATCAACTCTCATTGAGTAATGGCAATTCTTTTCAATTGATTTCTGAGGGGAAATACAATGCCTTTGAAAGTGGTCCTGATTTTTCATGTGCTCAAATAAAGTTGGATGGCATTCATTGGGTAGGGAATGTGGAAGTACATGTGCGATCAAGTGATTGGTATGCACATGGTCATCACCGGGATCCAGCCTACAACAATGTGATCCTTCATGTTGTTCTATTTCATGATCGTGAGATTGTTGTGAATGGCATGACGATACCTACCCTCGAGTTAAAGTCAGTCATCGACTTTGATCACCTACAAAAGCATAAAATCAGAGCGAATTCTGCACTCCCATGTACAGGACTTATTCAAACACATAGAAATTTGCCATTCTTTGATTTGGTTCAACCAACATTAAAAACTCGGTTGAAGAGAAAGTCAATAAGTGCATTTTCTTCCTCATCAGATATTATGCAGCATTTCTATTCATTGATTGCTCGTTCATTTGGGTCAAAGGTGAATGATTTACCCTTTGAAGTATTGGCGAATCAAATACCGTGGCGGGTTTTGGTGAATTTAGATTCGAATGAACGATTTGTAGCGATTCTATCGGCATCCGGACTTTACCCAAGGATTTCGTTAGAGATTTATGCGAATGAAAGCGTTCCTATCGATACTTATTGGTGGAAACGCAAGGGACAATTTGCCGCATCTCAACCTGAAAAACGATTGGCTCAATTCGCCGCTTTCGTTTCTTTCTTGCCAAACGATCTGTCTTTTGTCGACCTCAGTGCAAAAGAAATAGTGAAGTATGTTTCAGATTTGCTTCAACAGTCGTTTATTCAATTTGGCCTTTCCCATCATATAAAAAAGTCATTCATATTGAATAATTTGCTTATCAATGCAATAGCTCCACTTCTCGTTCACTTTAATCGAGTGACTACAGCTTCAGCAATCATTCAATCACTCGATTCCGAAAACAATTACATCACACGGCAATTTAGAGCGATGGGAGTGAATGCGCGTCATGCGGGAGAGAGTCAAATGCTCATAGAAGTATATACTCAGCTTTGTACAGCAAAAAAATGCCTAAATTGCGCTGTCGGAATTCATCTCCTCAACCCATGAAAACAATACAGAAGATCTTATTCTTTTTTGAAATGCGCTCCTTTGGTGTGTGTTCATGGTGGGCGCGTAAGCTCGGGATCAGCATTTCGAAAGTGAGGCTTGGTTTTATTTATGCTTCCTTCATCGCGTTAGGATCGCCGTTGATAATATACTTGGCAATGGCTTGGATTCTTGAGCATAAACATTTCTTCAAGCTACAAAGAAGCCGGAGGAATTCAATCTGGGAATTGTAATCAACAAGCTTTTCAATGAAAATTCTAATTACTGGGTCGAATGGATTACTTGGACAGAAAATCGTTCGGCAATGTATTCAACATTCTATAGACTTTTGTGCGACATCAAAGGGGTCTAATCGAAATCCAGATTGTCTAGAAGAGGTTTATGTTGACATGGACATCACCTCTGAGGAAAGTGTTTTTGCCGTGTTTGAGAATTATCGTCCAACGCATGTCATTCACACTGCCGCGATGACCAATGTCGATCAGTGCGAGCTCCATCCAGATGCCTGCAAGAAAATGAATACCGAGGCTGTAGAAATCGTTTTTCGTGCAAGCAAAGCGATGAATGCACATTTTCAATTGCTTTCAACAGATTTTGTTTTTGATGGATTAAAGGGAGATTATGCGGAGGATGATGTTGTAAATCCACTTAGCGAATATGCCAAGTCAAAAGTGGAAGCTGAACAGATACTTCTTTCTGACGCTTACAAGAATTGGTCTATTGCACGAACGATTATCGTTTATGGCGAAGGACATCATCTAACCCGATCGAATATCGTCCTTTGGACCGTTGAAGCCCTGCGGAAAGGTGAACCATTGAATATCGTTGATGATCAGTTTCGCGCACCAACATGGGCGGATGACTTGGCATGGGGTTGTTTGCAAATTTGCCGAAAAAATGAAAGAGGTATTTTTCACCTTTCAGGTCCCGAAACCATCTCGATTTATGATCTCGTTTGTCGAATAGCCTTGTATTTAGGTATTTCAATAGATGGTATAAATCGTGTGCAAACCAGTGGTTTAACGCAGGCCGCTCAACGACCACCAAAAACGGGATTCAATTTGTCGAAGTCACAACAACGTTTGGGTTATGCTCCTAAAACGCTTGAGTCAACACTCGCATTGATGAGGACAATTTCAAATAAATGACTTATATTCGTCAAAACTAAACTAAACGTACAATGTCGAATACTACTTCTGCTGGGTGGGGATCCAGAGTCGGTTTAATTCTCGCTATGGCGGGAAATGCCGTTGGACTTGGGAATTTCTTGCGTTTTCCAGCTCAAGCGATTGAAAATGGAGGTGGAGCCTTTATCATTCCTTATATCGTTTGTTTCCTTTTGATGGGCTTACCTTTGCTCTTCGTTGAATGGTCAATGGGACGCTTTGGAGGAAAATACAAACAGCACTCCACACCATTTATCTTTGATGCCATGGGCAAAGCACCGTATTGGAAGTATTTCGGTGTGTTTGGTATTTTTACCAATATTGCTGTAGCCGCGTTTTATTGTTACTTGGAGTCATGGGCCTTGTCTTGGGCGTATTACTCGGTAGCAGGAACCTTTACAGGGATGTCACAAACTGAAGTACAGGCGTTTTTCCAGAATTATATTGAACTAGGCACAAGTCACCCGGTAATCTTTTGGATCATTTGCTTGTTTCTAAACACATGGATTCTCTCTCGCGGATTGAGCGGTGGTGTAGAAAAAGTGGCGAAAATAGGTATGCCTTTGTTGATTTTGTTTGGATTAATTCTCGGGATCACAGGGATTTCATTGCAGGCTTCAGCAGATGGCGCAATCAACGATGGTGTTGTTGGATTGAATTACTTATGGAATCCAGACTTTAGTTCGATTTGGAGCTTTGATGTATGGGTAGCTGCTGCAGGACAGATTTTCTTTACGCTTTCTCTAGGAATGGGAAGTATCCACTGTTATGCTTCTTACTTAAATTCGAAGGAAGATATTGCCCTCAATGCAATGTCTGCAGGATGGATGAATGAATTTGTGGAAGTGGTCTTAGGCTCCATGATCATCATTCCAATCTCTATTGGTTATTTGGGAATTGAGGCTGTAACAGATATGGTATCGGGCGGATCAGGTCTTGGAATTGGTTTCGCGGTATTACCGAAACTTTTCGCAGATTGGGGTGCCTTTGGTGTTGTTGCTGGTCTGATGTGGTTTGGTTTGTTGTTCTTTGCAGGAATAACCTCCTCGTTGGCGATGGGTACACCTGTAATGGGCTTTTTAGATGATAATTTTGGAATACGTCAATCTAGAGGTGCATGGATTTTTGGTGGAATTATTCTATTGCTAGGAATTCCATGTGTATTGAGTCCAGATGCCTTTAATGAGTTTGATTATTGGGCAGGAACGATTGCCTTGGTGGTCTTTGCTTTGGTCGAAATTGTTCTTTTTGCTTGGGTGTTTGGAATGGATAAAGGTTGGGCTGAAATCAATGCCGGGGCTGACATTAAAGTACCAAAGATTTTCAAGTTCATCATTCAATATGTATCTCCAGCCTTTTTGCTTATTGTGTTTGCAGGAGCAATACCTGGAATCATTGAAAACGCTACAAAAGATACTTCCTTCTACGGATGGATGGCACGCTTCTTATTGCTTGCACTCTTTGCGTTGATTTGCGTATTTGTTTATCTTGCATCGAAACGAAATCAATCATCTAAACTTTACTAATTATGGAAACTCCAGCTTTAATCTTGGTGATTGTTGTATGGTCTAGTGTGACACTTATTACAGGATACTTCTTTTACAAAGTACTTTCCTTGCCAAAACATCCTGAACCAGACTCGTTTGAAGACAATGACGAAATAGAAAAATAAATTTTAATGAAACCACTCTTCCAACTCAGATTCCGAAAGGAGTCTGTTTCCTGTTGTATGTCTATTTTTTGCAAAGTTTACTTTTTTAGGTGTAACCTAGAGAGGGTATGAGTACCAATGATGGCTTGTATATTTCAAAACGAAATAGGCAAGGAGTATATATCTTAATTGGCATCTGTTTATTCGTTGTTTTTACCCCTCGTTTGATAGACTTTTTTACGCCGGAACAGACGATAGTTATTGAATCCGAAGAAATAGCCCAATTGAAAAAAGCTTTTCGGGATAAGGAAGTAAACAAAAATCGAACAAATCGCTACCAAAGTCCGTTTCGAGTGCCACCAAGCATGTTCAATCCGAATGATTATTCGTTGAAGGAGTGGATGTATTTAGGGCTTACGGAAAAACAAGCGAATGTGGTGCTTAAGTTCACTAAACATGGTGTAGGGTCTAATGAGGAATTGTCAAAGATTTTTGTGATACCTAAAGCCTTATATCAACTCATTAAAGACTCTACAGTTTATTCAAATACAGTGCTTTTTCCCAAATTGCAAAATTCAGAAGCAGTAAAAAAGGAAAAATTCACACCGATTGAAATCAATGGCGCGAGTCAGTTAGATATAGAATCTATTCCTGGGATTGGTCCCTTTTATGCAAAGAATATTCTCAGGTATAGGGAGCGTCTAGGGGGATTCGTTCGGAAGGAACAATTGCTCGAGGTTTGGAAAATGGAAGAAGTCAAATATTTCGAAATAAAAGAGTTTTTTGTAATCGATCTAGATAAGGTGAACAAGATTAAGTTGAACACGACAACTGCGGCAGAATTGAAGGCGCATCCTTATTTGAATTGGAACATCGCCAACTCAATTTTAAAGATACGAGAACGGAAAGGGGGATTTAAATCAGTGGAAGAAATCAAGGAATCAATATTGGTGGACGAAGAATTGTTCAACAAATTGAAACCGTATGTATCTTTGTGACATGAATCTGCAAGAACGACTGATAAGTACCATCCGCGATGTGCCGGATTTCCCGAAAGAAGGGATCATGTTTAAAGATATTTCAACCATTATGCTCGACCCGAAACTGTCGGCTGATGTCCTGGATTATCTAGTTGAAATCTATAAAGACAAAAAACTTGAAGCCATCGCTGGAATTGAAAGCCGAGGTTTCTTGTTTGGATATCCCCTTGCAATGCGCTTGGGATTGCCATTTATCATGCTTCGAAAAAAGGGCAAGTTGCCGTACAAGAAAATTACTTTCGAGTACGATTTAGAATATGGAAGTGCAGCCATCGAAATGCATATTGATGCCATTCATACTGGTCAACGTGTGCTTATACACGATGATTTATTGGCAACGGGTGGTTCTGCTGCTGCAGCTGCTGAGTTGATTCAACAGTGTGGCGGTGAAGTGGCTGGATTTAGTTTTTTGGTGTCGTTAGACTTTCTAGGTGGCGACGAAAAACTTAAGACCTATTCCGACAAAATCGTTAACTTAGTCCGCTTTTAAAAAAAAATAATTTCAACTTTTCAGTCATGAATTTTGAATTGAATGAAAATCAAAAAATGATCGCACAAATGGTGCGTGATTTTGCCGAAAAAGAAATCAGACCGAACATGAAAAAATGGGATGACGAGGAGTTTTTTCCTGTCGATACCATGAAGAAAATGGGTGAGCTTGGTTTACTAGGAATCTACATTCCAGAGGCATATGGAGGATCTGGCTTCGGTTACCATGAATATGCGACTGCCCTTATGGAATTGGGACGCGTTTGTGGAGGAGTAGGTTTGAGTGTGGCAGCGCACAATTCCTTGTGCTCAGGCCATATCTACTACCACGGATCTGAAGAACAAAAGCAAAAATACCTTCCAAAGTTGACAAGTGGAGAATTCATTGGCGCTTGGGGATTGACAGAACCGAATACAGGATCTGATGCGATGCGTATGAAAACTACGGCCGTGAAAGATGGTGACCACTGGGTAATTAACGGTGCGAAAAACTGGATCACCCACGGTTTGTCTGGGGACGTTGCGGTTGTGCTTATACGAACAGGCGAATTACTAGATAGCAATGGAATTACGGCGTTCATTATTGAAAAAGGAACACCAGGGTTTTCAGCGGTAAAAATTAAAGAGAAGTTTGGTGTACGCGCAAGTGAAACTGCTGAATTGATTTTTGACAATGTGCGTGTTCATGAAAGTCAAGTTATCGGTCAAGTTGGACAAGGATTCAAGCAAGCGATGCAAATTTTAGATGGTGGACGAATTTCTATCGCGGCCTTGAGTTGTGGTGTAGCACGTGGTGCGTATGAGTCAGCATTGAAGTATGCACAAGAACGTGAACAGTTCGGTCATGCGATTGCGAAGTTTCAAGCGATCAGCTTTAAATTGGCAGATATGGCCACGGAAGTTGAAGCTGCAGAGCTGTTGACTTTTCAAGCGGCAGACTTAAAGAATAAAAAAATGCCATTAACCAAGCAAGGAGCATTTGCAAAATATTATTCAAGTGAGGTGGCTGTAAAATGTGGCAATGAAGCCATGCAAATCATGGGTGGCTATGGCTATACAAAAGAATATCCAGCGGAGAAGTTTTTGAGAGATGCACGCTTGATGACTATTGGCGAAGGAACTTCCGAAATACAAAAAGTGGTTATTTCAAGAGAAATTTTGAAGTAGTTGTTGCTAGGAAGAAAAATTTACTATATTTGCAATCCGTTTCACAAATTAATTGAATACAAAATGTTAATTATTCCCGTTAAAGAAGGAGAAAACATCGAAAGAGCTCTTAAGAAGTACAAAAAGAAGTACGACAAGACGAACGTAATGAAGGAATTGCGTGCGCGCAAGGAATTTGTGAAGCCTTCAGTGACTGAGCGTCAACAAAAAATTAAGGCGGCTTACGCTCAAAGAATGCGTTCTTCTGAGTTGTAGAAACCTTTTTATAAAATATGCGTTAAAGGAGTCCTCTAGGGCTCCTTTTTTTTATGCTGGAAAATTTTCTATCTTATTTACGTGTTGAACGTCGCTATTCTGATCATACCATTTTGGCCTACCAGAATGATATAGCAGCGTTCATTACGTTTAGTGAGATTCAAGCGACTTCCGAATTTGCCGAGGTGACACCATCCTTAGTCCGTTCATGGATGGTTGAATTGATTCAAAGTGGGCAAGTAAATAAATCCGTAAATCGCAAACTTTCGGCCTTGCGTTCGTTTTTTCACTTTCTTCGAAAAGAGAGTGTGATTATTCATAACCCAATGGTGAAAGTCCGTGGACCGAAGAATGAACGTCGGCTTCCCGTCTTTGCAAAAGAGTCAGAATTGCAGCCTGAACGGATTGAGTCCTTATTTACCGATGACTTTGATGGCGTTCGAGATCGTTTGATGCTCGAGATGTTTTATCAAACGGGAATACGTTTGAGCGAATTGATTGGTTTGAAGGTAGAAAACGTATCAAGTGTTCAGATTAAAGTGTTGGGTAAAAGAAATAAAGAACGGATTATCCCTGTGTCAGATGAGTTGGCTAAGCAGATGCAGGTATATATGAAGTTGCGATCTGCGTTGTTGGTCAAAAGCGCCGCATTTTTCCTGTTAAAAAATGGGAATAAACTATATGATAAGTTTGTTTACCGGAAAATAAATCATTATCTTGGGATGGCAACGAGTTTAGATAAGCGAAGTCCGCATGTGTTGCGTCATACATTTGCGACACACATGTTAAACAATGGGGCAGGATTGGAGACCTTGAAAGATATTTTAGGTCACGCCAATCTTTCTGCTACCCAAGTGTACACGCACAACTCATTTGCACAATTAACAAAAGTATATTCACATGCCCACCCTAGGGGGCGCTAAATTTAAGTCATATGGAGATTCAAGTGCATGCCATCCATTTTTCAGCAGATGCGAAGTTGGTTGATTTTATCAAAGAGAAAGTGACGAAGTTGGAATTGTTCTTCGAGAACATCACAGCATGCGAAGTGTATTTGCGGTTGGATAAGAGCAATGACAAGGAAAACAAAATTTCAGAAATCAAGTTATTGATTCCAGGCAAGACCTTGATTGCCAAGAAGCAGTGCAAGTCATTTGAAGAAGCGACAGATCAAGCCACGGAGGCTTTAAGAAAACAAGTGCATAAGCACAAAGATAAAGCGTGATTCGTCATTCAATTCACAGTGGAATAAAGGGGGGAAAAAGAGTCCCCCTTTCTTTTTTCAAAAAAATAAAAAAAAAGTATTGCATAAAAGGATTTCTTTCCTAAATTTGCAAACCCAAATAAGGGGTAAAACAAAGTTCTTTTATTATTGCCATCATTACCAATACGCCGATGTAGCTCAGTTGGCCAGAGCAGCTGATTTGTAATCAGCTGGTCGGGGGTTCGAATCCCTCCATCGGCTCAAAAGTGTTGGGGAGATACTCAAGCGGCCAACGAGGACAGACTGTAAATCTGTTGGTGTACACCTTCGCAGGTTCGAATCCTGCTCTCCCCACAGTGAATTTTAAAATAATAAGCGGGAGTAGCTCAGTTGGTAGAGCGTCAGCCTTCCAAGCTGAGGGTCGCGAGTTCGAATCTCGTCTCCCGCTCAAATAAAACGGTAGATGCCGGTGTAGCTCAGGGGTAGAGCGCTTCCTTGGTAAGGAAGAGGTCACGAGTTCAATTCTCGTCATTGGCTCAAGCGGAACTTTGTTTCACTCATGAAATGGGTGAAATTTTGTATATTTTTAAGTTTGTATTTTTATTAACTAGTAACAAATAGAACAATGGCTAAGGAAAATTTTGATCGTTCCAAACCACACGTGAACATCGGGACTATCGGTCACGTCGATCACGGTAAAACAACTCTTACTGCAGCAATCTCAAGCGTTTTGGCGTCAAAAGGTTTGGCAGCAGTACGTGATTTCTCTTCAATCGACAACGCGCCGGAAGAAAAAGAACGTGGTATTACAATTAATACGTCACACATTGAGTACGAAACACTGAATCGTCACTATGCGCACGTTGACTGTCCAGGTCACGCGGATTACGTGAAGAACATGGTTACAGGTGCTGCTCAGATGGATGGTGCAATCCTTGTGGTTGCTGCTACTGACGGACCAATGCCACAAACACGTGAGCACATCCTTCTTGGTCGTCAAGTTGGTGTTCCTCGTCTTGTTGTGTTCATGAACAAAGTGGACATGGTAGATGATCCAGAACTTCTTGAACTTGTTGAAATGGAAGTACGTGAGTTGCTTTCTTTCTACCAGTATGATGGTGACAATGCACCTGTTATTCAAGGTTCAGCACTTGGTGCATTGAACGGTGAAGCACAGTGGGTTGCAACTGTTGAGGCATTGATGGATGCAGTAGATACATACATCGAACTTCCTCCACGTGACGTTGATAAGCCTTTCCTTATGCCAGTTGAAGATGTATTTACGATTACAGGTCGTGGTACAGTAGCAACAGGACGTATCGAAACGGGTGTAATCAACTCTGGAGAAGGTGTTGAAATCCTAGGAATGGGTGACGTGAAATTGACTTCAACTGTAACAGGTGTTGAGATGTTCCGTAAGATCCTTGACCGTGGTGAAGCTGGTGACAACGTTGGTCTTCTTCTTCGTGGTATTGAGAAGTCTCAAATTAAGCGTGGAATGGTTATCTGTAAACCAGGTTCAACAACTCCACACACTGAATTCAAAGCGGAAATTTACGTATTGAAGAAAGAAGAAGGTGGTCGTCACACACCATTCCATAACAAATACCGTCCACAATTTTATTTCCGTACAACGGATGTAACAGGAGAGATTTTCTTGACTGACGGACGTGAAATGGTTATGCCAGGTGATAACGTAACAATCAATGTTAAATTGATCGTACCAGTAGCAATGGACAAAGGTCTTCGTTTTGCAATCCGTGAGGGTGGTAGAACAGTAGGAGCTGGACAGGTTACTGAAATCGTTTCTTAATCGAACGAATCATAATAGTATAATTAAGGGGAGTTCGCTCCCCTTTTTATACGGGCGTAGCTCAGCTGGTAGAGTAGTGGTCTCCAAAACCATTGGTCGTGGGTTCGAATCCTACCGCCCGTGCATTAAAACTTAAGATTGTGTCAAAAATCAAAGAATATTTTACAGAAACGAAGAATGAAATGATTCATAACGTTTCTTGGCCGACTTGGAAAGAACTGCAGGCGAACACGATTATTGTAGTCGTTGCGTCTGTGCTCATTTCATTGTTCATCTTTGCGATGGATTTCGGATTCGGTATCGCCGGGGATGAAAAATCACTTTGGAGAGGAGCCCTTGGTTTTATTTACGGAATGTTCTAATTGAAAATCCGAAATGGGAGAGATTAAAAAACGCTGGTATGTAGTGCGCGCTGTTAGCGGGAAAGAAAAGAAAGTGAAGGAATATCTGGAACTTGAAATCACTCGTTTAAAATTGAACGATTTTATCGATCAAGTGCTCATTCCAACGGAAAAAGTATTTCAAATTCGCAACGGAAAAAAGGTAAGTAAAGAACGTGCATACCTTCCTGGTTATGTGTTGATCGAAGCGGCTTTGGTCGGTGAGGTGCCTCACGTAATTAAAGGTATTCCGAATGTTATTGGTTTCCTTGGGACAGAAAAAGGTGGTGAGCCAGTTCCCATGCGTTTGTCAGAAGTAAATAGAATCCTCGGTAAGGTAGATGAATTGTCAGAATCTGAAGAGGAAATGAAAATACCGTTCGTCGTAGGAGAATCTGTGAAGGTGATCGACGGACCTTTCAACAACTTCAGTGGTGTCATCGATGAGATCAATGAGGAGAAGAAAAAGCTAAAGGTCATGGTAAAGATCTTTGGAAGAAAAAACTTGCTCGAGCTTAGCTACATGCAGGTCGAGAAAGAAATTTAGGTTGCATATTAACCGTAGAAGTGAGGAAAGCGATTAAAGCTTCCCGCAAGTACTCACGCTTGACTACATAAATTAAACACAAATGGCTAAAGAAGTAGCAGCGTTGATCAAATTACAGGTCAAAGGCGGCGCAGCCAACCCAGCCCCTCCAATCGGGCCGGCGCTTGGTGCCAAAGGTGTAAATATCATGGAGTTCTGTAAGCAGTTTAACGCGCGTACACAGGATCGTCCAGGAAAAATTACACCTGTCGTTATCACCGTTTACGGGGATAAATCCTTTGATTTTGTATTAAAAACCTCACCGGCGGCAGTACAGATCGTCGAACACACAAAAATCAAGAAGGGTTCTTCTGAACCAAACAAATCGAAAGTAGGTTCCATTTCATGGGATCAAATTCGTTTGATTGCAGAAGATAAACTGGCGGATTTGAATTGTTTCACAGTAGATGCAGCCATGACAATGGTCGCAGGTACTGCACGAAGCATGGGGGTAACAGTAAAAGGTGGTGAAGCACCGAAAACCAAATAATCGCTAAAGTAATGGGAAGAGTATCTAAGAAAAGAAAAGAGATCTTGGCCAAATTCGATTTGGCGAAACCATACACTCTTGCAGATGCATGTAATTTGGTGAAGGAGATTTCTACAACACGTTTTGATGCCTCAGTGGACATCTGCGTGCGTTTGGGTGTAGACCCACGTAAAGCAAATCAAATGGTTCGTGGAACTGTTGCATTGCCACACGGAACTGGAAAGGATGTGAAAGTACTTGTGCTTTGTACACCTGATAAAGAAGCCGAAGCGAAAGCATCAGGAGCTGACCACGTAGGTTTGGATGATTATATCGATAAAATTAAAGGTGGTTGGACCGATATCGACGTAATCATTACTATGCCTTCTGTGATGGGTAAGGTTGGGGCACTAGGTCGTATTTTAGGACCTCGTGGTTTAATGCCAAATCCAAAAACTGGAACGGTAACAATGGAAGTTGGGAAAGCTGTAGAAGAAGTGAAAGCGGGTAAAATTGACTTTAAAGTTGATAAATACGGGATCATCCATTCTTCAGTTGGTAAAGTAAGCTTCGATGGTGTGAAAATTCGAGAGAATGCTCAGGAATTGATTCAAACATTGATGAAACTAAAACCGTCAGCGGCGAAAGGTACCTACATCAAGAGTATTTATTTAAGCTCAACGATGAGTCCTGGAATTCCAATTGATGCCAAGTCTGTAGTTGCTTAACACTTAGGAAAATGACAAAAGAAGAAAAAGCACAGTACATTGATGATCTTGCTACAGAGTTAACTGAAGCAAACATCTTCTATCTTGCAGACACAGCGGAATTGACAGTTGATGTAATCAACAGTTTACGTAGAAAGTGTTACCAATCAAATATCCGTATTCGCGTAGTGAAAAACACCTTGCTTTCGAAAGCAATGGATCGCGTTGAGGGGAAAGATTTCGGAAACTTGAGAGATACGCTCGCAGGAGCAACATCCATCATGTTTAGTGAAGTAGGTAATGCTCCAGCAAAACTGATTGAAGAATTTCGTAAGAAAAATGCGAAACCGATTTTGAAAGGTGCGTATATCGATGAGGCAGTGTTCGTTGGTGATAACCAATTGACAACACTCGTTTCATTGAAAAGCCGCGACGAACTTATCGGCGATATCATTGGATTACTTCAAAGTCCTGCCAAAAACGTTGTTTCTGGACTTACAGGTGCGGGCAGCAAAATTGCTGGCATCTTGAAAACGCTCGAAGAACGAGCATAATTACTAATTATTTATAGAACCTTTTTAAATTAAATAAAATGGCTGATTTAAAGCAAATTGCGGAAACGCTTGTAAACCTTACAGTTAAGGAAGTAAATGAACTAGCAACTATCCTTAAGGATGAGTATGGAATCGAACCAGCTGCTGCTGCACCAGTAATGATGGCTGCTGCAGGTGGTGGTGCTGAAGCTGCTGAAGAGAAAACAGAATTTGATGTGATCTTGAAAGCTGGTGGAGCAAACAAACTTGCTGTCGTTAAACTTGTAAAAGAGTTGACAGGAAATGGTTTGAAAGAGTCTAAAGACCTAGTTGATGCTGCACCTTCTACATTGAAAGAAGGAGTATCTAAAGACGAGGCTGAAGGCCTTAAGAAGTCTCTTGAAGAGGCTGGAGCTGAAGTTGAGATTAAGTAATTATTCTTCTTCATATACAGGAAGGCGTCCGTCATTTGACGGATGCCTATTCCTGTTTTAATGCATTGCGCATATTTTTGACCATATACATAACAAAAAACGTTTGGCCTTGGCAACATCAATAAATAACTCGACGAGAATCAATTTTGCATCAAGCAAAAGTCAGTTCGACTATCCAGACTTCTTGGATATCCAGCTGAAATCTTTTCAGGAATTCTTTCAATTAGAAACCACCCCTGAAAATCGCGAAAGTGAAGGTCTGTTCAAAGTTTTCGCTGAGAACTTCCCAATTACAGATACCAGAAATCAATTCGTATTGGAATTTCTGGATTATTTCATCGATCCACCAAGATATACTATCGAAGAGTGTATTGAAAGAGGTTTAACTTACAGCGTTCCGCTCAAAGCGAAGCTGAAATTATATTGTACAGATCCTGAACATGAGGACTTTGAAACAATCGTTCAAGATGTGTACTTAGGAACAATTCCTTACATGACTCCAAAAGGATCATTCGTCGTGAATGGTGCTGAACGCGTAATCGTGTCTCAGCTTCACCGCTCACCGGGTGTATTCTTCGGTCAAAGCCGTCACGCGAATGGTACGAAATTGTACTCTGCACGTGTGATTCCTTTTAAAGGTTCTTGGATTGAGTTCGCAACAGACATCAATAATGTCATGTATGCGTACATCGACCGTAAGAAAAAATTGCCTGTAACCACTCTTTTCCGTGCAATCGGATATGAGAGTGATAAAGATATTCTAGAAATCTTCGGACTTGCTGATGAAGTGAAAGCGACAAAAGCAAATCTTAAGAAAATGGTGAATCGTAAACTTGCTGCACGGGTTCTTAAATCATGGATCGAAGATTTCGGCGATGAGGACACGGGTGAAGTAGTATCTATCGAAAGAAATGAAGTGCTTCTAGACCGCGAAACTGTTTTGCAAGAAGAGCACATCGACTTGATCGTTGATTCAGGTGTGAAAAATGTTATCTTCCACAAGGAGGATGTGAACACAGCTGACTTCACCATCATCTACAATACATTACAAAAAGATACTTCAAACTCTGAAAAAGAGGCTGTTGAGCATATCTACCGTCAATTACGTAACGCTGAGCCACCTGATTATGAGACGGCTAAAGGTGTATTCGAGAAGTTGTTCTTCTCTGATACACGTTACGATCTTGGTGAAGTAGGACGTTTCCGTTTGAACAAGAAACTTGGTCTTGAGGAAGCTGATTCTGCTCGTGTATTGACAAAAACAGACATCATCTCTATCATCAAGTACTTGATCGAATTGATCAACTCAAAAGCAGATGTGGATGATATCGACCACCTCTCCAACCGCCGTGTTCGTACGGTAGGTGAGCAATTGTATGCTCAGTTTGGTGTAGGTCTTGCACGTATGGCGAGAACAATTCGTGAGCGTATGAATGTACGTGACAACGAGGTATTTACGCCTATTGACTTGATCAATGCGAAAACATTGTCTTCTGTGATTAACTCGTTCTTCGGAACAAACCAGTTGTCACAGTTCATGGACCAAACAAACCCACTTTCGGAAGTCACGCACAAGCGTCGCCTTTCGGCACTAGGACCAGGCGGTCTTTCTCGTGAAAGAGCAGGTTTCGAGGTGCGTGACGTTCACTACACACACTACGGTCGTCTTTGTACGATTGAAACACCGGAAGGACCAAACATTGGTTTGATTTCTTCTCTATGTGTTTTCGCGAAAGTGAACAAACTTGGATTTATCGAAACACCTTACCGTGATGTTGAAAATGGTAAAGTGAAACTGGATAAAGAACCAATTTATTTGACTGCTGAGGAAGAAGATGCAAAAATGATTGCACAAGCCAATGCGAAGGTGGATGACAAAGGAAACTTCTTGACAGAGTTTGTGAAAGCGCGTTATGAAGGTGATTTCCCAGTTGTTGAACCGAAAGCCTTGACTTTAATGGATGTTGGTGCCAACCAGATCGCTTCGATCGCGGCGTCATCGATTCCATTCCTTGAGCATGATGATGCCAACCGTGCCCTGATGGGATCAAACATGCAGCGTCAGGCAGTTCCGTTATTGAAACCGAATTCGCCAATCGTTGGAACAGGTATTGAGCGCCTTGTTGCGCGCGATTCTCGTGTATTGATCAATGCGGAAGGACCAGGTGTGGTAGAATATGTGGATGCGAATGAAATCGTAATACGTTATGACTGGACATCAGAGGACAAGTTGGTGAGCTTCGAAAATGAAGTGACTCACTATCCTTTGACGAAGTTCATGAAAACAAACCAAAGTACATGTATCAACTTGAAGCCTATCGTACAGAAAGGTGACCGTGTTGATAAAGGACAAGTACTTTGTGAAGGATACGCGACACAACAAGGGGAATTGGCACTTGGACAAAACTTGAAAGTGGCCTTCATGCCATGGAAAGGGTACAACTTCGAGGATGCGATTGTAATCTCTGAAAAAGTTGTTCGTGACGATATCTTTACATCAATACACATTGATGAGTATACATTAGAAGTACGCGACACAAAGCGTGGTATGGAAGAACTTACATCGGATATCCCGAATGTCTCTGAAGAGGCTACTAAGGATTTGGATGAAAATGGGTTGATCCGCATCGGTGCTGAAATTAAAGAAGGTGATATCCTGATCGGTAAGATTACACCGAAAGGTGAAACAGACCCATCTCCAGAAGAGAAATTGCTTCGTGCAATCTTCGGTGATAAAGCGGGTGACGTGAAAGATGCGTCGTTGAAAGCTGGTCCTTCTTTGAGAGGTGTTGTGATCGAGAAGAAATTGTTCTCTCGTGCAATTAAAGATAGAAAGTCGAAAGCACAAGATAAACCAGTGCTTGAAACACTTGATGCAGAATACGACAAAGACTTCGCCACATTGAAAGAGCGTCTTGCAGATAAATTATTGATGATCCTAGGTGAGCACAAATCGACTGGAGTTTTCAATAACTTTAAGGAAGAGGTGATCAAGAAAGGAACGAAGTTCAACCAGAAAAACTTGGTGTCTATCGATTATACAATCGTAAACCCAACAAACTGGACAGCTGATGCGCATGTAAATGCATTAGTTGGTCGTGTGATCCACAACTTTAACATCAAATCAAACGATATTCTAGGTACATACAAGCGCAAGAAATTCCATATCTCTGTAGGTGATGAGCTTCCAGCAGGTATCGTGAAAATGGCGAAAGTATATGTGGCGAAGAAACGCAAGTTGAAAGTCGGTGATAAAATGGCGGGTCGTCACGGGAACAAAGGTATCGTAGCAAACATCGTTCGCGCTGAAGATATGCCATTCCTTGAGGATGGAACACCAGTAGATATCGTGTTGAACCCACTTGGGGTACCATCACGTATGAACCTTGGACAGATTTATGAAACAGTTCTTGGATGGGCTGGAGAAAAATTGGGAGTGAAATTCGCTACACCAATTTTCGACGGAGCACACCCTTCAGAAATTGATGCATGGACGGAGAAAGCAGGAGTTCCAAAATCAGGTAAGACTTACTTGTACGATGGAGGAACAGGAGAACGCTTCCACCAACCAGCAACAGTGGGTGTCATCTATATGTTGAAACTATCTCACATGGTGGATGATAAGATGCACGCTCGTTCAATCGGACCGTACTCATTGATTACACAACAGCCGTTGGGTGGTAAAGCACAATTCGGAGGTCAGCGTTTCGGTGAAATGGAGGTTTGGGCACTCGAAGCATTCGGTGCAGCAAACATCCTTCAAGAAATCTTGACTGTGAAGTCGGATGATGTAATGGGTCGTGCAAAAGCATACGAATCGATTGTAAAAGGAGACAATATTCCTGAACCAGGAATTCCTGAATCATTCAATGTATTGCTACACGAGTTGAGAGGTTTGTGTCTCAATGTGTCCCTGGATTAATGTCAAGTTGTTGAATAAAGAAACGAAGTAAGAAAATGGCTTACAGAAAAGAAACACCGAAAAAACAAAGCGCCTTCAATAAAATCACGATCTCTTTGGCTTCGCCTGAGGTGATCCTTGAGCAATCAAGTGGAGAAGTGCTTAAACCGGAAACAATCAACTACCGTACGTATAAGCCGGAAAGAGATGGATTGTTTTGTGAACGGATCTTTGGACCGGTTAAAGATTATGAGTGCCACTGTGG
>JBEIKR010000045.1:0-17722 GCA_040379705.1 Crocinitomicaceae bacterium
CCTAGTCCGCTGCCTTTTGTGGTGCGTGTTTCTTCATTGCCACCGCGTCTGAATTTTAAGAATATGTCATGTTCCATACCATTTGTGACGCCTGGGCCTTGATCTGCCACACGGATGATGGTCTGATCTCCTTCCGTTAACAATTGAATATTCACTGCTTCTTGCGTGTATTTCAATGCATTATCAATCAAATTGCTAATGGCGGCGTCGAGCATGAGCTTATCACCAACGACATGAATACTTGGTGCGATATCAGCGTTTATTCTCGAATGATTTCCTTGAATCTTACCGTCAAAACGTTCAATGATTCGAGAAATAAGTACTGAAAGATCAATATCCGCTCGCTCGGATTGAAAGGTTTGATTCTCGAGTCGTGCGGCATTGAGGATGTTGTCAATCAAGGCTTCAAGTCGTTCATTTTCTGAAATGGCTTTTTGAAGAAGTTCCTGCCGCGTGTCTTTGTCAAGTTCGCGTTTCAAGATGGTCTGCAGGTAAAGCTTGTTGGATGCGAGGGGTGTTTTTAACTCATGCGTCACAGAAAGCATGAAATTGTTTTGTTGCTGTGAGAGTTTGAGTTCTTTTCGGATGGAACTGCGGATTTTCCAGATACCAGCAAGGAGAATGGCGAAAAAAACGAGGCCTTCACCCATGATCATGGTGATTCGCTTCGAGATTTCCGTTGGTTCTTGCTTGAGTTCTTCGGTGAGTTCAATCAAATGGTAAGCCCACCAAGCAAATTGCACCAACGCGTAGATCCCGAGGATGTAAAAGAGGATGGCGTTCTGGCGTTTCACGGGGAGGGAATTGAATCAATATGCACGTTCGTTCTTGCCTTCCACCCAATTGATGAAAGCTTTATTCACCACCTTGTTTCCTCCTGGCGTAGGGTAATTCCCGGTGAAATACCAATCTCCAAGATTCTGAGGACATGAGCGATGCAAGTTTTCTACTGTTTGGTAGATGATCTTTACTTCTGCCTGGATGCTTGGAGGGGTCAATAATACCGCAATTTTATCCGAAATTTCTTGATCGGTGAATGGCGAATAGATGTCTTTCACATGGTTCACGATATTTTCTTTTGGCATGTCTATTTGCGACAAGCAACGCTGATATACTTGCTGAATCCGGTCTTCTATTCCACGGTCTTTCAGGAGTTGAATCGCTGCTTCAAAGGCGATGAAGTCACCCATCTTGGCCATATCAATTCCGTAGCAATCTGGATAGCGAATCTGCGGTGCGGAGGATACCACAACAATTTTCTTCGGGTTGAGACGATCGAGAATCTTTAAGATACTTTGCTTCAAGGTGGTACCGCGAACGATGGAGTCATCGATGACTACAAGGTTATCTTTTCCACGTTTTACGCTACCATAGGTAATGTCATATACGTGAGCTACAAGATCGTCGCGTGAGTCGTCTTGAGTAATGAAGGTGCGCAGCTTCGCGTCTTTAATGGCAATTTTTTCGATGCGTGCACGCTGGTAGATGATCTCTTTAAGTCGATCTTCAGTTAGCGCATTGCCCTCAGCCAAAATTGCTTTGAATTTGCGGTCGTTGAGTTGGTCTTCCAACCCTTTGATCATTCCATAAAAAGAAACCTCAGCTGTGTTGGGAATGAACGAAAATACAGAATTGTCCAAATCTCCATCGATCGCTTCCATCACCTGAGGAACAATATTTTTACCAAGTAATTTGCGCTCTTCATAGATTTCACGATCGTTTCCACGTGAGAAATAAATTCGTTCGAAAGAACATTTTTTCGGTTCGAGCGGTTCATTGATTTCCACTTCCGAGACTGATCCGTTTTTACGAATAATAAGTGCATGGCCAGGGGCAAGTTCTTGCACATCCTCGTCTTTGATGTTAAATGCAGTTTGAATCACAGGTCGTTCGGATGTCACGACACAGATTTCATCATCTTCATACCAATAAGCTGGGCGAATTCCTGAAGGATCGCGCAAAACGAAAGCATCGCCATGACCAAAGAGACCAGCCATTGCATAGCCACCATCCCAATCTTCGGATGCCTTTTTGAGTATTTTTTCAATATCGATGCGCTCGGCAATTAAGTTGTATACCTCTTGATTCGTGCAATCGGGGTGTTTTAATTTTGCGTAAAGCTCTTCATTTTCCACATCGAGAAAGTGGCCAATCTTTTCCAAAACCGTAACGGTATCTGACTTTTCTTTTGGATGCTGACCAATTTCAATCAACACACTGAACAGCTCGTCAACGTTCGTAAGGTTAAAGTTTCCTGCGACAACGAGGTTTCTAGTAATCCAGTTGTTTTGACGAAGAAAAGGGTGACAACTTTCGATGGAGTTTCGCCCAAAAGTACCATAGCGTAGGTGTCCTAGAAACAACTCCCCAGTGAAACCCGCGTGTTTTTTTAGGTAGTTGACATCCCGCAGAAATGCTGGATTTTCCTCGCCAATTTCTCTAAATCGCTGATTGACGTGATCGAAAATGTCTTGAATCGGTTTGCTGTCGATGGAACGGTAGCGAGAAATATAGCGTTCACCGGGCGCCATGTCCAATTTGATGTTGGCAATTCCAGCTCCATCTTGTCCACGATTGTGCTGCTTTTCCATCAAAAGGTGCAGCTTGTTGATCCCATAAAACGGCGTACCATAGGTATCGAGGTAGTATTGGAGGGGTTTCTTCAATCGAAGTAACGCTATTCCGCACTCGTGTTGTATGGCATCGCTCATGGGTACAGTTGTGTAAAAATGAGCGTCAAAGTTAAAGTTTATTTAACCGTTTAACTGAAAAAAAATTCAAGAATTAATGAACAATTTAGGCAACCTAATGGACACTTTTTGTGTTTTAGAACAGACACATCTATCCGCCACAACAGTTATTCGGGAATGATGTGATGAAAGAACGTGTGAATTGTGTTAACTTCGGTAGTTGATGATGAAGATCCTAGCTGTATTATTGTCCTTTTTCCTATGCTTTACTGCGTTCGCACAGGGAGTATGGCTGCACCCCAATCGGGGACAGTGGGACGATCGAATTCGGTACAAAGTCGAACTTCATCAAGGAGAGATGCTTTTAGAAAATGGAGGTTTTACGTATCATCTATTCGAACATCCTGAGCACGACCACGACAAACACTCCCAAGAAGCGTCGGACATTGCAGAGACTTTTCCTGCACAGGTCATTCGGTCTCGCTTTCTGAATTCTTCGTTCACAGGAAAAATTATTGAATCTGACAGCTCCACTTTTTACCGCAACTATTTTTTGGGTAATGATCCCTCGAAATGGCGTTCAGCTATTCGTAGCCTCGCATTGGCGCGTTATTCCAATGTATATGAAGGCATCGACTTGGTGATTGATGGGAAGAAAGATAAACTCAAGTATTCATATATCGTTGCACCCGGAGCCAATCCGTCAGAAATTACTTTTCAAATTGATGGGGCAGATAAGCTAGAGTTGGATGACAATGGACAATTGATCGTGCACCATCGTTTTGGTCAAATCACGGAATCAAAGCCAATCGCTTGGACAGAGCGGGATGGAAAGCGTAAAAATGTCAAGATAGAATTCGTTTTAGATGGTAATGTGGTACGTTATTCATTGCTCGAAAACTATGATGAAACCGCTACCTTGGTGATAGATCCATATCTCGTGTTCTCGTCATTTACAGGCTCTGCAGCAGATAATTGGGGCTTCACAGCAGCGCCAGATCCTCTGGGAAATCTCTTTGCTGGAGGAATCGTATTCGCCGCGGGGTACCCAATCACTACAGGTGCTTATGATGCGAGTTACAGTATAGGGAATGAGTCTGGCTTTCAGATTGATGTCGGTGTAACAAAATTCAATGCGACAGGAACGACCCTCCTTTACTCTACATACCTCGGTGGACAGGGAAATGAAACCCCAAACAGTATCGTTTGTGCTCCGAATGGTGAATTGTTTGTGTTTGGTGTTACTTCCTCTGCCAATTTCCCTATGGGACAAAATCCGTATGACAATAGTTTTAATGGTGGCCCAACGGAATATGAGAATGCCATTAACTTTACTGGTTCAGACATTTACATTACACGATTCAATGCAGCAGGCACGGGGTTATTGGCCTCAACCTATGTGGGCGGTTCGGGTACAGATGGATTGAATACACTGAATTTGCATTACAATTACGGGGATCAGTTTCGCGGTGAAATTACCTTAGACGCCAATAGCAATGTGTATATTGCATCTACCACTCAATCATCAAATTTCCCTATTGCTCAAGGAACCCAGGCCTCGTTAAGTGGCGCTCAGGATGCCGTAATTTTTAAGATGCCAGCCTCTCTGTCTACCATGATGTGGAGCACTTTTTTTGGAGGAAGTGGGAACGAAACGGGATATTCTGTTCAAGTTGCTCCCAGTGGTGATGTGTATGTGGCGGGAGGAACCAATTCAGCGCAGTTGCCAATGACTTTAGGAAATGACCTTTCCTTCAATGGTGGATTGGCGGATGGGTATGTGGCACGTTTCAATTCCGCAAACGGGGCGATACTCTCAGGAACATTTATGGGATTGAATGAATACGATCAAACGTATTTTGTGCAGTTGGACTTGGACAACAACGCCTACGTTTTTGGTCAGTCGCAATCGTCTTGGCCGATGACACCAGGGCTCTATGGAACGCCTAACTCTGGGCAGTTTATACGAAAGTATGATCCACAGCTGAATACTATTTCATGGACCACGATGGTGGGCGCGGGAACAGGAAATGTAGAAATTTCACCCACTGCCTTTTTGGTCTCTGATTGTTATGAAATTTACTTTTCGGGATGGGGTGGGTTTGTGAATCAGAATTCGCAAGCAACATTTAGTACGAGCAATGGTTTTCAGGTGACTGCAGATGCGTTTCAAACGATGACCAACGGGAGTAACTTCTATATTGCAGTGCTCGAGCAGGACGCTTCGCTGCTGAAATATGCGACATATATGGGAGGATTGTCTAGTTCGTCAAATCATGTGGACGGCGGAACAAGTCGTTTTGATAAGTCCGGTAGAATCTATCACGCTGTTTGTGGTGCTTGTGGCGGGAATGATTATGGTTTTACATCGACTCCAGGTGTTTGGTCACCAACAAATAATAGCTCAAATTGCAACTTGGCGGCATACAAGTTCGAGTTGAACACGATCACTGCTGTAGTTACCGACCCTGACCCACTCATCTGTCTGCCTGACCCTGTGGTGTTCTCCAATAACAGTTCGAATGGGAATTCATTCTTGTGGAATTTTGGCGACAATACGACGTCGACGGAAGTCAATCCTATACACTTGTATAATGGACCTGGAGAATATACCGTTACCCTTGTGGTGGCAGATTCCAATGGCTGCTATTCCCCAGACTCTGTCGAATTTATTGTGAACATCGGCGATTTTCAAGGTGGGGTAACTCAACCTCCAGGTGCAATTTGTCCAGGGGTGCCTTTTACGCTTGAGGCTTTTGGTGGTGCAGAGTATTCATGGGAACCATCAGCATTACTGGACAACCCAACGAGCCCAACGCCGGTAGCTACTGTTTATGAAACGACGGTTTTTACCGTGGTAGTATCCGATAGCTGCGGAACCGACACACTTCAGGTGACGTTGCCGGTGTATCAAGATGACCCCATTGTTTCTGAAGATACCTCCATTTGCATTGGTGGGAGTGCCAACCTTTTCGTTATTGGCAATGGTTCCTTCCTTTGGTCTCCAAGTGCAAGTTTATCGTCTGCAACATCGTCAAACCCAATAGCATCGCCAACAATCACAACGGAGTACATGGTTCAAACGACCTCGCTCAATAGCTGTGTGTACATGGATTCCGTGACGGTTTTGGTGTACTTCGATCCGCCAGTACCCGTCATTCCTGATGTGGTGCCCTTGTGTCAAGGTTCATCTGCTGTCATTGCCGTTTCGGGAGCGGAAACCTATGTATGGACACCTGCAAATGGGATAACACCACAAACAGGGCCTATAGTTACTGTTTCTCCTACGGACGATTTCACGTATTACTGTGATTTTATCAATGCCTGTGGTGTTGTGTCGGATAGCGTTTTCGTTGATGTTATAACGGCATCGATCATCGCTGGGAATGATACAATTATTTGTCCAGGTGAAAGCGCGGGCATCTGGGCTTCTGGCGGTGTGTCGTATTTGTGGAGTCCGGCAGCAACACTGAGCAATGCATTTACTTCGATAACCTTGGCTACACCAACGAGCCCGACGTATTATGTGGTAGTTGGGACCGATGTCAATGGCTGCATTGATACCGACAGTGTGTTCGTTGATTTGTTTCCACAGCCCTTTATCCAGACCAACCCAGATGTATTTGCCATGTATGGTGATGAAGTACAGCTCAGCGCGACAAGCACCACGAGTGGAACCTATTTTTGGTCACCTGCAGAGTATTTGAGCTGTGTAACGTGTAATTCACCAGTGGCTACACCGAATCAAACCATCACCTATACGGTTTCATATACCGACCAAAATGGCTGCTCAGCGCAAGACAATGTAACGATACATTTTGACCCCATCATTTATATTCCGAACACCTTCACGCCAGATGGGAATGAGTTCAATCAGACATTCAGCATGGTGGCAGCGAATATTTCCAAGTTTGAACTCTTAATTTTCGATCGTTGGGGTGAGTTGCTGTATACCATTTCCGACGCTAATGACTATTGGGATGGCACGTATCAAGGTAATCCTTGTCAGGACGGCACCTATACCTGGAAGCTGACATATTGGAATGAATCTGATGAAGAATTCCAACGAACGGGGCATGTGAACTTGCTTCGTTAGATTAAACGAATTTAGGATCCGTTTCCATGACATGACCACACTTTTTACATGTTCTCATGTCTTCCGAAGTGTAAAACTCTTTGAATCGCGGAATAAAGTCATTTTCAATGTTGCTTAGCGGGAAGCGGTATTCTTTGAGCTTGTTGTTGCATTTCTCGCAGAACCACATCAAACCATCGACAAGGTCTGTTCCTTTACGCACACGTTCAATGACCAATCCAACCGTGTTTGGTCCACGCATGGGCGAGTGGGGTGTATTGCCTGGGAGGAGAAAAATTTCACCTTCATGGATTACAATATCTTTTGCTTTTCCATCCTCTTGCACACGCACAGTGATGTCTCCTTCGATTTGGTAAAACAGCTCCTCACTTTCGTTGTAATGGTAATCTTTACGTGCATTTGGCCCACCTACAACCATGACGATAAAATCCCCTGCATTGACATACAAGTTCTTGTTTGATACGGGTGGCTTGAGGAGGTCACGGTTATCGTCAATCCATTTCTGAAGGTTGAAGGGAGCTAACATGGCGTTCGTTTTTACGAAGATAGGAAATTCCGGGGGGATTTAGAGCACAAAAAAAGGGCTCAGCTTTCGCTGAACCCTTTCGGTATTTTTTGAACTGAATTAGTTCATGATGATTCTAAATGTGCGCTCACCTGCTGCATTGTACACGCGAACAAGGTACATTCCAGGATTCAAGTGGCGAAGGTTTACTTCTGTTACTTTCGATCCTGCCACACCATTCAATTCACGAACTACAGTGCGACCGTTCAAATCTGTCACCATGTAGCTGTACATTTCAGCAGTTGCCTCGTTGTTGATGAACAACACACCAGCTGTTGGGTTTGGATAAACCGTCATGTCAACCAATACGTTTTCGTCGATTCCCGCAACACAGTTCAATACATTCACCAAAACATTTGCTGTATCGTTAGGACACACGCCGTTGTTCGCGATGTAATCGAAGTTGTACTGACCAGGGATGTTGCTCGATGTGTAAAGGTTGCCAGTGATTGCAATGTTCGATGGGTTATACCATGTACCACCCAAATCAACTGTTCCACTCAATCCATCCAACAAGTTGAATTCTTCGTTGCGACAAACTTCCAAAGTTCCGTTGTTTCCAGCCAATGATGGTCCGTAGATATGCACTTGTGCAGTTGACGTATCTGCAGCACATCCTTCAGTAACAATATATTCAAAATCGAATGTTGTGTATGCAAGACCTGCTGAGTTGAATAGAGAATCATCCAAGTTTACAGTTGGAATCATTTCATACCATACACCACCAGCATCATTACCGCTAATTCCATCGAACAAGTTGATTTCTTCACCGCTACATACATCCAATACATTTGTAAATGCACCTGCAGTCACTGACAATGGAGACAAAGCAAGTTTGAATTCACCAGAAGAGAGTGTACTGCGAGAATCGAACATCATGTAATAAGTGGTACCTGGAGTCAACCCACAAGTGGTGAATTTAGGTGCAGCAGATGTCAAATCCATAGCATTGTCATTACCCGCAACGAACGTGTAAGTATTGTAGTCGCCACACGATGTTGCGTTATATAGCGCAATTTGCCCGTCGAAAGAGTTTCCAGTGCAATCGATTGTGAGATTTCCAGAAGCCGGTGCAACAAATTTAAACCACGTTGTAAAGCTCAGTGTTGATTCACCCCAACCGTCAATTTCGTTATCTCCCGTTGTTGCAGGTGCAACAAGAATTTCGTTTGCATCTACACTTGCACCACCGTTATTAAATGTACCTACTGATCCATCTACTGGAAGCAAGATTGCGTTACAAGGAAGGTCATTTGCAGGAGGTACAATACACGTAAGTGTCGCAGCCCAACCAGAGTATGTTACAGAACCATCAGATGTGAACACGAATGTTAAGCTACCGTCCGCAGCTCCGGATGTAATTGATCCTGGGTTTGTATCAAATTGTCCCATCAAAGGTGCAGCAGTGCTGTTACCATTGTACACTGACATTTCTTCAAAGAAAGATTCAACATTGAAGGATGTAAAGTTCACTTGAAGAAGTGAACCTGGAGTAGAAGGAGTGATTGTAAACGTATAGTTTTCAAAGTTTTGATAGTTTCCAGATGGGCCTCCACTGTCGAAGAAGTTACCAGAACATGCCACTGCAGAACCATTGGTCATTGAGATACAATCACCCATATCAACCATAAGTGTTGTTGAGTTTGCTGTTGATCCAGCTGAACATGTCACCACACAACGATAGTAAGTCAATACGGTTTGAGAAACAGAAGCGGTTGATCCTGTAGCACCTGAGATGTCTGACCATGTTGTACCATTCGAAGATGATTGCCACTGGTATGTCAAACCTGAACCCATTGCTGCACCGGTCAAAGACAAGTTAAATGGAGCGCCATCGCACGCAGTAATTACAGAAGCAGATGTAGCACCGGCTAAAACAGGATTCGTGCACGCTGCAGAAAATCCGACACAAGTAACAGAAGTAGTGTGGCAGTTAAAGTCTTCAGTACACCCAGTACCATTCCATTGAAGGTAATATGTGCCATCAGCAGGTGGCGTGAATGAAAACGGAACCGGACCGGCGGCAACAGAATTATTTCCTGCATCAAAAACAGTAACTAGACCACCATCAGCAATATTCAGTGTGTACATCATTGATGAAAGGAATCCATCGACTGTGGCAGCTTCGCCATAGAAGTTACAGGTTGTAATTTGTTGGGTAGTACCAGGCGTAGATGGTGCCGTGGCAAAGCCAAAGGTCATTCCTGAGTTGGCACATTGACCAAAAGCCACGATTCCGCTAAGGAATAATGTCGCGGTAAAGAGTAATATTTTTTGCATTTTCAGAAGTTTTATTGAGTGGAAAGGTAGGAAAAAATACTGAGTTATGTGTAAGTCTTAAAAAGAAAGGAGACCGTTGGGTCTCCTTTCGTACATATTTATGATATTATTTAGGCAATTTATTGAATAATCACTTTGAATGTGTGCTCAATGTCATTATTTCGAAGTGTAATGAAATAGATTCCAGTTACCTTATCCGTCAAATTGATTTCAGAAACTGATGAAGGTTTCACACCATTGCGTTTGTTCATGATCGTTCTGCCATTCAAATCTTTCACTTCAAGATCAAACACACCAGTGTTTCCTTCATTTGAAATAAATATAACACCATTTGAAGGGTTCGGATACAAGGTAATCGCACTAAACATAGACTCTTCAAGTGAGTTGAAGTTACAGTTGGCATCAACATTCAACAAGACATTGGCTGTGTCGTTCGGACAAATACCATTCCCTGAGATGTAGTCGTAATTGTACTGACCGGGGATGTTTGGTGCGGTAATCTCTGAACTAGACATGAGGACATTGCTTGGATTGAACCATGTTCCACCCAAATCAATGTTTCCATTCAATCCAGCCAAAAGATCAACGGGTTCATTGCGACATACAGTAATTGTTCCGTCTTCACCCGCAGATGATGGACGCGAAACGTTCACTTGCGCAATGATAGAGTCAGTGGCACAGCCGTCTTGTAAGGTATATTCGAAATTGAATACTTGGTAAGCCAAACCTTCAGAGTTGAAGATACTGCCATTCAATCCGATACCTGCAGATGGAATTTGTGCCGTCCAGATTCCTCCAGCGTCATATCCAGTGATTGCTGTGAAAAGATCTGCCGTATCACCAGTGCATACGTCGATGACATCAACAACGCTTCCTACTTGGAAGTCAATTGGAAGAATAGAGATCGAATAGTTTCCTGCAGTTGCCGAGTTCCCATCGTGCAACAAGTAATACATGTTGCCTGGAGTCAATCCGCAAATTGTAAAGTTTGGTGCAACGCTAGTTCCACCGATTGCATTGTCATTTGCTGCAACAAGAGCAAAGTTGTTGAAGTCAGAGCAGTTTGTTGCTTCGAACACCGCTGCTTGACCAGCATAGTTTGTATACGTATTGTTGATACGTACATCCCCTGAAGCAGGCGCTATGAAGCGGAACCATGTCGTATTGTTCAATGCGGAGTTGATCCACCCTGTAGTGGTTTGAGGTCCTGTTGCAGGAGGTGCAATCACCAATTCATCCAACGCGACTGTAGCGCCAGTGTTGTTGAAGGTATAAACGGTTCCGTCTGCCAACAACATTTCGGCATTACATACTTCGTCATTACTTAATGGCATAGTGACATTGAATGGTCCAATGTAAGCTGACGTATCGTTTGCACAAACCGCTTGCACATAAACTTCATATACACCGCCACCAAGCAGTGCTGGATTTGCAATCGTGTCATTCAAGTTGTTGTCGAAAAGTACTTCCGTTCCTTGAGTGTATGGGTCGTAGCCCGACATTCCATAAACGACATTAAATCCAGTAGCAGGATAAGCAGGTGAACTTGCTGTCCAAGCCCAAGAAACAAATAGTGAATCCGTAGCCGAACTATTGAACATTGCTGATGGATTTGAACAGTAAGGCAAGGTCGTAAACGTACTTGCCAATGGTAAACTTTGAATCGTAGGGCTACAATCTGAGTAGATGTAGATGTCGTACGTCGTCAATTGAGTCAAGTTCGGGATGATGGCATTGGTTGCTGTAGTCGTAATTGTTGTACCACCAGTTTCAGGGTTGAATCCTTCTGGACCGTAAATGATTGTCCAGTTTGTTTCACCCGCAATTCCACCTGTCCAGGTAATAGCTGCTTCCGTTGTAGAAACGTATGCATAAGTCAATGCGCTTGGTTTCGGACAATCTGTATAATAGAAGTGTACGCAAGAATTGTTTTGAAGGTAAGTCGCGTTGTTGATTGAAACCTGAACAGTTTGAGCTCCAGTTGCACCAATTTCAGCATCTAATCCGTAGTTGTATAAAGCATTGTCATGCATCACGTCATCATATACGAAATAGATTTCATTTGTAGTTTCTTCAATGATCAATTCGAAGGTTACACCATCCGTACCCAGAGTAGAGAAATAATGTGCTAAGTTTGACCACATCACGATGAACTTACGATTTGGAGCAGTTCCAATTGTTTGGTAGTACACACCGCCATAAGGTGTGTTCATGTCTTGCACATAAGGGAACAATCCAGTTGGAGTCATGGTATATCCAACATTTCCTGTAAGCGTACCAAGCAAGATTCCACCATTGTTACCAATCGTAATATCGTTGATTAACGTTCCTTGATACAATAAAGGGAAAGGCAAGGTTACACCCACTTCTGAGTCATCTGTTGTATTCGTAGCTGTTCCAGTTGCCGCGATGTTTACAAATCCTGAAGTTGGACATTCTGAATCGTATTCGATGTATTGCGCCTGACCGTAAGTGTTCCAAGAAGCAACACCCGCCCAGTAAGATGTATCTGTAGCCGAACAAATTGCTCGAATGTACGCTTGGTAAAAAGAACCAGTCGTCAATCCATTTAGAGTATATGGGTTCGAGTTTACAACCAACAAAGTACCCGTTCCAGGAACAAATCCTTGTGGACCGTATTCAATTTGCCATTGTGTTTCAGATCCTGCAGTATTCCATTGAAGGGTTGCAGATGAAGTAGTAGCCGTCAACACAGAGAATGAATTCGGCTGTGGACATGTCGGCAAAGGTGCAATGTTTACGATGTAATCTTCCGTTTCACCCCATGTATAGGTTCCACAAGGGGTAATCGACGTTGGTAATGTCGTTTCTACATTCACCACACGCATTCGCGTTAAACCAATTGTTGCTGTTGGAGGTACTGTGAAACTACCTGTCTCCGTATGTGGTCCGACAACCGCGGCTGCAGAAGTATAAACATTCTCTCCCGGGTCGCTAAAAGATCCATTTTGGTTGAAGTCGATAAATACTTTTGTGGCATTGTTGAAGTTACCCCCACATGTTCCAATTTGAATCGACAATGGGTAGCTTACTGAAGCAGCCAAGATTGGTGCAGGAACAGTAGCTGTATAGTTCGAGTATTGATTTAAAACTGAACCTGCACCACCTGTAGTCGAACATGTGGATGTATTGTTCAAGGTGCTCACGGAAACATTTAAGATTTCTTCATCAGCAAGGCTCGTTGCATTACTAGGGCAATAGCAATCGATGAAAGAATTTGTCGTTACCAGAACAGGTGCAGACGTAGCTGTTAATCCACTTGCCGTGCATGTGATGATACACTGATAATAGGTGTTTACGCTTTGTGTTGTGTTGTACGATGGAGAAGTTGCTCCCGGAATATTCGTGAATGTTGTTCCATTCAAAGACGATTGCCATTGGTAGGTCAAGCCTGAAGCCAATGTCGCGCCACTCATGGATAATGAGAATGTATTTGCTGGACAAACCGCTGCATTTGACGTCGTCGTTGTTCCACCAACAGGCTGACCCGCGCACGGAGTAGGGGGTACAATAGAGATATTATAATCTTCTGTTTCTCCAGAACCAAATACCGAACAGGCATCACCTGAACCATTTGGATTTCCATTGCCGCGTGTACGGATCCGCATTTTTGTACTTCCCGGAGTTGCAGTTAATGGAATAGTAACAGAAACAGTAGTAACCTGACCACTAGGAATTGCTAAACCAATTTGTTGCCATTCTGAGGCTTCAAACACGAGGTTTTGGTTGTAGTCAATCCATACAGAAGCAATCGCTGCTGTATACGTTCCAGCCGCTTCCATGGTAAGTGAAAGGTTGTAACTCTGACCAAGGAACACGGTTGCTGTATTTGTGTAGGACGAGTAGAACGGAGAGGCTGTTGGATTTGTCGCCGTAGAATTATTGGTCATATTACTAAATGACACAACATTCATAAGCGTTCCAGTCCCTCCCGAACTTGTCGGTGCACAATATTGCGCAACTGCAGCAGTTGACAGCAATAGCGTAATGAGTAAGGTGTTAATTATTCGTTGCATTTTCTTGTAATTTAAAGGGTTCAATGACTTTGCGAAATGAGGATTAGTTCAATACGATTTGGAATACTTTCGACGAACGATCGTTAAATGCTCTCAAGAAGTACATTCCAGGTTGTGTGTTTGTCAGGTTGATCTCTGTAACCGAAGAACCAGCAACAGCCAATGAACTTGTATAAACTATTCGTCCATTCATATCCGTCACTTCAAAGAAGTACATTTCGTTTGATTGTTCATTAGTAATGAATACCATTCCTGTTGATGGGTTAGGATACACCGTGAAGTGTTCAACTTCCAAATCTTCAATACCATTATAATCACAGTTCGGATTTACACTTACCAGTACATTTGATGTGTCATTTGGACAAACACCATTTCCTGTGATGTAGTCATAGTTGTATTGACCAGGAATATTTGGAGCACTAATGAATGACTCTGTTACTTGGTTGCTTGGATTGTACCATGTACCTCCCGCATCCATATTTCCTGAAAGTCCAGTCAATAAGTCGAAAGGCTCGTTACGACATACTGACACAGTTCCATCATTTCCTGCGGAGGATGGTCCAAAAATATGAACTTGAGCGATTGAGGTGTCTACCGCACAGCCATCTGTGATGCTGTAGTCAAAGTTGAAAACGTCATAAGCCAAGCCTGCTGATGAGAACAAGCTATCGTTTAATCCAGCACCTGAAATCACAAGCTCTGCTGTCCAAACCCCTCCAGTGTTGTATCCGGTAACTCCATCGAATAGGTTAGCAGTTTCTCCTGAACAAACATCGATGACACCATTAAACGCGCCTGCGTTTAGGTTAATTGGTGTGATAGAAATAGCATAGTTTCCTGGAATAAAACTGAAGCCATCATGCATCAAATAATAGGTGTTTCCTGGGGTTAATCCGCACACCGTAAAATTCGGTGCGTTGCTCGTCCCCCCAATTGCGTTGTCATTGGCGGCAATCAATGTAAATGCGCTAAACTCAGTACATGTCGTTGTTGAGTACACAGCTGCTTGACCGTTATAATTCAAGGAAGTATTATTGATACGTACATTTCCGGAGGCTGGTGCTACAAACTTGAACCAAGTTGTAAGGTTCAATGTTGAATCTACCCAACCTGTGGTTGTTTGAAGTCCCGTTGCTGGAGGAGCAATAAGATCCTCATTCAATTGAACTGTAGCACCGGTGTTGTTGAAAGTGTATAAGGTTCCGTCAACATTCAAAAGTTGAGCGTCGCACACAGAGTCATTTGCCAATGGCATAATCACTGAGAAAGGTCCAACATACGATGATGTATCTGTTCCACATACGGCTTGTACATACACTTGGTACACACCACCGCTCAATAAAGTTGCATCATTGATGATGTTGTTCAATGCAGAACCTGAACTTGCCACTGTTCCCGTGTACAAATCAAATCCATTCACACCATATTGAACGTTAAATCCTGTTGCAGGATAGTTCACAGACGATGCTGTCCATGTCCAAGATGCAAGAATTGATCCTGTAGCGGTCGTGTTGTTCATTGCCGTAGGGTTTGAACAGAAAGGAGGTGTAGTAAATGTCCCAAACAAACCAAGACTTTGATTTCCAACTGAACAGTCTGCATATACATAGATATCGTATTCCGTCAATTGATCAAGGTTTACCAATGAAATGTTGTTTGTCGAAGTATTGACTGTAGTTCCTCCGCTTGTTGGATCAAATCCAGCAGCACCATAAATCACTGTCCAACTTGTTTCACCTGCAAGACCTGCAGACCAAGAGAAACTTGCTTGGTCAGACAAGACAGAATTGGCAACCAAGTTTACTGGTTTAGGACAATCGGTATAAACGAAGTGAATACATGTATTTTCACTTAAATAGGTCGTTTGATTGAAAGATACTTGAACATCTTGGTTTGTACCAGCGAGACCAATGGTCGCAGACGCTCCATTGTCGTATGCCACTGATCCTGCAATAACATCTTCATAGACATAATAAATTTCTTGGGATGCTTCTTCGATAATCAATTCGAACTGAATAGGGTTTCCAACCGCACCCACACGGTCTTTTTTCCATTGAACAATGGTCTTTCTATTTGGCGCTGTGCCAATTGTTTGGTACCACAAACCACCACCCGTTCCTGCCAAATCATCCCAGAATGGGTAGAGTCCGTTGGCAGCCGTTGTCATGACTGTATTATTCAACGCAACCTGCGCTGTCGTTGTACCAAATACAATTGCCCCGTTGTTACCAATTGTCGCATTGGTATAGGGCGTTCCTTGGAAAAATACGGTGTAAGGGAATGAAAGTGGCGCCTCATCCTCATCGTTTAATGGAAGAGGGGTACCGGTTGTTGTAATGTCAACAAATCCACCTACAGGACACGAATTGTCAAAATCCACAAATGTTCCTTGGTTGTAGGTGTTGAAAGCAACAAGTCCGGTGTAGAATGAGCTGTCACCCGGGGTGCATACCGCACGAATATAGGCTTGATAGAATGAGTTTGAAGTTAAACCATTGATAGTTGCAGGATTTGAGTTAACAAGAACACCGGTGCCCGTTCCTGGTATAAATCCAGTTGGACCGTATTCAATTTCCCATTGTGTTTCAGATCCATTTGTTGTCCATTGCAACGTTGCAGTTGTGTTACTAGCATTTACAAAAGTTAAGTTTGTAGGCTGAGGACAGGAAGGCGCAGGTGTGATGTTCACCATGTAATCTTCTGTCTCACCAAAGGCATACGTTCCACAAGGGTTAATCGTCGTTGCAGAAATCGTTTGCATGTTGATGACACGCATACGTGTAAGGCCTAAAACTGCACCTGCTGGAACGACGAAGGTCGTATTAATCGTATTCGCACCAACAACAGCTGCTGGAGATACATAAACAAGTTCGCCTGCATCTGTGAATAATCCATTTTGGTTATAGTCGATGAAGACCTTGCTCATGTTGTTGTTGATTGTTCCACATGTTCCAACAGTCAAACCTAATGGGTAGGTAGCTGTAGCAGCAAGATTTGGTGCAGCAACTGAGGTGAAATCAGAATAGAGGTTTAATGTTGATGCTCCAATTCCTGTCGTTCCACAAGTCGATGTGTTGTTTAAGGAACCAACTTTAACATTGAAAATTTCCTCATTGGCAATATTGGTAGCTGTGCTTGTACAATAACATTGCATGAATGGGTTTGTTGTTACCTGAACTGGTGTAGACGTTCCAGAGGATCCAGATGGCCCGCATGTTACTACACATTGATAATAAGAATCAACGTCTTGGCTTGTAGTCAAACTTGGTGTTGTTGCACCTGGAATATTGGCATACGTTGTTCCGTTCGTAGAAACTTGCCATTGATAGGTGATACCGTCTCCTTGAGATGCATTATTTAATTGAACAACAAAGTTGACATCAGGACAAATGGATGCATTGGCAGTCACTGCATTACCCCCGTCGGGTGTTCCAAGACATGTTGGAGGCAGGGTATAGGTAATGCGAATATTTGGGCGATTGTTCCCGTATGTTGTTGTACCGAGAGGAGTAGCAGTTGATCCAGCAGTTGTTGCAGCCCAACCCAATGCTTTTCCCGGTGTACTTGTGTGATAGTAATTGTTTTGACCACTCGCGGTACCTTGTTTAAAGAAATCAGTGAGTATTTCTAGAGATCCACCGGTATAAACAAAACCAGTTGAAAGAGTAAATCCTTCCCATCCTGGACCCGTTACAGTGAAACCTTGTGCGGCATTGTTGTATACATTCGTTGCTGTACTGGTGAATGCTCCCCAGGTGGTTCCTGGAGTCAACACGGTTGCAGCATTATTTTCTAAATAAATCTGAAACTGGTTAGGTGCAGTGATTGTTCCAGCGGCTTTTTGCCATTCAATCATGGTAATGGTTGATCCCACGGGTATTGATGCCAACTCATCTGGGGTGTACAAGTACGCATACTTGGAGTAGTTGATGGTTGAAGTTGCCGAACTTCTGTAATACGGGCCGTAGAAGTAAGTGGCTGTTGTGCTGGTTCCGATGGTTAATGACTGTGCAACCGTGTCAAAGCCTGTGAGCATTGATAGAATTGCGATTAG
>JBEIKR010000046.1:0-17630 GCA_040379705.1 Crocinitomicaceae bacterium
CTTGTTTCTTTAATGTATTTTGCTTTTTATAAATTAAATAATAACGACGGTTGGTGGAGGTATTTTAGCTTCAATAAAAAAAATGGCATAGACATTAAAATGATGACCTTGTTTCATAATTTAATGAAGAATAAAGCATCACGAGAAATTATTTACAATTCGATTAAAGAAAACTATTCTCAATTAAATTCGGACATAACTGTATTTCAAAAACGACTGATTCTTGTTGAAATAAAAGAGCTCGTTAGTTTTTGCTCTAATTACCCTGTGAATAGAAAAAAATACTTAAAAGGAAGAAATTCCGTGACCGAGAAACCGGGAGAATATGATTTTAGTGCAGAATATGGATACGAAACATTGTCAGAGGGATTTTTATTTCGACGAATTGAATACGATGGAATACCGCCATTAGAACTGGCACAATTCCTACAAGAATTCGAAAAAATCATTTTCAACTCATTAAACTCCAGTAAATACAATTCTGATATGTGTTGTGAAATTAATGGTGGGAAACTGAAAATTAATAGTTATGTCAATTCAAATAATAAAATTGGGTTTTTACTAAGAAATGATAATGGCTTTTACTTTATACCAAGTGAATCTATTAAAATTACCAAATTAGAAATTAGGGGAAAAGACTATTGGCGAATCCTATATGATTACGGAAACGTATTCGTTACCTTGGATGAAAATTTGAAAAAAATATAAGATTGAAGAAAAGTTCGCTACATAATTTTTTGTTTCTACTCACTTCTCAACCCTTTCAGAAAGTTTAAATAATTTAGTTGGTTTTGCGAAAAAAGTGAAAATCTTTTTACATTAACAAATGTAAATCACTAATTGCTTTGATTCATTTTCCTGCATTCCACGCCACGTTTTAGGGTGAAAGCCTTGAATAATTAAATAAACGATAATTCGAATAAGTCCAAAAACCAACACCGCCTTATTGAAGTTTACCTGGTAAGTTTCGGTGCGCAGAAACCTTAAGCTTGTTGCTTCATTTTACCTTCAAGCATTCCCACTTTTATACCTCATTTCCTCGAAACTTTTGAATTATTGAGACCCTGTTTGCTAAATTGTCGGCGAATAAAATCCTGCCTTAATCCAAACAATTGGGAGAATTACTACTTAAGCTACTGCGAAAATCATTAAGATTTTAACTATCAAATAATTATGCTTTTCTTTGCATGGCATTAATTGGGTCAAATCGCGCATTGATATGAAAATTAAAAACAAATTTATTTTGAGAGCTTTGTTTGTATTGTCGTTTTTCACGAACGTATATGGACAGCAACCTTCCTCAAGTTTCACCACCATACCAGCGCTATCTGGAGGATCAGTGACAATTTGTGAAGGACAAACGCTCACATTCACAAGTACCTCGACGCAAACTGTAGCAGGGAGTTCATACACCTGGAACTTCGGTTCAGGTGCCAATCCAGCTACTGCAACAGGAATCGGGCCGCACGTAGTGACCTACACAGGGGCAAGCTCATTTGTGGCGAATGCTAGCTTAACTGTTTCTAATAATAACACGACAAATCCTTCAACAGCAACCGCGGTGATCAATGTCACCGTCATTAACACACCGTCATTTTCTTTACTTTCGAATGGTGCAGGATTTGGCTCCAGCACCCTGAATGGTCAATTGCTCTTTAAAAAGTGTGGGTCACAAACCCCTGAGCTCTTCAACTTTCAGTCGAATTTTGGAAGTACAGTGACACAGACATTTGACTGGGGTGATGGAACGACATCCACACAAACTTCCATGACCGGAAATCAAATTTCACATATATTCCCGGTTGGTCAATTTACGGTTACCCATACTGTCAGTTCAAATGGCTGCACTGAAACCAATCAATATGTTGTTTTTAACGGTGAAGCACCAATAATTTCAGTATCTGGTTCCGGACAAAATTTTTGCTTGCCTTCCACATTTTCAATGGATATATCATCCAATAATGTACCTATTGATTACACCGTCGTGTTTTCTGACGGAACAGCTTCACTGATTTTTAATACCGCCAGCGACACCACCATATCCCATTTGTTTACAACAAGTTCATGCGGTGTAGATTACGTTTTTGCGCCAGGTATTCCACCCATTGAAAATGCCTTTTCTGTTTCGGTGCTTGCGGAAAATACCTGTTCAACGAACGGATTACCAACCGTACTTTCATTGGGACCAATTACGGTTTCCGAAGGCCCGACGGCTAACTTTAATTATACACCAGGCTCCCCGATTTGTCAAGGAGAAACAGTCACTTTTGAAAACACCTCTACGAGTGGCGAAACAATTGGCAGTGCTGGATGTGATAGTACCGTTGCATTTTATTGGGTGCCCGTTCAATCATCTGGGTTTACTATTGCAGGAGGTGACTTAGGATCAAGCAACGGTTTTGTTGGAAGCACTTATGATTTTGAGCAATGGACCGATGGTTCGAATGAATTGAATGTTAATTTCACTGTTCCTGGCACATACCAATTTTGGTTGTATGTTGGTAATGGATGCGGTGTTGATTCGATGATGCAGGAGTTGACTATCAATCCAACAGCATCGGTAATCGCTGACCCAGTGAATCAAACCATTTGCAGTGGACAATCAACAGCCGTGGTAAATCTAACGTCCACGGTACCAGGTTATACAATCACTTGGGAAATTACGAACCTCACGAATGTGGATCCTATAAATCCATCTGAGGGTTCGGGAGTAAGTCCAACAACTTTTGGACCGATAACACCTTCGAATACGACAGATCAGGTGGGGCAGATAGAAGTGAGCGCGACCGTCGGTTGTTCTTCAGTTCCTCCAACAGTGTTTATTATTACGGTGAATCCTGAAGCGATAATTACTGCAAATCCTTTGGAATCGTTAATCTGTTCGGGAGAAATTACGGACATTGATTTAACTAGTAATATCAGCAGCGCCACGTTTTCTTGGACAACGAATGGTCCGTCAACCATTGCTGGGGAAGCAAATGGCTCAGGGGCAAATATCAGTCAAACCTTGACAAATACGGGCAACACCATGGATACGATGAGCTATGTAATTTCGGTCGGGAATTCGCAATGTCCTGGTCCAGATGTCACGGCAACGGTGATTGTGCAACCTGCCATTACCATTAACAGCAATAATGATTTCACCGTTTGTCCAGGAACCACTGTTGATCCCATTGATTATGTTTCTACACCATCTGGAGCAACATTTTCTTGGACCAACAGTAATACGTCTATTGGTTTAGCGGCGTCTGGGAATGGAACAGTTCCCGCTTGGACAACAACGAATGATAATTCATCAAGCATTAGCGGGAATATTACTGTGAGTGCCCAGTTGAATGATTGTCCTGCAGTTCAAGATCAATTTACAGTGACAGTAATTCCAAGTCCAGAGTTCAATTACACTCTAAGTCCTGCATCTGGGCTCGATTGCAACTTAAACCCGGCAACAATCAATGGCGTTGTAACACCAGGCAATTGCACGATTTCATGGGTTGGACCAGGAATACTATCTGGAGGAACCACAAGTTCACCAACGGTAAATGTACCCGGAACCTATAGCATTACCATGACTGATGTGCAAACAGGGTGCACCAATACCGAAAATGTGGAGATGGACCCTCCTGAAAATTTAAACATTACCTCAGTGACCGTAATAGATGTGAAATGTTACAATGGATCAGATGGAGCAATCAGCATTCAAACAGACAATTCCGGGGGTAATTTGACGTATACTTGGACACCATCATTACCCAATTCCGGCAATGTGACGGGGCTTAGTTCAGGTAACTATACCGTAATGGTAACAAATGAAGACAATTGTCAAGTGGACGCCAACGCAATTGTCGATCAAGGTGCCCCAATTGTGATCACCGAAGTGGATTCAGTAGCCTCCGAATGTGAAGAAGCAAATGGAAGCCTGACGGTACTGGCGACTGGTGGCAATGGAGGATTTACCTATGAATGGCAAGGAAATGTTCAAGGAGCCACCTTGACAGATATCGATGCAGGGAACTACAGTGTTACGGTCACAGACGCTGAAGGATGTACCTCAAGTCAAGTGGTTGATTTAGGATGTACACCATTGATTCCAATCATTGTTCCTCAGTTCATTTCACCAAATGCCGATAACCTCAATGAGACATGGATCATTCAAAATTTAGAATTCTATCCAGACAATAAGGTGACCGTTTATAACCGATGGGGAAATGTGGTGTACGAAGCAGAGCCTTACAACAATGACTGGAACGGTCATTATAAAGGAACGAAAGCTGAAGCACTTCCTTCGGCCACCTATTTTTACGTTATTGATACTAAAAAGAAATCACAGGATCCATACACTGGATTTATAGAGATTCAACCTTGATTGCCATGAAAAAGATATTCATTATACTCATTTGTATTTGTTCATTGACTGGTCTTTATGCCCAGCAAGATGCACAAACGTCCATGTATTTTTTCAATCCATTGCAATTTAATCCGGCCTATGCGGGAAGTAGAGAAGCATTGACGGTGACGGCTGTGACACGTGCGCAGTGGATCGGTTGGGACGGAGCGCCAAAAACGCAGTTCTTGTCCGTTCATGCCCCGGTCATTAAAAAAAGAATAGCCCTTGGTGCGACATTGAACTACGATAAAATAGGTGCACGTTCAGGACTCGATGCCATGGCACATTTTGCCTATCACATGCAACTGAATAGCAAAGACTTAAAATTGTCTTTTGGAGCATCCGCAGGAATTCAACAAGCGCAATTCAACTTTTCCGGTTTGAATGTGACCGATATTGGCGATTTGAATTACCAGCAATCCAATTCTGTTGTCAATTCAAATTTCGGCTTAGGAGTGTATTTATACAACACGAATTTTTATGCAGGTGCTTCAATGCCGCGTTTGTTGAATCGATCATTTGGAAGTCCTACAGACAGAGCATTTTATCAGCGCCATTTTAATATCATGGCGGGATATGTGTACAAGTACAACTCGGTCATTGCATTTAAGCCGTCAATACTCTTTAAAACAACCGCGAATGCGCCGGCATCTCTTGATGTAAATTTTTCAGCACAGTTTTTTGATCAATTTTGGGTAGGTCTTTTATACCGTGTTCATGATGCGATTGGATTTAATGCCTCCTATACGCTAAAAGATTTTTGCACGATTGGGTATGCCTATGATTTTCCAATCAACGGCAAATTGGTGAACCAGTGGGGAAGTCATGAACTCGTGATCTCCATGGATTTCAAAACAAGAAAGAACGCTTACCTCAGCCCAAGATATTTTTAAGTATGAAACAGTTAATTATTTTATCCTTCGCTTTATTAGGGTGGCAATGTTTTGGACAATCCTACAAGACTGAGTATGCACAATCATTGAGTGACAGACTCGAATTCCAAAAGGCATATCCAATTTGGTGTGAATTGGCAGAGGAGTCTTTGGAAAATACACCAGCGGATTTATCTCCTTTGCGTAAAGCTGCAGATATGGCTTTCATGATGGAGAAGTATGAAGAAGCATTGCGATGGGATAGCCTTTTAATTTCGTTGAATTCCAATGTGGTTGAAGATTACACGCAGTACTTTGAATTACTTTGTTTGAACAAACGACATGGGGAATTGAAAAGCGCGATTGATTTAGCAAGTCAACGGTTTGGTGGTCATGAGAAAGTGATGCCATGGGTCAATGATTACAATCAAATAAAAGAGCTTCTAAATTCGAAGAGCGATTACATCATTGGAGACTTTAAAACGCGCACGAAAGGTGAAGAATTTTGTGCGGTGCCCTATGAAAACGTTGTGCTTTATGTTTCCACGAATGATGATGCAGGGTTGATTAATAGCAACTATAACAGAACGGGCCAAGAGTTTCTTAGTATTTGCTATTTGGATACGTTAGAGCAGGATAAATACAAAATTTGGCAAAAGAAATTTTGGTCGCGCGTGTTCTATCACAACCAATGGCGTGCAATCGAACAGTCAACGTCCCATGACGGACCTATTTCATTCAGCAAGGATAGGAAAATGGCGTTCATCACACGGAATCATCCCTATTGGGATACCATTAACAAGGTAAAATACTCGCGTTTAGAACAACGTATATTCCTTAAAAATGAAAAAAAATGGGAAGAGATTCCTTTTCCATTTAATAGCCATTTGTATTCGAATGGGCACGCCGTTATGGACACGAATGGGTGGATTGTTTTTGTGACTGACAACCCTGAATATTCCATGGGGGGTACTGATCTCGTGAAAACAAAACTAGAGATGGGTAAGTGGACTGCGCCCATTAATCTTGGTGCTCAGGTAAATACGAAGCAAAATGAAATGTTCCCTTTTGTATCCTCAAATGGCGTTCTTTATTTTTCATCGAATGGCTGGCCGGGAATAGGTGGTCTTGACATTTACAGTTTTGACTTTTATTCCGAGAAGCCGGAACATATTGGCGCACCAATAAACACGCATGCAGACGATTTTGGATTTTACATCAACGAAGAAACGGGTCATGGCTTCATTTCATCGAACAGAGAATCTTGGAATGACAAAATTTACACGATCTATAAGGAGCCATTTAAGTGTGTTGCTACGCTAAATTTGACATCTTGTCGAGAAGAACCATTGGTTGATCGAACCATATTCTTCAAGGACTTGAAATCGAATAAAATTCAAGAATTAACTACCGACAATAATGGTCAAATTTCGATTTCTACATTTGTGAAAGGGAGAAATTACCAATTCTTATACGCTGGTGATGAAGAAATGACAGCAGATTCTCTTGTTTTTGAACCTGTGAAAAATGGCAACTTGGCGTATCATTTAACATCCAATTTCACGAAGCATTTCACGAGTTTGAAGTTCGAGGGTAGTATGGGCGAGCGCATTGATAATATCGTTATGTACGCCTATCAAAGTGATGGAAAGGTTAAAAATCAATACGTTTCCACCAATTCAATCTTCACATTCCTGGATGAAGGCGCAACAGCCATCGATTCGATTACATTGGAAGTAGTGAATTATGAGGACCTTCGCTTCAGCATTCCAAAAAATAGGACCGTTGAATGTATAGATACGTTTGTTTATACACTGAAACTGACACAACTTCCAGATTCGCAATACATCCAGATCAAGAACATATTGTACGATTTTGATAAATACAACTTGCGACCAGAAAGCCAGGTTGAATTGGACAAATTGGTAAGTTACATGAATGAACACCCAAAATATAAGGTGGAATTGCAATCCCATACCGACTGTCGAGGCAGCTACGCATACAACGAGAGACTTTCTGAGAATCGATCAAAAAGTTGTGTGAATTATATCTTGAGCAAAGGAATTTCTAAAACGAATATTACGGCTAAAGGCTATGGTGAGTATCAACTTTTGGAGAACTGTCCTTGTGAGGATGAAGTAGTTTCTGATTGCAGCATTCAGCAGCATCAGCTCAACAGAAGAACTGTATTTTTATTGATCACGCCGGAGAATCAGGTGTTGGATAATACCAAGTTGAGGGTAGATTAAAGAACGAGTAAACGTTGAGTCCTCAGACGAAAGGAAAGAAGGTGCTTATTCCGTAAAGCCCAAGGGAGTAGGAAACTAAATGTACTGAACTGAAGACATTCACTGTGTTTTGTGACCCCATCGGGGTCGAACAACATCATTCAATCATTGTCCCTGGAATCAAAAGCATACTTCAAATCAAACTCAACTTCATGTTCTTTTAACGTTTTTATAAACTCCTCCTCATAAGACTGCGTGCTGTGATGCTTTTTTTGATTTAAGATGTAATTGACAACCCTACTCGTCGAGTTTCTATGGTGTGAAAAAAATGCGTATCCTTCTTGCCAGCGAAAATTTTTCTTGCAAAAGACATTTGAATTCACATATTGCGTGGACGATTTTTTAATCTCTCTGACAAGATCAGATATAAGACAACTTGGCAAAACGCTTATAAAAATTTGTATGTGGTCTGACATCCCGTTAATCTCAAGCAATTTTTGGTTTTTTAAACTTACAATTCCAGAAATGTACTTGTGAAGTTTTTCTTCCCATGAGGGGTCTATCAATTTCTCCCGGTATTTTACAGCAAAGACAATGTGTAAATTAATTTGTGAATAGGTTTTTGTATTGGGAAATTATTTATTAGCGGTTTCATTGGGTTTCAGCAGCCATGAAATTTTCTAGACCTCTGAAATCAACATTAATTTACGACAGAAATTTTGAAACTGAAAATCTGTGACAATACTATATGTTCGACCCTGTTGGGGCCCACAAAACAGAGTGAGAGTGAAAAGCGAGAGCGCTGAAACTCCACTCTGTTTTTCTTCGCACTCACAACTTGTCCCGATACTTCGGGACTCAACCTCACACTTTAATTACTTCTTGTAAATCCTTCATCAAGTTCGATATTTCAAACCTTTGGTCCTAAAATCAGGGGGAGTAGCGAGAGTGCGAAGCTGAATCGCAAGTAATGGGTATTGAATCGCTTTCGTTCTTTTTTTACTCTGTTTTTGTGACCCCATTGGCCTGTCCGCTGCGGCGAGGATCAAACAATCCTTTTTCGAACTGGATTGATTATTTTCAATACCACCTCACCCCCTATTTTATATCAGGCCATCCATAACAGCGTAAAAAAAAGGGGCTGCACCTTGTCGATACAGCCCCTTTCTCTCTTTTCTTAAAAATTACTTTTCTACGACAATTCTTGTGTTTGAAATGTAATTTGTCGATTTAAATTCAATCACATAACTTCCTGTTGCCATGTCCTTGAAGTCAATGGTATTGGGACCTTCAGAAATATTTTGGACCCAAATCAACTTACCAGATACATCGTACAAGTTTAGACTTCCGTTTTCTGGTACAGTCACATGAATCATATCATTCGTTGGATTTGGATAAACCAAGAATTTCCATGTGATGTTTTCTAGTCCATTGACCTGGACAGCACTGCAGTTACTTGTAATGCTGCAACTTAAATAACTCACGATCACTGCATAATTACCACTTACTGTTGGCGTGTACGTAGAACCAGTAGCGCCGCTAATTGGTGCATTGTTATTGTCACAATCAACCCATTGATACGTCGCATTGGAAACAGGATTCACTACTTCTAAAGTTGCCCCGTTAAGAGCGACATCAGCTTGCAATGCGCTAATGTTCACTTGTTGGGTCTGTGTTGCAACATTATTGAAGTTGTCAGTGAACGTCCATGTAACGAGTGTAGATGTTGTAATTGGCAATGTCACATTACTTACTCCCGTTATACTTCCCTGACAATCATCTGTAGCGGTTGGCGCCGTTAAACTATTTACTTCACAAGTCTCGTTAATGTCATTGAGCGTTGCATCAGGAGTTGGTGCACCTGAGTCGGTAATAATGATATTTTGATTTTGTGTTGTTGTGTTTCCATTCCCGTCTGTGTAAGTCCACGTAACCGTCGTATTTGAGGTAATTGGGAAGATTGTATTTGTAGTTCCAAGAAGTGATCCATCACAATTGTCAGTGGCGGAAGGTGCTGTTAAAGTGCTTAATGAACAAGAACTTGTAACATCTGCCAATATACCAATAGCAGGAGTTGGAGCAACATTATCGTTCAAAACAACATTTTGTGTTTGTGAAGTAGTATTTCCATTGCCATCATTAAAAATCCAAGTGATTGTTGTATTGGAAGTAATTGGTAGTGTCGCACTTGTTGTACCCGTTATGATTCCTGCGCAATTGTCATTTGCAGTAGGTGCTGTTAGGTTGGTGATTTCACAAACACCGTTCACATCGGATAGGGCAGTATTGACCGGAACTGGTGCGATGTTGTCAACTAGGACCACATTTTGAGTTTGCGTGATTGTATTGCCTGATAAATCGCTGTACGTCCAAGTAATGATTGAATTGGATGTGATTGGAAGTGTTGCATTGGTAGTAGCAATAACAGCTCCTGAACAGTTATCAGTTCCCGTCGGTGGATTCAGTGAAGTGATTGAACAAGTCCCCGTTACATCTGGTAATGCTGACACATCCGGAACTGGCGCTGTGATATCCCCAATATTCACGAGTTGTGACTGAGTGGATTGATTGCCAAATCCATCAACATAGGTCCATGTAATTGTTGTACTTGTTGTTATCGGTAAAGCAGTGGTAGTTGTTCCTGTAATCAACCCAGAACAGTTGTCATTTGCTGTTGGAGCGGTTAAAGTGCTCACTGGATTGCACGTAGAAATGATATCCGAAAGGTTTGAAAGTGAAGGAACTGGAGCTTGGTTATCGTTAATAGTCACCACTTGAGTTTGTGTTGACGTATTTCCAGCGGCATCAATGTAGGTCCACGTAATTGTAGTATTTGCAGAAATAGGGAACACAGAAGTTGTCGTTCCTGTAATTTGACCTGAACAGTTATCTGTCGCTGTTGGCGCTGAAATACTAGGAACTGGACATGTCGATGCAACAGGTGATAAACTCGACACATCCGCTACTGGCGCACTATTATCGCCGACCTCAACACTTTGATTTTGTGTCGATGTGTTTCCAGCAGCATCCATGAATGTCCAAGTGACTGTGGTATTCGATGTAATTGGAAAACTAGATGTTGTTGTTCCGATGATTGACCCAGAACAGTTGTCATTGGCTGTTGGCGCAGGAATGCTCGTTACCGGAGAACACGTTGAAGTAACGGTCGGTAGGGAAGCATTTGTTGGGACAGGGGCAATAACATCGTCAACTTCAACCGCTTGTGTTTGTGTTGAAATATTTCCAAACCCATCTGTGAATGTCCACGTTACTGTAGTATTTGACGTAATTGGGAAGCTTGTTGTTGTAGTACCTACGATAGATCCTGAACAGTTGTCTAGGGCAGTTGGTGCCGTAATGCTTGTTACAGGTGTACATGTAGAAGTAATCGTCGGTAAGGATGCACTTGTTGGAACTGGTGCTTGATTATCGTTAATCGTCACCGCTTGTGTTTGTGTTGACGTATTTCCAGTAGCATCAACGAATGACCAAGTAATCGTCGTATTTGCTGAAATTGGGAATACAGTATTTGTCGTTCCTGTAATTTGACCTGAACAGTCATCCGTAGCTGTAGGCGCTGAGATACTCGGAACAGGACAAGTTGATACCACAGGTGACAAACTCGATACATTCGCTACAGGTGCACTATTATCACCTACCTCCACGTTCTGAATTTGTGTCGATGTGTTTCCGGCTGCATCCGTGAAAGTCCATGTTACAGTGGAGTTTGACGTAATCGGAAAGCTGGATGTTGTCGTTCCGAGGATAGCTCCAGAACAGTTGTCAAAGGCTGTTGGCGCAGTGATACTCGTTACAGGAGAGCACGTAGAAGTAATGGTTGGAAGGGATGAATTTGTTGGAACAGGGGCGATGGCATCACCAACCTCAACTGCTTGTATTTGTGTTGACGTATTTCCAGCGGCATCCGTGAAAGTCCATGTTACTGTAGTATTTGACGTAATTGGAAAGTTGGTTGTTGTCGTTCCGGTAATCAATCCCGAACAGTTGTCGGATGCTGAAGGTGCTGTTAACGAGTTAATTGGTGAACAGACAGATGAAACAGTGGCAAGTGAGGCCGCTGTTGGAACTGGTGCAATAAGATCACTAACATTTACTTGCTGAGTTTGTGTAGAAATATTTCCATTTCCATCGTCGTAAGTCCACGTCACTAAGGTATTGGATACGATCGGGAAAGTGGCATTATGGGTCCCTGTAATTCCACCCACACAATTATCGGTAGCAATTGGAGCACTCAAAGAAGTAACTGCACACGAGGAATTAATATCGGCTAAACTTGCTAAAGCAGGTACTGGTGCAGTCACGTCATCCACAATAACAGTTTGTGTCTGTGATGAAGTTGTTCCGGCAGCATCTGAATAATTCCATGTTACCGTATACGTTCCTTGCGCACTAAAACTTGTCAATCCAGTTGTCGAAGCAGTTATTGCGCCATTGCACGAGCTTGTTGCCGTTGGAGCTCCAGAAAGATTCACAGAACATTCGCCACTAATGATTGGCAATGTTGCCAGAGTTGGGGTAATGGTAGAGGAGCTAGATTCTGTTAATGTTAGACTAAATGGACCCGTAGTGGCTCCGAAACCATGAACAAGCACATAATAAGTTGTTCCAGGGGTGTAATTCCAAGTAACTTGGGATTGCGCTCCACAAAAATCGTCACTTCCATCTACGCAGGTGAGGACACCGCAAGAACCAGAGAAGACGCGTATCTGAGAATCAAATGTTGTTCCTGTACATGTTGAAACGGTAAATGATTTGCAAGGAGAAGTACCAGTCACGGAGTACCAGACACCTCCACCGGTTCCATCTGCCGCTGTACCACATAGAGGTGCTAGATCTGCAGTTGCTCCGACCGTTGTTCCTGTATAGGTTCCTGGCGTAATGGCCAGCGCACCTGAGCATGGATCATTCGGAATTGATGGAGGAGCCGTACCGCATTGAATCCATGGATTTCTGCAAGCGTTCGCTGTGCCACACGCTGAATTAAGATGTATGTACACGCGGTATGTTCCAGAAGTAGGTGGGGTATATGTTATCGGTTGGGTTCCTGATGTTAAAATGGTATTCGCTGCATTCGTAATGGTAATGTAATCCGTTGTTACGCTCGAACCAAAAGTGTATGCTGTGCCGGCATTCAAGGTCAAATTGTTATACTCTCCAGCAAAGGTACAGGCTGCATAGGCCTCTTGTGTACCAATACATGTTGGTGTGTAGGAGGAATAGAAAACACCCGTATTACATCCCACGGTTGGAGGTGGTCCAGTCCCACATGTTACCCACGGATTGCGGCATGTGTTTGAAGTGCCACACGCTGAATTAAGATGTATGTAAACGCGGTATGTACCAGAAGTTGTTGGCGTAAAGTTCACTGGCTGCGTTCCCGATGCTAAAATGGTATTCGCGGCATTCGTAATGGTGATATAATCAGTTGTAACACTTGAACCAAACGTATATGCTGTCCCAGCTGTTAATGTAAGGGTATTGTATTCGCCAGCAAAAGTGCACGATGCATAAGAAACTTGGGTGGATGGGCAAGTCACTGTATAAGTGAGATAGGGAACCCCCGAATTACAACCGGTAGCACCACCGCCACCTGATATACCTCGCCATACAAGTGTATGGCATGTGGTGTTAGTTACACAATTGTAAAGGTTTGTCAAAACACGAACGGTGCCTGTAAAAGTAGCTGTCCATGAAATCTTCGGCGCAAGTCCGCAGACATCATCGGCATACGCCAAAAAAACACCTGTGGTATTGTTGAATAGTGTTAATTGCAAATCTTCCCCAACGGCATTTGCTGCGCCATCACCGGTGCAATACGACCACTCGTAGGTAGTTCCCGCAACGACATTATACAATTGATATTCCCCGCCATAAATACAGCCGCTAACCGTGACAAACGTCGAACCTGGATTCGAAAAAATTGTCGATGGATATTGAGCTCCGCCAAATGCGCATTGTGCGATGGCAGAATTTTTAATGGCAATCACCATTAAAAAAGATGCAATAATCGAGATTATTGTTTTCATAGTTTTTTGATTTATTAGGATAGTGTAGGTTGTGGATTAACGGATATTCGAATATTTTTTCGAGTTGTTCTCGTAAAAGAAATTCAAAATTTCAGGGTAGGTCTGGTACCAAATATCTTTCGCTTGTTTGAAATTTAAATCATCTAACTCTGCATTTCCTGTTCTCACTTTTTGAGGAAAACCTGGAAGCATATCAACAGATTCAGCATTTAACATTATTTCGTAAGCACGAGGATTCGTGGCAACCCAAATTTCCTTTGCCGCGGAATAATTCGTCTGATCCTCGAGGGGATTTCCAGTGTTCACAAACTTGGGAAAATCAGACAAAGGGCTTGATTTTTGGCTGATAATTTCGCTTTTCGGTTCATTTTGCGCATAGGAAAATGGAGCAAAAAAGGACGAAAGGAATAAAATAACAGTAGCTTTTTTCATAGTTTATAGTTGAGGCGTCCTAAAATAAATAAAAAAGAAATGTCAACCAATTTAATTGGTGTTTATTTGTAAATCTGCTTGATGTAATCACTCGAGGAAATGTTCTATTTTCATCTTTTTGAAGATTTAATTCGTACCCCCTCCACGCCATTATGAACCATTCTCGGGTTTATCCAAACCCATGTGAGTGCTGCACATTTCCTAAGATTATTCTAGATCAGTATTGGATGAGCTGTGAGCTGCCGCGCCTTTTTCAACAAGCAACCTCACTTTCAAAATGTCGTCAAGCTGTTGTTCAATTACATCTTGATGAATTGGTTCGGTATATTTATCATTTTTCTGATCTTCGGTTCATTGGGCCAAACAGAAGCCCACGCGCAGAAAGAAGCGACAAATTCTTCTAAAATTGCGTTGACTGATATTTTAGGCGATTGGTATCCAAAGGACTCATTACACGCAAAGATTCGTTTTCATCAAATAGGAACATCGCTTGTCGAGATTGATGGGATCAGACATGGAGTAGGGAATTACGGTTTCGCTGCTGATGGCGACAGCATGAACGTCAATGGACTAGCAATCAACTGGCCGCCGTATGATTGTAGGCTTCGCTTGATAGGTAAAAACACCTTGCAAATAGATTTCTGCCAATTTTTCACCTTTGGGACATACAGCATGTTCTATTTAAGAACACGAAGGGAATAACCTTTTTTAGTTGAAAAAGGTTAACAGGAGACAATCGGAGGTTTGGTTTCTTATGGCATGTTCACACTCCGATCATTGAGAGAAGGGTAGTCATACCATATGCTTTACAGTATAAACCTTTCAAACTTCTTTCATAAATTTGAGGACAATAAAAGCACTATGGTTTATCGCCTTTTTTTCCTGATTTTATTTTCAGTTTGGCAGGTTCATTCAGTGAATGCGCAACAAGCCTCCTTGGGATCATGGAACATCCTTAATCTTAAATATTCGCTTTCTGATCGGTGGAGTATTTTTGGTGAAGGACAGATTCGTTCCTTGCAATTTTATGATGATTTTCATTACTATGAGCTGAAGGGCGGGGTGAATTATGAGTTAAAGAATGGTCTACGTTTTACACTTGGTGGGGGGACGTATCAAACATACAGCGAAGGGGGTGATTTTTTATTGCCGAAGAACAACGATGAATTTCGCCTTTGGCCACAACTATTGCTTACTCAGAAGATCGGGAAATTCAAAATTGAGCAGCGCTATCGGTTGGAATGCAGATTTACGAGTTCAGGGTACAAAAACAGGTACCGCTATCGGCTAGGTTTTACGGTTCCGGTGTACCATGCCAAAGGTGATTTTTCTGTCGCACTAAACATGAGCAACGAACTTTTCTTCACGGACAAAGAGCCTTATTTTGAGCGAAACAGAATTATGGGTGGATTCACCATTCATCTAACAAAATCTTCAAGCTTTCAGTTGGCCTATTTGCATCAATTTGATTACAAAATAAACGATGAAATTGGACGCGACTTTTTTGTGATTGGTTACTACTTTGAAATCAAAAGAAGTAATCAAGTTGACGATGCTCAAAAAGATTAGAATGTCGCAGAAAGAGCCATTTAATTAACCAACTATCATCAGCACTGACCATGAATAGTTTTACTCAATTTCTGAAGAATTCTATCGAAGAATCTGTTCTGAATTTCACCTTGTATGTCTTGTTTGGAATTCTTGTGTTTCTTTTGGCCTGGAAACTATTAAAGAACGTGTGGCGTTGGCGAAGAATTCAACCAAAAAATGAATTCCGCAAACATTTTTTTCGTCACGATATCCTGTTTTCTTTTGGTTCCATTCTTTTGGCTGGTATGCTTACCGCTATGCTTACTCTACTCGATCAAATGGGGTTGATGAAGCTCTATTGGGATTTCAAAGCGCACAGTACAGTTTGGGGATACCTTCAACTTGTTGTCCTTATTTTTTTCACCGATGCCTATTTCTATTGGACGCACCGATGGATGCATCACCCGAAGATTTACCGCTGGGTGCATAAAACCCATCATAAAAGTACCGACCCTTCACCGTTGACCATATTCGCCTTTCATCCTTTGGAAAATTTGGTCGAATTTCTCCCATTTGTTCTTCTTCCGATGCTTATTCCTATTTATTGGCCTATTTTATTTCTTTGGCAAACACTTGATTTACTGAATAATGTGTTGGGACATCTTGGCTATGAAATTTATCCAAAGAATTGGGTGCACCTGCCGTTTTTTAAGTATAAAACCGCATCGACTCACCACAACATGCACCATGAGCAATTCACTGGAAATTATGGATTGTATTTCACGTTTTGGGATAAATGGATGAAAACAGAAATTAAGGACTACAAGGAGCGGTTTGATGAAATTTATCTTGGAGTTTCAGGTGACAGTACAAACGAAAAAAGTGCAATCAACTAAACCCTCCGAATAAACGTCTTTGTCATAAAAACTTTTTGAATTTTCATTTGTTCGTTAAAGAAAACATTATGCAAAGCGTTTTCTTGCATCTATTCTTTTTGAGTTTAACCATTATATGGTTCCAAAATCTTCGTACTCAACGTCTAAAAATTAACTATGTGTTTTAAGTCAGTTGATAACTTACTCGTCAAATTTAACTCACTGATTTATATGCCTATACTAAAAAGAAATTTCCTTTTTATTATCCTAACTTTCACACTACAAACACCTGTTGTTTTTGGTCAATTGCAAAACAATAATTGGATTTTTGGCTATGGTGCCCGAGTAAATTTTTCAGGTCCAATCCCCGTAGGTTCGAGCAACGCAGACATCAACTCAAATGAATCAACGGCAAGTGTGTCGGATCCAAGCACAGGACAATTACTTTTCTATACCGATGGCAGAAAGGTCTGGAATGCAAACAATGATGTTATGCCAAATGGAGACAATCTGTTGGGTGGATTTTATAACTCATGCACACAGGGAGCGTTGATCGTACCTTTTCCTGAGGATAACCAACGCTATTATTTATTCACACTCGAAGAACTAGAGGCGCTTTCCTTAAGTCCAGTTGTTGACAATGGTTTGAGATATAGCGTTGTAGATATGACATTGAATGGTGGTCTTGGAGATGTCCAAGTTGCCACAATAAATACACCACTAGAAACTGATTTGACCGAAAAATTGATTGTTATTCGAAGTGATGAAATACAAGGTTTTTGGGTGATTGCTCATAAAAAGAATGCGAATGAATTTTTAGCTTGGAAAATTGATGCATGTGGCGTTACTGCGCAGCCTGTTGTAAGTACTGTAGGTTCAATTTTTGCGAGTGTTCCCATCGGTGCGACTGAAGCTTGGTCAGGTGCAATGGATGCGTCTCCTGATGGAAATCGGATTGGTATGCCTATAGATTGGAGTGACCGCATTGAATTTTTCGATTTCAATAAGACAACGGGAGTTGTAAGCAACCCTTTAACGGTTAATGTTACAGATGATTCAAGTCCAGGATTTCTCAGAAAATATGGTGCTTGTTTTTCTCCCGATGGATCAAAATTTTACTACACAAATATCAATTCGGTTTATCAATTAAATTTAAGCACCTATACCTCGGCTGCCATAGCGTCTTCAAACACCTTGATTTATTCTCCAATTCTTGAACCCATCGTTTATCCCTGTTTACAAATCGAACAAGGTCCAAACAA
>JBEIKR010000047.1:0-17540 GCA_040379705.1 Crocinitomicaceae bacterium
GATTTCTCCATCTAAACGAAAGTGAATTCCGTTATCTTTGAATAGTGAATAAAAACCTTTACATCATTGCGGGATGCAACGGAGCAGGAAAGACTACGACATCTTTTACTATCCTGCCTGAGATTTTAGCGTGTAAAGAATTTGTGAACGCAGATGAAATTGCTAAAGGACTATCTCCATTTCAACCAGAAAAAGTACAAATCGAATCGGGTAGAATTATGTTGTCTCGTATCAATGAACTTTTGGATACTGATGAAAATTTTGCTTTTGAAACAACTTTGGCATCTAAAAGTTATAGAACGAAAATTCAAAAAGCTCAGCAGAAGGGCTTTAATGTAATTTTACTTTATTTTTGGCTGCAAAATATAGACTTGGCTATAGAACGTGTAAGAACAAGGGTTTTAGAAGGTGGCCATAATGTAGAAAGCCATGTGATTAAAAGGAGATATAAAAATGGTATCAAGAATTTATTCAATATTTATATGCCAATTGTTGACGAGGTTATGATTTTTGATAATTCTGAAGGGAAATATGAGTTGTTAGCCGAAAAAACAAAGGAAACACAAATTGATGTTTTAAATAAAATTAAATTTAACCAAATTAAGCAATCACTTGATGAAACAATTTAAGAGAACGTCAAACCAAAAACGAATTCTAGAGGGAATGGATAAGGTATATGAAAAACTTATCGAATTCAAAAAGAAAATGAATAGTGATTTGGTGATTTTAAAGGATGATAAGATAATTCATGTTAATCCCAATAAATTGTAACAAACTGATTTCAATTCTAGAAATTGATGGACTTCGTTTGACTTGAAGTAATCTAGTAATTCACCTTCCATTCTCCAGGAATCAAACAGACAGGAATAGCTTCCATTTTGTGTTTGTTTACGGCATGCAAACGGCGGTATAAAGCAAGCACGGTCGTCTGGCGGTCGGAAAGTGTACTTTCGTCTCCCGTAAAATCCATTGCCCATTCCAACTCAGGATAACTCGCGCCAAGCTGATCTTCATCACTGCGTCCATCTGCCCATAAGCCATCAGTAGGTTTCGCGACAATGATGGAATCAACAATGCCCAAATGTGCTGCGACTGCGCGAACTTCCGTTTTTGTTAAATCGGCAATCGGACTTAAATCGACACCTCCATCACCGTATTTTGTGTAGAATCCGACGCCAAAGTCCTCTACACGATTCCCCGTACCTGCAACCAAGCGTTTATGTGCTTGTCCCAATGCGTACAAGGTCGTCATGCGCAAACGAGCTCGTGTATTCGCCATAGCAAGATGGTTTGCTACCACATCAGCCGGAAAATCTTTCTCCATTTGTTCGAAAATAGCGGTCAAGTTGACTTCCATTCCTTGCACATTGGGAAAGCGTAGCTTTAAGTCTTCGATGTGTTCAATGGCACGCTCGTATTCAGCCGATGTTTGACGAATCGGCATGGTCACAATCAATGTGGGCTTGCCTGTCATCGCGCACAAGGTAGATGTCAAGGCTGAATCAATTCCTCCCGAAATCCCAACAATAAAGCCATCCATTCGCGCTTCAGCGCAGTACGTAGAAAGCCAACCCTGAATGTGTGATGAAATGGCTTCGCAATTCACTTAAAAGAGAATTGACAATTTGAACTGCAATTGGCTTTGTTGGGCAGCGTTGTTCACTGGAATTTGAGGTGTGCCTATGGCAAACTCAGATGAATAATAGTAGTTTTTCTGCTTGTCCGTGTTCCATTGAGTATGTAACGGTGTAAAGCCATAATAGTACCCGAGTTCAGCAACCAAGCAAGTCGAACCAACAAAATTCCATTCAGCTCCAAGGGACATACCGACCGCAGATTTCATGAAGAACAAATCATTTTTTGCTTTCATGTCCTCACGTGATTCTGAACCAGAAAGACCAAAAGGAACGTAAACATTTCCCTCATCGTTTATTGTGCTTTTGACCAAGAAACTATTTCTCAAGCCAAACTTCCCGAAATACCTGAAATATCCTATGAAGTTCGTTCTGAACTGAAGCATTGTAGGAATAGTTAAATAGGTCGCTTTTTGAATGCGTGAATCTAAGTAGAAAATTTCCTGATTTGTGTTCGCTAAATCAACATCACTTTGAGGAATTATATTTTTTCCCTCAAACACATAAAACAAATTATTATTTGAATTCGTTTTATATTTCAAAGTCTCAAAATCAAATTCAAGCCCTGTGCAAAACCCAATTGATTCCGTCAAACTGAAGTTCACATTCATACCAATGGATAAGTCATTGCTTAACCCATCACCTTTCTGAAAATAATCAGAGGTCACATTTTGCATCAAGATGCTCGTTCCGAACACCAAGCCAGCTTGTACTTCTTTCCCTTCGGCATCTTGCGCCATAGAATTCATCCCAAATGAAATTCCTGTAATAAGTAGTAAGATTTTTTTCATATCGTTTTGCGTTTAATTCTTGTTTAACAGTCCGCTTTAACTCGTTTGATTTTGCGTACTTTTGATGTCAAAAATAAGGAATATCAATGAGTATCAAAAGCTTTTTTCTTACAGGTTCAATTGTCCTTCTGATATCTTCTTGCTCCAATGACCCTTTGGATGTGGATGCATCGCATGTGAAGGTCAACATTGGTTTCGTGAATATGGATTCTATTTGGGCTGCGTCGAGTGGACGAGATTTCATGAAAGCAGATACTGATTTTCGTGCACGCATCCCCGAAATCTACGAGTATGAGCTTGGGTATTGCTTGCGCATAGGACGAATTAGTGATACGGCACTCATCAACAGTTTGACTCAGTTCAAAAATGATCCGTTCATGTCCCGCGTTGAAAAGGCAATTAAACGTGAGTTCAAAGATTTAACTTCGGTAAAGGCTGAATTGCTGGATGGATTTCGCCACATTAAATACCATCTTCCAAGTGCGAAATTGCCTGCGAACATTGTATTTATGAACTCGGTATTTACCTCCAGCGCTTTCAGTTCTCAAAAGGAAATCGGCATTGGACTAGAGCGTTACCTAGGCGGAAATTCTGAAATTATAAAAGATTTGCCCAATGACATGTTTTTTACATGGATCAAGGAAGGCATGGATCGCAGGTATTTGGTGCGCGATGCATTCTCTTCGTGGATCATGACCCATTACATTCCTGAAACGGAGGGCAATCTTGCCGAACATATCATTCGTTGGGGAAAAATACTGTATCTCACGGAGGCTGCCATTCCTGATGCTCCAGAATCGATTATTCCTAGATATTCAGAAGTAGACTACAAGTGGGCCTTGGAAAATGAATATTCACTTTGGAAGTATTTGGTGGATCAAAAAATGCTCTTCAAAATAGATGAACTCAATAAAACGAATCTCTTGAATGAAGGGCCATTTACACCTGGATTACCTGAAAAAGGGCCCGATCGTCTTGGTCAGTTTCTAGGATGGAGAATGGTGCGTAAGTACATGGAAATTAGCGATATTTCTGTGGAGGAATTGTTAAAAGTTCCATACACGGAGATAATAGTTGAATATGAAATAGATTAAATAGTATGGAGGATAAAATCGTTAAAACCTCGGAAATCAATATCAAGGTTGGATTGAATGAGAACAATTTGCCTGTGGCAATGAAATGGAGTGCAAGTGATGGCGGGGTGGAAGATGCCGCAGCAAAAGCGTTCATGCTTTCGATCTGGGATCCAGCTCAAAATAACACGATGAAAATCGACCTTTGGACCAAGGACCTCACGATTGATGAGATGAAACAATTCTTTCACCAAACTTTGTTGACCATGGCCGATACTTTTGAAAAAGCGACGGGTGAACATTTGATTTCCGAAGATCTTCGCGATTACTGCTACCATTTCGCAGACAAAATGCAAATTCTTCCTGAGAAGTAATGTATTCGGGTACCTTAAAAAAAATGACGGTTTCCTTGGGGGAAAAGGTGAATTATACCTTGGTGCTCAATGAACCTGTGGAGATGAATGCACTAATCGGTGCTAGGCTTCAATTCGATTGGAACGGTCAAATTATTTGTTCGACGTGTGGAAAAAACACGAACAAGTCTTTTGGCGATGGATTTTGCTACCCATGCTTTGCATCAGCACCTGATGCGGCCGAGTGTATCATTCGCCCTGAATTGTGTCGGGCCCATTTGGGTGAAGGACGCGATCCGGATTGGGAAGAGAAACATCACAATGTTCCACATATTGTTTATTTAGCAGCTACCGATGCGGTGAAAGTAGGAGTAACTCGTGCTACGCAGGTGCCAACACGTTGGATCGACCAAGGTGCTGCGCAGGCCATCATTCTTGCGGAAACGCCAAATAGGTATGAGGCGGGGATGCTGGAAGTTGCTCTCAAGGATTTTTTCACGGATAAAACGAATTGGCAGCGCATGCTCAAGAATGAAACCGATGATACGATTGATCTGGTGGATGAAAAGTGGCGCTTGCATGATGAATTACCTTCAGATTTAACTACCTATTTTTCGGAGGATGATGATGTGTTATTACTTAATTATCCGGTTGAAATGTATCCTGAAAAGGTGAAGAGCATAGGCTTTGACAAAACGCCATCATTCAATGCGGTCTTGAAGGGCATTCGCGGTCAGTACTTAATTTTCGAGGGAGGAATGGTGTTGAATATTCGAAAACATACAGGATATACTGTGCAATTAACCTTAGCTGAGTAACTTTGTAGCATGGGAAAGGATAAATTGCGACGGTTTGAGTTGATGAAGGGGTTTTCCAATGTCTTTGAACCTGAGGTAGGCGTAACGTCCGATTTAAAGGGCAAATGGCGTTCTGAGGTATTTAAAAATGACAATCCTATTGTTTTGGAGTTGGGCTGTGGAAAAGGGGAGTATAGCCTCGGTTTAGCGAATCATTTTCCGAATAAGAATTTCATCGGTGTTGACATCAAAGGTGCTCGAATGTACATTGGTGCCAAGGAAGCTTTGGAGCAAAACAAAACGAATGTGGCCTTTTTGAGAATGAAGATTGACTTCATCCATGATTATTTCAATGAAAATGAAGTCGATGAAATCTGGTTGACCTTCTCTGATCCTCAACCGAAAAAACCGCGTAAACGACTTTCATCTCCCATCTTTGTTGAACGTTACCGCAAAATCCTTAAGCGAGGCGGAATCGTCCACATGAAAACAGATTCAGATATTCTCTTTGAATACACAGAGGAGCAAATCAAGGAGCAAGGATACAAGTGTCTTGAATTGACATGGGATTTATACGGAAGTCTTCCGGAAACAATTGATCCCGTTACGCGAGATATCTTTCACATCAAGACACACTACGAACAGTTATTCACTGCGCGAGGCAGTGTGATTAAATACTGTAAATTCCTGATTTCTTAAGTACCGCTTTCGGTTTAAGCAACACGCAGTTTCGCCAGTTTAGATTTGGAGAATTGTGCTTTTGCATATTCCAATGTAACACGGAATTCTGTCTCATTCCCAGCGGGCAATTCGTACATAGCATCCGTTAATATAGCTTCACAAATAGAACGCAATCCACGCGCACCAAGCTTGAATTCTATGGCTTTGGTCACAATGAAATCTAGGACATCTGCATCGAACTGAAGCTTAACACCATCAATATTGAACAACGAAACATATTGCTTCACCAAAGCATTTTTCGGTTCAGTCAGGATGCGTTTTAAACTGCCGCTATCCAATGGATCCAAATACGTTAACACTGGGAAACGACCGATCAATTCGGGAATCAAACCAAACGTTTTTACATCCGTTGGGTTAATGTACTTCAACAAACTATCTTGTTCTACGAGTTCTTCTTCTACTGCTGAGAAGCCAATTGTTTGACGGTTCACGCGATTGGCGATAATCTTTTCAATTCCGTCAAAGGCACCACCACATACAAACAAGATATTCTTAGTGTCGATTTGAATCATCTTTTGTTCAGGGTGCTTTCGTCCACCTTGTGGCGGAACATTTACCGTAGCTCCTTCGAGTAACTTCAAAAGGGCTTGCTGAACACCTTCACCAGACACGTCACGCGTAATGGAAGGGTTGTCACTTTTACGCGCAATTTTATCTATTTCGTCAATGAATACGATGCCTTGTTGCGCAGCAGTGACATTGTAGTCCGCAGCTTGCAAAAGGCGAGAGAGAATGCTTTCCACATCTTCACCCACATAACCTGCTTCAGTCAGAACGGTCGCATCAGCAATACAAAAAGGAACGTTCAACATTTTAGCAATGGTCTTTGCCAATAGTGTTTTTCCAGTTCCTGTTCGACCTACCAAGATGACATTTGATTTTTCAATCTCAATATCGTTCTTGTCAACCACTTGATTCAAACGCTTGTAGTGATTGTAAACAGCCACAGAGAGCACTTTCTTGGCGTCATCTTGACCAATAACATATTCGTCCAACTTGGATTTAATCTCTGTTGGTTTGAGAATATTTACTTGCGCATTGCTTGGCGTACTTTTTTCATTGATATCTTCCTCGCGAATAATCGTATGCGCTTGTTGCACACAGCTCTCGCAGATATGTCCAGTAACTCCAGCAATTAGAATCCCTACCTCACTTCTTGATCGTCCACAGAATGAACAACCTGCTTCGTTTTTTTTTGACATATAATGTTAGTCAGAAAAAACACCACCTGTTTAGGTGGTGTTATAAGTCAATTATTTCTTTGGATTGCGAGTTAACACCTCGTCAACCATTCCGTAGGCTTTGGCTTCATCAGCTGTCATCCAGTAATCACGGTCTGAATCTGCCCACACTTTATCGTACGATTGGTTGGAGTGTAATGCGATGATGTCGTACAATTCTTTCTTTAATTTTTGGATCTCACGTGCTGTGATTTCAATATCGGACGCTTGTCCTTGCGCACCTCCCAACGGTTGGTGAATCATTACACGCGCATGTTTCAAAATGGAACGCTTTCCTTCGGCACCTGCACACATGAGTACTGCACCCATTGAAGCAGCCATTCCAGTACAAATTGTAGCTACATCTGGCTTGATGTATTGCATCGTATCATAAATCCCCAATCCTGCATATACCGAACCACCCGGAGAATTAAGGTAGATTTGAATGTCTTTGTTTGGATCTACAGACTCCAAAAACAACAACTGCGCATTGATGACATTCGCGATGTTGTCATTGATTCCTGTTCCAAGGAAAATAATTCGATCCATCATCAAACGAGAGAACACATCCATCTGTGTCATGTTCATTGGACGTTCTTCGATAATGTATGGTGTCATTGATGACTCAATGTAGTGTCCTACGTGCATGCTCGTTAATCCGAGGTGCTTCGTGGCAAATTTGGTGAATTCGTTGCTATCTGACATAGTTTGTGATGGTTTCAATTATTTGAAGGTTAAAGATACATAAAGTTGAGAATGAGAAAGACGATGTGGGGTATATTTTCTCGAATCCCCTGTTGAAATATACAAAGATGCTGTGTTTTCGTATCTTCGTGACATGCTGCCTCAGTCGATTAGTCAAAAGCGAATCCTACTTTCTCCCCTCAATTGGGGGATGGGTCATGTAGCACGATGTATTCCACTCATCGATACTTTTCTAAAGAATGGTAATACAGTGATTGTTGCTGTATCGGATGATCAAGCCATAGTTTTTCGTGCTTATTTCCCTTCGATTGAGGTGGTTAAGCATGAAGGTTATCCGTTTGTTTTTGCGGGAAAAGGGAATTTCTCGCTTGACTTAGCAAGACAATTTAAGGGGTTAAAAAAAAGATTGCGATCTGAGCTCGAACAAACCGAGAAACTCGTCAATGACCTCCATATTGACTTGGTCATCTCTGACCATCGCTATGGTTTTTATTCAACACAGGTCCCCTCGATTATGATCACTCATCAGCTGAATCTTCCTGTTCGGTGGTTTGAAGGATGGGTGCAAAAAGTGCATGAACGATACTTGCGACAGTTCACTGAGATTTGGATTCCCGACATGGCTGACTCATCATTTGCGGGACAATTAAGTGAAAATTTAAAGAACTTGAATTGCACTTATATCGGTGCCTTATCTCGTTTTCAGTTGAATGCAATTCCAGCGATAAAAACGATAGATTCTGTAATCATCGCCAGTGGTCCTTCCATATATGCCGAGCAATTTGTGCGTGAGCAATTGAAAAAAATGGTTGTGAACGAAAACATAATAATCATTGCTTCTTCGGAAGTCAAACAAAATTTAGGAGCATTAGAAGTAGCAATTCAAAGTTCCGACGATTGGAAAAGCTGCGATGAGACCATAATTAAAGCGCGAAAGATCATTTCACGTTGTGGGTACTCTACACTCATGGATTTGTCTGTGCTTAAGGTTCCATTCTCATTAACGCCAACACCTGGTCAACGGGAGCAGGAATATTTGTACCAGTATTGGGCAAGTAAGGTGATTGGTGAATAATTAGTTTTTCAGTGTGAAGTATTCAAGACGCTTTTTGTTGTTCGGCGCTGTCGGTTTGATTCTTTCGTCCGGTGTTTTGTTCATTGGCGCTTCTGGAAACGGGAATTTTTTCCGTTGGCGAAAATACAGCCATGGGAATAAACTTTTCCTCCAAAACAGAGGATTTGAGTGCATCCAGGATGTTCATTACGAAAAGGCGTTGCGCGATCAACTATGGTACTACGTTGAACATTCGAAACGTTCAGGAATTCCCACAACGCCTAAAAATCGAAAAGATATCAATCGTTTCGTTGCAGATGGTCGTTTGGTTAAATTGGAAACGAATGAATATTATGTCCTCGATACCATGTATTATTCCTATCCATTTCTGATTGAAGATGCCCATGATTTGTTAAGTGAAATCGGCGAACGGTTTCAGCGCAAGTTGGAAAACACAGGATTGGAATGCACACGTTTTACGGTAACGTCAGTATTGCGCACGGAGGAGTCGATTCGTCGTTTACAGCGCAGAAATCGCAATTCTGTTCGAAATAGTTCACACTTGCACGGGACCACGTTTGATATGTCCTATAAAACGTTTTACTCCTCACGGCCATTGAGTGAAGGCGAAGTCCATTATTTAGGACAAATGCTCATGCGCACTTTATGGGAAATTCGCAGGGAAAAAAAGTGCTGGGTCACTTACGAGGTATGGCAAACCTGTTTGCATGTAGTGAGTCGCTAGATCACGGTTAGGCACAAAAAAAATCCCGCCATTACAGCGGGATTCTTTTCATATTGTGAGTAGCAGATTATTTAACCACTGCCATGAATGCTGCGTTGTCAGCGAATTTCAAGAACTCACGGTCATTTGCTGCTTTACCTTTCAATGAACCGTCTTTCGCGATTGCATTTTTCAAGTTGCTTGCAGCGGCGTCTGCATTATTCATGCGTGCCGCAGCAACAGCCTTCAAGTAGTACCCTTGAGCTGATTCTTTGTCAGCTGATCCATCAATCGTTTTCATTGCTGCGTCAGCGTTACCGTTCAACAATTGAGCAAGAGCCAAGTTGAATGATTTTTCTGAACCGAAGCTTGAAACTGCATCCGAATATGTTCCGTTTTGGATGTGGATAATCCCCAAGTTATAGTTTACTTCAGCACCCGCACCTTTTGCTTGTCCAAGCAATTGTTTTGCTTTTGCACGATCACCTTTCACTCCAGCGATTGCCGCCAAGTTGTTTTTAGAAATCGCGTTGTCTTTGATGCTATTTGCTTTCTCGAACTTCGCTTTCGCTTCATCCATTTTGTTTTGCATGTACAAAACAGCACCTGCATTGTTGAATGCGCGGTTATCGTTCGGATAGTTTTTACATGCTACATTATAAATCGATAATTTTTGGTTCATGTAATTTACCAAGGTAGCAGTGAACAACAATTCTTCAAGATCCAATGAATCTGGTGTTGACGCAGCAAGCGCTTTCAATTCTTCATCAGTGTAGCCAGTAAGATCGTAATTCACGATTACTTCACTTCTTCTCAATTTAGGGAAGATGTTTTTGTCTAAGTAAGTAAATGTTTTACCCATGTTGCGCATTTCAGTCTCACGCTGTGCTGGATTTGATTGCATTTCAAGAACGCGAATTACCAAGTTCTTTTCATCTTCATTCATTGTTGATGTGCTCAACTCTTTCTTGAATCCGTTGAAGTCTTCTCCACGGCCATTCAATACATACACCTCACCTTGTGCAGCTGTGTTCTTTGCTTTCTTTGCAAGGTCCATCATTGCTTTTTTACCTGCCTCAGCACGCTCAGTAGATAACGAGTTGTTTTTATCCTCTTCCCCTTCCGGTGAAGCGTATCCAACAACGTCAATCGTTTTAATGGCGATGCGTGTATTGCTTTCAGCAGCAGTCAGCCATGCAGCGTAATCCGTGATATCTTTCTCTTTCAACTCAGTAGCTTTTACCAAAGATTTTCCTTTGTCATAGTTCAATTGAGAAACATATGTTTGAGGTGTAACACGCTTAAACTCATCTTTCGCAAAAATTACTTTGAAATCTTTGTTTACAAGGTATGGAGTGATAATCGTTGCATCAGCAATTTTAGTCTCAGTAAATTGACCTTCTTTCTCTTTACCTCCTTTGTATACCTTACCAGTTACTTTCAAATCAGCATTTTCCATGTCTGCTTTGTACACAGTAACATCTTCATATACCATTTTACCTCCTGGCTTGTATTGAATTACAGAACCGTTTCCTGTTGCTTTTTCACCAAGCACTGTTACTGTTTTCAATGCTGTTGTTCCGAGCATTGGTGTAATTTCAGCACTTGCTTTTTTCTTGATCCCTTTTTCCGGGAAAGTTACTTCAACTCTCACGCGGACAGAATCCCCGTGCATTTCAAGTGGACTTGGCGTTACTTTGTATTGAAGGTCTTTCAATAGGTCACAGCTCGATAGTAGGCTACCTGCAACCACAGCGAAAGCCAGGACTTTAATGCTTTGATTTTTCATAGTATTTTTTTTGTTCTTTACTAAAATTCGCGACAATATTACGCAATTTAATTGATGTTGTATAATTTGAGGGATATAATTATTAACGCCAAACGTTTAATTCATGAAAAATTAATTCTGCGGAATCTTGACAATCATTTTTTAGTTCCTCAATTGATTTTCCTGTGATTGGATCTATTGCATTTTTATGAATGTCATAAAGTGGCTTTAATACAAAAAGTCGCTCTCGAAAACGGGGGTGCGGTATTGTGAGATTTTCATCGTTTATTATTTCATCATCAAGGAGAATAATATCTAAATCAATGGTTCTTGACATATATCCGTTTCCGGGGACCCTAAGCCTTCCGAGGCGATCTTCAATGGTTTGTAGCCGCTGAAGAATTGTATTTGAGTCCAACGATGATTCAATGATGATGCATCCATTCAGAAAGATTTCATTGGATACAAAACCTTGAGGTTTGTTCAAATAAAAGGGGGAGCATTTAATTATTTCCCCAATCTCATTGGCGATTAAATTGAGTGCGTCCGCTATCAATTGTTCGCGGTTCCCGAGGTTCGTGCCTATTGCAATGGTAACCTTTTTTATTTCCATTCAAAGGTGTTAATCATTCGCAGTAAATCTGCTTTCAAGTAGGCAAGACTTGGCCGAAGTGAATCATAGTTCGGTCTCGTGTTGAAGTACACCACGCCACTCACAAATGTGGTGGATGAGTCTGTCAGGTAAAATTGAAAAGGTGAAGCGACGTCTCCTTGGAGTTCAAAGAAAGTTCCAAAAACTTTTGAATCCGTGCGAATAATATTGGAGTCATTGATAGCTGTAGCCTTCAACTTATGATCCTCTACCTTGTCATTGGCGAAATTCACATATTTAGCCAAGGGTTCTTGCATATCGATGTACGAAAAATGGATCATTCCATTCAAAGGACCAAGGTTAATGTCTTTGTGACATGTGAAGCTCGTTTGATCGTCGGGAGAAACAACATCCTTGACAGTGAATTCTTTCGAAATGTCAAAGTGATATCCACAGTTACTTTTGTAGTGTGTGTATGAGTGGGGAGGTAGCTCCGAACGCAAGTATGTGGGTGGCTTTGGGATGAGTAGTTCATCTCCACATCCTGCAACAAGCATGGGAACAATCAATGTTAGGATCCAATATTTCATAGTCATTTTACTTTTCGCCAATAACTGCTTTGACAAGTTTTATGCGCCTTTTGTCGGAAGAATCAACCACCAGACGAATATCACTTACTGTCATGTACTCGTTGTTTCTTAATATTCTACCGGTATTTTCAACAATGAAACCACCCAAGGTTTCCGATTCTCCCTTCAGGGTTTCGAATTCTTTGCCGTCGATGTCAAGAACTTTGTAAAAATCGACAAGGGATGTGCGCCCTTCAAAAAGGTAGGTGTTTTGATCTATCTTCGTGTAAACGATATCTTCCTCATCGAATTCATCGGTAATATCTCCGACGATTTCTTCCAAGATATCATCAAGCGTAATGATTCCACTTGAACCACCATATTCATCCACCACGATAGCCATGTGCATTTTCATTTCCTGAAAATCCTTCAATAAGTCGTCGATTTTTTTATTTTCAGGGACAAAAATAGGTTTTCGTAAAAGTGCCGTCCAAGCAAAATCTTCCAATTGATTCAAATGGGGTAGGAGGTCTTTGATGTATAGAATTCCAATCACGTTGTCAAAGGTGTCTCGAAATACTGGGATTCTAGAATATCCATGTTCTCGAATCGCATTCAAAACATCCGAAAACGCATGTGATTCTTTGAGTGCAACAACATCCATTCGTGAACACATGATTTGGCGACATTCCGTACTGCCGAACCGGATGATTCCCTCAAGTATTTTGTGTTCTTCCTCCGAGGTATGTTCCTCTTTCGTCAATGCGATGGCCTGTTCGAGTTCATCACTTGAAATATTGAAGCCATGTTTCTTTGCGCGCTTTTGAATGATTTTCGTCCCGTTTACCAAGAGCCATTTCAACCAAGAAATAGGCGGTGTTTTTCGAAGTACATTAATTGGGTGCGCCATGGCCCGCGCCATGAATAATGCATTTTTAGTAGAATATATTTTCGGGACAACTTCTCCAAATAACAAAATGGTCAGCGTGATACCAACCACTTCAATTAAAAACCGAACAGTGGGATTTGTTGTTGAGTTGGGGTAAAAATCATTGAGTAAGGTAGTTGAAATAATTACGATGCCCACATTTACAAAATTGTTTGCAATGAGCAAGGTTGCTAATATTTCTTTCGGGTCGTTCAAAAGTTCAAGCGCAATCTTCGATGACTTATTTTCATCCATCCGCAACGCTTCTTTGTCCGCCGGGCTTAATGAAAAAAAAGCACTTTCCGAACCTGAGGCAAGAGCAGACATACACAGTAATCCAAATATGATGAAAAGCAGGTAGATCATTGGATGTCTATGGTTATTTCAAATTTCAAATAAAGAAAATCCACTGTGAACACTGCGCAATTAAAAAGGAAGTATTTCATCGGGGTTATTTGCATCCAATTGGTCGTCCAGTGGGGAAGGTTGTGCTGGTAGTCCTTCACTTGAATAAGGTGATTGTGGAGTGCTGCTAGAGGAGTTTTCTGGCTTGGAGAGTATCGTCATTTCATCGGCAACAATGTCGATTGCATACCTCGTATTGCCTTCCTTGTCCTGGTATGATCTCTTTTTGAGTTTCCCCTCGACATACACTTTGTAACCCTTTCTCACGTATTTTTCTGTGATTTCTGCCAAACGCCGCCAAAGGACAATGTCGTGCCAGTCAGTTATTTCTTTTCTCTCCCCCGTTTCTTTGTCGGTGTAGGTTTCAGATGTTGCCATCGAGAAGGTTGCCTTGATTGACCCATTTTGAAGCCGGTAGATTTCAGGGTCTTTGCCAACATTTCCAATAAGAATCACTTTATTTATACTTCCAGCCATATCCATTCATTCGTGAGACAAATATACATTTTTCAATGAGAGTTTTTTGGGAAAATTGATGAAGAGAATGTCATTTTCCCAGTGCTTCCAAATATTTATCTATAAGGCGTGGGATCGGGTAGTCTTGAATGGCTTGAAAAGGTATTTTAATCCAATCATCGGGTACGTTTTTTATTTTTGTTTGAATGTGATAAAACCGTGCGATCAAACGCTGATGCGAAAGGAGGTGAGTCACCGGTGTCGATATTTTAAATTGTTCTGATTGATAGGTGCGTTGCAATTCAGACAATTCAGTATCATGTTCGGTTTCGATTAACGGAAATTGGTACAGCGCTTCCCAAATGTCTTTTCCATGCCGTTGCTGAATAAAGGTTTGTCCATCACAATTCAATATCAAAAAATGAAAATAACGATTACGAGGAGGTTGTTTCTTTAGTTTGACAGGCAGTGTTTTGATGGTTTTATTGCAGAATGCAAGGCAGCTGCTTTGCAAGATGCATCCTTCACAATTCGGGTTGTTCGGTGTGCATTGCAGCGCGCCAAATTCCATAATTGCTTGGTTGTGTATGTCAGGATTTTTCTTGTTGATCAGTATTTCTGCCAATGATTTGAACTCCTTCATGCCCTTTGTTGAATTGATTGGGGTGTCAATGTCAAAGTGTCTAGAAAGAACCCGATAGACATTTCCATCAATCACGGGAACACATTCTTTGAATGCAAATGAAGCGATTGCGGCAGCGATGTAAGGTCCAATGCCTTTTAATTTTAGCAATTCAACATATGATTCTGGAAACTTACCCTTGCATTCTATTGAAATATACTGAGCAGTTGCGTGCAAATTTCTTGCGCGGCTATAGTATCCGAGTCCTTGCCATAGATTTAAAACCATTTGAAGATCCGCTTTCGCCAGGTGATGGACTGTAGGAAATGATTCAATGAAGCGATAGTAGTAGGAAATACCCTGTTCTACGCGCGTTTGTTGTAAAATCACCTCGGAAATCCATATAAAATAGGGGTCAGTAGTATGTCTCCAAGGAAGATCTCTTTTTGTTTGTCTATACCATTCGGCTATTTGTAGGTCAAAATTGCTCATTGAGGGAAAAAAGTGAATTTTACTGCTTGAAATACAAAGGTATAATCTTTAAGTACGTTACATTTGCAACAACACTGCAATAAACCAAAATAAAAAACTAATTACTGAAAACATGACGAAAGCAGACATCGTAGCGGATATTGCTGAAACAACTGGACTCGAAAGAGCTGAGGCGTTGAAGGCTGTGGAAGCGTTTATGACATCGATTAAATCATCTCTTGCAGATGGTCAAAATGTGTATTTGAGAGGATTCGGAAGTTTTATCGTGAAGGAGCGTGCTGAAAAGACAGGGCGTAACATTTCGAAAAACACGACGATCATTATCCCTGCACACAACATTCCTTCATTTAAGCCAGCAAAAACATTTGTTGACGAAGTAAAGAATAAAGTTGTTGTGAAATAAAAAATGTTCTTTCTTCCGAGTACTTTGAAATTCGGATGAATTCCTTATCTTTGCACTCCCGTTTTGATAGCGGGAGTGTTTTTTTTAGTAGAAAGCACAACAAAAACATTCGAATATAATAACTTAAATATAAGATTATGCCAAGCGGTAAAAAGAGAAAGAGACACAAGATGGCGACGCACAAGCGCAAAAAAAGATTGCGGAAAAATCGTCACAAGAAGAAGTAACTCCTGTTACACTATTCATATTTTAGGAGCTTAGCGGGAGGTCCCCGCTGAGTTTTTCCTATTTCACTAACTTAAAATCAGCTTTCGTGAGTTTAGAACTGGTAGTCGATGCCCGACCAGGAGGTATCTGGCTTGCTTTGTTACGGGACGGTAAGCTTATTGAATTACACGAAGAACAGGGAAATACGGATTTCGCAGTAGGCGATATATACCTTGGAAAGGTACGAAAGGTTGTTCCCAGTCTCAACGCGGCGTTTGTTGATGTCGGATACGAAAAGGATGCATTCTTGCACTACCTTGACTTAGGCCCTCAGTTCAGCTCGCTCAATAAATTTACAAAAGACTCCTTGCATGGCAAGCAGAATGTCTCAGATCTTCTTTATTTCAAAGGGGAAAAAGACATTCCGAAGGATGGAAAAATTGATCAGATTATTTCATCCTCTCAACCGATTCTTGTCCAAGTAGCTAAGGAACCGATCTCAAGTAAAGGACCGCGCCTGTGTGCGGAAATTACACTTGCAGGGAGATACCTGGTACTTGTGCCGTTTTCGGACAAAATTTCTGTGTCACAGAAAATCAAAGAAGCAGAAGAAAAAGATCGATTAAAAGATCTTATGGAATCAATCAAACCAAAGAACTTTGGGGTGATTATTCGTACTGTTGCAGAAAATAAAAAGGTAGAACAGCTCGACCAAGATCTGAAAAACTTGTTAGAGAAATGGAAAACCATGCACGCCAACCTGAAAGGTGCAACACCTCCTCGCCGTGTATTGGGCGAAATCGACAAAACGTCGTCAATTCTTCGGGATTTGCTGAACGCCGATTTTACCAATATTCACGTCAATGACGAGAAGTTGTTTGGAGACTTGAAGGAATATGTGGCTGGTATTGCACCTGGCCGTGAGAAAATTCTTCGACAGCACGATGGCAAAATAAATATCTTCGAACGCTTTGGTATCAATAAGCAAATCAAGGCGTTGTTCGGTAAAAAGGTGCCGCTACCAAGTGGTGGATACCTCATCATCGAGCACACGGAAGCAATGCATGTGATCGACGTCAACAGTGGGAACCGTAAAGGTGCTGAAGGCCAAGAAAACAATGCTTTGCTCACGAATCTTGAGGCTGCAGAAGAGATTGCTCGTGTCCTTCAGTTGCGCGACATGGGAGGAATCATCTGCATTGACTTTATTGATATGCACGACCGTGAAAACAATAAGGCCTTGTTCGATAAGCTTAAGGCGCTCATGCTTTCTGACCGTGCCAAGCACAATATCTTACCTCCTTCCAAATTTGGAGTGATTGAAATTACACGTCAACGGGTCCGTCCAGAGACAGATATCAATACTTCAGAAACTTGTCCAACATGTAATGGTACAGGGGAGGTTCAAGCAAGTATTTTATTTGCGGAAGAAATTGAATCGAATTTGAAGTATTTAATCGCTGATCGCAAGTTACCACACGTTGCCTTGCATGTTCATCCATATCTAGAAGCGTATTTCAAAAAAGGATTATTTTCCCGTCAAATGAAATGGTTCTTCGAATATAAGAAATGGATTCCTGTGCGTGGCGTGACGAACAATCACTTGCTTCAATACACGTTTGTAGATAAGCAGAATGAGGAAATCTCGCTCTGAACCGAAGGATAAGTCAAGCTACACTGTATCGGAAATCAAGGTCCGAATGGAAGCGTATTGCGCCTACAGGGATCGCTGTACCTCGGAGGTCGTCAAGAAATTACAAGAATACGCATTGACAGAGAAGCAATGCGGTGAGATCATTGACGAATTGCGCGAAAGCAAATTTTTGGATGATGTACGTTTCGCACACTCTTTTGTGTCTGGAAAATTTCGATTTAACCAATGGGGTCGTATTCGAATTCGAATGGAGTTGCGTATCCGAAAAATAAGTGAAGCATTGATTGTTGAAGCGATTCAAACGATGGATTTGGATGCTTATGCGGAAACGCTAAATAACTTAGCGCAGAGA
>JBEIKR010000048.1:0-17025 GCA_040379705.1 Crocinitomicaceae bacterium
AAAAATGCCCATTAGTGTAGATCTGGAATATAAGTTATGTCCAACCACATAGCCTCAGAGAATACAGAGAGACAGTTTCAATAACCCTCTGCGCCTTTATGGTAAAAAAATGCCCATAAGTGTAGATCTGGAATATAAGTTATGTCCAACCACATAGCCTCAGAGAACACAGAGAGACAGTTTCAATTACCCTCTGCGCCTCTGCGGTCAAAAAGAAAAAAATTAGCATTAAAAGGCAGGCAAATTCTGTTTATTTTACTAACTTCTATCAAGAAAATTAATATTCATGAACCACCAAGAATTGGGCGTCTTCGGAGAGTCGCTCGCCATTACCTATCTCAAAAATAAAGGCTACAAGATCATCGCTCAAAATGTGAAATACATGAAATGGGAAGTTGATATCATTGCCAACTTTGAAGGAAAAATTATCGTTGTAGAAGTGAAAACCCGCGTTACAAGTGAAATTGGCGAACCATGGCGTGCAGTGACGCGGACCAAGCAAAAGCAAATTATACGGGTTGCGCACGATTACCTCACCAGAAATGACTTCGAGGAGGAGGCACGATTTGATGTTGTTTCTATCGTACACAATTCTTTTCGTACTGATATTGAGCATATTGAAGATGCTTTTTACGCGATATCTTGACCCTGCGGTTTTTTAGCCTATCTTTGCACCTAATTCTGCTCGTGATGAACACAAGAAAACCGGTTTCAGGGAAAGCCCGTAAACCATTCCCCGCTGCTCCAAAAAAAGGAGCACCTTCGGCAAGTGCCAAAGGAAAATCTGCTGCAAGTGCTAAAAATGCAAAGCCAACAAGGCCTGTAAAAGATGCACCAGCAAAAAAATCAAGTACACAACCAGCTGAAAAAGAAGTATCTGCCAGAGATAAGCGCAAGTACATCGATTTCAAGGAAAAAGTGAAAAAAGGCGATCCGTTGCCATCGTTCAATGAGGACGAAATTCGGTTGAACAAATACCTTTCGAATGCAGGGATTTGCTCCCGACGTGAAGCTGATGTACTTATTCAAACAGGTGTTGTTTCTATCAATGGTGAGATTGTCACTGAACTTGGTTATAAAATCAAACCAGGCGATGTCGTTCGTTACGATGGTGAAACAATCAACGCTGAAACAAAACGCTATGTCTTGTTGAATAAACCAAAGGGTTTCATCACGACAATGGATGACCCATTTGGAAGAAAAACAGTGATGGGCTTGGTGAGAAAGGCATGCCGTGAACGAGTATATCCAGTTGGACGACTTGACCGCGAAACAACTGGACTTTTGCTTTTCACTAATGATGGTGACATGGCGAAGAAGTTGACACACCCGAAGCATCGCGCTTTGAAGATCTACCATGCTGAATTGAATAAACCAGTGAGCCGAGAGCATCTTCAACAATTGTTGAAAGGGATTGACTTAGAAGACGGTAGAACAAATTTTGATGCCGCAGAATACGTGAAGGAAGACAATAGCCGAGAGGTTGGCGTTGAAATTCACTCAGGGAAGAACCGTATCGTTCGTCGTATGTTTGAAGCATTGGGTTACGATGTGGTAAAACTTGACCGAGTTCAATTTGCTGGCTTAACCAAAAAAGATCTTCCACGAGGGATGTATCGTCACCTTACTGAAAAAGAAGTTTCATTTTTAAAAATGTCATAATGAAGTATATATTGGGCAGTTTGGCATTGATTTTTTGTCTTCTGACAGCCTGTAATGATGCCTCAGAATCAAGCTCTAAAAACGAGTATTTCGCCTATTTCTATCCTGTGGATAGTATCCCTAAAGTGTATCAATACCGTGACGTGCGCAATGGATTAGTCGAACAATTTCACCGTGTATATGCCATTCAGGATAGTGAAGGTCAGCATGTCATTGTTGAGCGCTATTCAGGTGATGGAAGAATCATTGAAGCATTGAATTACAACGTCGATTCCTTGGATATCATGGATCACATGGTGGTGAACCGAAACGGCGAAAAAACCAAGGCGGATGTGTTCAAAACGAAGATCATTCCTATGGACAAAGATAACGAAGGTTATTTCGCATCGCGTTTTCAAGGATTCCTCGATTCAACCCTAATCCTGCAGGAAATTCGCCGCACCGTGGTGAAGGAAAGCAAGGTCAAAGTGATGAATAAGACAACTGAGGTCGTTGTGTTTGCAGATAAAATCAGAATGACTAATTTCAACCCATTCACACGCAAAGAATCTGTGCTTGAGGGAGATGCAACAACCATCTTCGCAAAAGGTATCGGATTGGTGGAATGGTATTCAAATGACAAAAAGGTCCACTACCGTCTTGAAAAAATTCTAGCACAAGAGGAGTGGGTCAAGATGATAACCCGATAAATTGAAAATTTATGGCTCGCATTCTTTCCGTACTTCTTTTCAGTATTATTTTACCCCTTGGACTTCAAGCACAGCTAAGTCGGAAGCAGCGCGTTTCTTATGCAAAGGGTAATTTCTTTGGATATTGGGGATACAATCGCTCTTTCTACACGAAGAGTGATATTCAATTCGTCGGTTCGGGGTATGATTTTAATTTAGCTGGAAGCGCTGCGAAGGACAATCCATCCAACCAATTTAAGCAGTACATCAATCCAGTGACCTTAACAGTCCCTCAGTTTAACGCCCGTTTTGGCTATTACTTTAAAGACCATTATGCGATTTCTTTGGGCTACGACCATATGAAATACATCTTTAAAGATCAGAACAACGTACTACTTAGCGGGACAATTGATCCAGGAGTTGATAATGTCACATTTGGTGCTGGAACCTATGACAATAAACCAGTTGTTACGGACCGAAATACTTTCCACTACGAAAATTCCAATGGTTTGAATTACATCCGTGCAGAGCTGACACGAACTGACCTACTTTTCAAAGTCGGAAAATCATTTGCCATCACATCAAACGCGAGTTTTGGAACAGGAGTGCTTCTCTCTTACAATGACTTTACCTTCGCAGGACAAAAAGATATGGTAACCATTTCCTTATCTGGGTTCGCATTATCAGGTCATGCGGCGCTGAAATTTGAGTTTTGGAACCTCCTATTCTTGCGCACTGGCTTTAGCGGAGGATACATGAATCAATTAAATGTAAAAACTCGGCCAGATGATGCTTCAGCTTACGCGCGTCATCAATATGGATACCTTCAGTTTGATACTTCACTCGGTTTTCAGTTTTTTGTTGAACCGAAACACAAGTGCAACACCTGTCCAAACTGGTAAAAAAGATTACTCCTTCTTCCCAATTCTGAAGTCAATCTTGTAATAGAAGATTGGCAAGAATCCTAGTTGTGCTTTTTGCGCAATGGGTTGGTAATTTGACGAATTGATCACATTTGGGTCAAGTGACGGCGCATACGCCAAGCTCAACAAGTTTCTCGTATTCAAGATGTTCACTAAGTCAAGTCCAATTTCGTGCGTCATCTTTGTCGTATTCAAACGCCAGCTAATCTTGAAGTCGATGCGGAAGTAGTCAGCAAATTTCAATTCGTTAAAATCTTGGTCTTGGAAAATAATCTCCTTCAAAGAATCCGTTAGCGCGATATCAACAAGACCATAACGCTTACCACCCGCACGAGTGATTTTAGTACCAATCCCGATCGTGTGTTTCGTTCCAATCTTGAACTCTTTACCGACCAATAAGTTGGCAACATAAGTACCATTGTACGATGTGTTTCTCAAAACACTATCGCTTCCTCTATAACGTGAATCATACACCGTAGCTGAGAATAGGAAGAAGAACGACTTATCAAAATACTTCTGAACGGTCAATTCAAGGCCATAGTTGTAGCCGGTTCCTGTATTTTGAAGTGAATCTGGGAAGAAACGGGCAAAACCACTACCCACGTTGATCATCGAGAATGATGAAGGATCTACCGTTACTGGGATGTTATACAACGTTTGGTAATAGGCCTCTGTGCGAACACTAAATCCTTTGTTAAACACTTTCTCATAACCAATACCACTGTGCAAGCTGCGTGTGAAATCCATGGACTTGTTTTGCATTGTTCCTGATCCATTTGGATTCATCATCGTGTACATGTAGTACGGTTGTGTTTGACTGTGCATTCCTGCACCCGCAAAGATGGATTGTCCACCACTCATGCGGTACTTCCAACCCATACGCGGTTCCAACGGACTGATACTATTGCTAAAGGTGAAATACTGTGCGTGAAGTCCTGCTGTGAAATCCATGTTCTCATTGATGCGCCATTTCCATTGCACAAATGGCTGAATCAACGCAGATTTTCCTTGGTAGTTCCAACGTAACTTGAAATTGTTTGGCACATCGATGTCAACCAAAACGGAATCAATTTGATTCATTGAAAGGATGTCAAAATTAATCCCCGCTTTGATGAGGTGTTTTTTACTGAATTTGTGTGTGATTGAGGTATATCCGGACAATTTACCAATCTTAAATTGATACCCAAAAAGTGGATACAAGGTGTCAACCTGAATGGTTGTATCACCCCCGTTGATGTTTAAACTGCGTTGCAAATAGTTGTGATTGGCATGTTGTTCTTCAAGCGAAATAGCGATGGTTGACTGAAGGAATGTTTTTTCGCTGATTGGCTTTTTATAGGTTACACCAGAAACATACATGCTTGTACCGAAATACTGGTCGCGGTCACCCTCGCCATAGAACTCCGATGAATAGGCCGTTTGCTCAGAAATTTTGATGGAGATATTGCTCTTTCCACCCATTCCCCACAAGGAGAGGTGTCCACCTGATTTTAGAGGGAAATTGAACTTGAAAGCACCGTCTCCATATACAGGAATGGCATCTGTTCCAATCTGAATTCCCAAGGTTTGAAAAAGCGATAAGGTAGAGTAGCGACCCATCACCAAGAAACTCGCACGACTCTTTTTACTCAATGGTCCTTCAGCCACAAGTTCTGTTCCCAAGAAACCAAACTGCCCTGTGAACTCTGTGCGTGAATCATTTCCGTTGCGCAGTTTTAAGTCGAAAACTCCTGATGTGCTGTTCCCATATTCTGCAGGAAAGGCACTCATGAAAAAGTCGGAATTACCAAGAATCTTGTTGTTCAAAATAGAAACCGGACCTCCCGTACTCCCTGAAATGGCAAAGTGCGACGGGTTGGGAATATCAATACCTTCTACACGATAAATAATCCCTAGCGGTGAGTTACCACGGACAATGATGTCATTTCGGCTGTCATCAGCTCCCTGAACACCTGCAAAGTTGGATGCCATACGCGCGGGATCCATGCGTGAACCTGGATAACGGTTCGTCTCTTCTACACTGAACTGTTGCGCTGAAATAACTGCCAACTCATTGATGACTTCACCTTTTTTACGTCCCACAACAGTTACTTCAGCTTGCTCTTGAAAACTCTCTGAAAGCAAGATGTTTAATACTGCTTCTTTTCCGGAATTCACCTCAACCGTTTGTGTTTTGGTATCATACGTCATCAACGAGATCCGCACTTGGTGCTTGCCAACAGGAACTTTTAATAAGGTGAATTCACCATCTATGTTCGTCAATCCACGGCTCAACATGACCGAATCCACAGATAGGATCTCCACTTTTGCGCCAACAAGCGGAAAATTCGTTTCACTATCTAAGACCTTTCCACGGACCGTTTGGGTTGGTTGGGCAAATGCACCTGCCGAAATTCCAAGCAAGAAAAGTAAAGTAAAAATTGTTTTCATGTAGTGATGTTTAGTTCAGTGTGGGAAGAAATAGAATTTATTTGCTCCATTTCTTTCGTTTAAGTAGCGTTTAGCAAAGCAATAGTACACCTTTTTAGATGTTTGTTGAACGAAATATGCGATAACTTTTGAAGATGGAATTTTTGAAAAGTTATTCGATGACAAAGGAAGATCACATCAATTCACGTACTGTCGATTTGGGAAAACGGAAAAATGGGCTTACATTCGTACCTGTTGGAATCAAAGTTTCCTGCACTATTTTCAAATGAAACAACTGCTTTTTGTACTTCTCCTTTTTTCAGCAAATGCTGCCTATTCTGCCGCACTTTCAGTGGAAGGTACGTATCAAGGAAAAAATCTATACATCCAAAATCCAATGGCCGACGATGGCTTTGGTTACTGTGCTACAAAGGTGACAGTGAACGGTGATGTGATGCCTGGTGGCACGAATATGGGAGCCTTTGAGATTGATTTCGCCAATTTTAACATCGCCATCGGAGAACCCGTTTTCATCGTCATTAACCACAACGATGGGTGTACACCAAAAATTCTAAATCCCGAAGTACTTTTGCCTCGGAGCACCTTTGTTGTGACTGCCATCAATGTGACATCAGCCGGAAAATTAACGTGGAAAACAACAAGCGAACAAGGGAAATTGCCTTTTCAAATTGAACAATACCGTTGGGATAAATGGGTGACGATTGGTGAGGTTGATGGCAAAGGATCGAGTGGGGCAAATGCCTATGAATTTATGGTTTCACCTCATTCAGGACAAAATACCATTCGTGTCGTTCAAGTGGATCATTCAGGTTCGAAGCGTGAATCAAAACAAGTGACGTTTCAATCCAATGTTGCTCAAGTGGTAAAAAGTCCCGCAAAGGTGAAGGATATGATTTACTTTTCGTCGAAAGGAAAACCCTCTGAGACACGTTTTGAGATTTTTGATGCCTATGGGAACATCGTTAAAAAAGGGGTCGGTGCTTCAGTGAATTGCCAAAACCTGCTGCCTGGTGCCTACTACATCAATTTTGACAATGTGAATGAAAAGTTCATTAAGAACTAAAATATGCTGAAGAAGATTGAACACCTTGGAATTGCTGTAAGCAGTATCGATGAAACAGTAAAAACCTTTGAAACACTGCTCGGCACGTCGTGCTACAAAACCGAAGAAGTTGCTTCAGAGGGTGTGCGAACTGCATTCCTTAAGATTGGTGAATCAAAGATTGAATTGCTCGAGGCTACGAATCCGGAATCTCCTATTGCGCGCTTTCTCGAGAAGAAGGGAAGAGGCATACATCACATTGCTTTCGAAGTGGAAGATATTGATGCAGAATTAGTTCGTTTAACCTCAGAAGGATTTCAATTGATCCATCAAACACCTAAAGATGGTGCCGACAATAAACGCATCGCCTTTCTTCATCCAAACTCAACTGAAGGTGTACTCATTGAACTTTGTCAAGAGAAAATTTGATCCAATAGTTCAAAGTCGGTCAAATGAACCGTCTGCAATCCTGATGCTTTTGCACCCTCAATGTGTTGGATAGAATCATCAATGAAGAGCGTTTCACTAGGATTTAAGTTATTTTGACGGCAAACATATTCGAAGATGTCCACATTCGGTTTTCGCATTCCGATTTCATGAGAAAGATAGATATGATTGAAATAATCGCTCATTGGTTTTTCACTAGCCGCATTCCAAGAACGATGAACGGCATGCATGTGAAGCTCATTGGTATTGCTTAATAAATAGATAGGATATTTTTCGCGGACTTTTTGAAGGAGCGAAAGACGTTCCTTTGGCACCGATCCAATCATTGCATTCCATGCAGCCACAACTTTATTTGGTGAAGTACCCACCTTCAAGTAAGGCAATAGTTCATTGACGAATCGCTGTCCAGAAATTTTACCAGTTTCTAAATCGTCAAATAAACCAGCTTGTTGTGCTTGTGAATACACATTGTGAAAATCACTGTGGCCAAGGTCTTCAAAAGCACGAATAGTGGCTTTATAATCGATGTGAATAATCACTCCACCCAAGTCAAAGATTACTGCCGTGTACTTCATGGGCCGAAAGTAAATAAAAAAAGGATGAGCAAAGCCCATCCTCTCCTTATCGTGTGGCCTAAATTATTTTTTCAAGGTAACATCCAATTGGAAGTCAATCACTGAATTAATTTTTTCTCCAGATGTTGGGTCAGGCATCATACCAACCATTTTCAACGCTGAAACATCAACACCGAAATCTCCTTTGATCTTTACATCTTTCTCTGTAGCAGTAACCTTTACCGGAATCGCTTGCTTGATGTCAAGTCCTAAAACGTTAATCACAACATTCAATTTGTTGTCTTTATAATCCTTCACTGTAACCGTGATTTCAGGATTCTCTGCGATGAAGAAGAATGCTGTATCTTTCAAGTGACCGTTCAACATTGCTTTTTTGTCGTCTGGCAGCATTTCGTCAATACATTCAATCGTGTTCATATCGATAGTGAATATTCCACCAACGATCTCTTCACCTTCCATGTCAATTGACCCTTTTGTGATTTTAACAACACCTGTGTGGAAGTAATTTGCGTCCTTGCTTCCTTTCCAACCAAGAGTCGATGCTTTTGCATCAAGGTTAAATGTTACTTTTTCTGCTTTCTCTTCTGTGTTACCACAAGAAGCCAATGCAACTACCAATGATAATCCTGCCAATACATTAATTGCTTTCATAAATCTTTAATTTTTGGTAAAAGTATAAAAATATACCATGGTAGATATATTTTAAACAATTTTTTTTCTCACTGGATAGTTGTGTCATCACATTGCAGTATCTTCGAAAGAAAAACATGCGATTATTCATCGATTCTGCCCGTTTTATTGACACTAAATCACCCATTGATTTATCGATTTCCCTAAAAAACGGGAGTGAGAATATTCGTGCGTGGTATGTGGAGCCACCGACCATGGAGCCAGTGCGTGCAAATGGTTGGGTAGGGTCTATCCGCGAGGGTGGGAGCGTGAATTTTCGGGATATCTCTTTCAATCCTCATGGTCACATGACGCACACAGAGTGCTTGGGACACATCACGGATGAGGTGTTTTCAGTAAACGAAGTAGTGCGCGATTTTTTCTCTTTTGCTCAGGTCGTTACCTTTTCTCCTCGGGAGGTTGTAGCTCATGACGGCAAGATCGACCATGTGATCTTTCCAGATCATTTTGATCAGATTATCTGGCATGCAGATGTTGAATCGTTGATCATTCGTACGCTCCCAAATACGAACGATAAGTTGCACATGAATCATTCCGATAGCAATCCACCTTATTTGGATGTGAGATGCATTGAGAAAATCAATGCACTCGGCATTCGCCACTTACTCATCGATCAACCCTCAGTCGACCGCGAATTGGATGGTGGAGCGCTCGCTTTTCACCATGCGTTTTGGAATGTTCCAGAAGCACCCAACCACGAACGGACCATTACGGAATTGATTTTTGTTCCCGATACGGTGGATGATGGCCTGTATATGCTTGAAATGCAATTGGCACCTTTTGAGAATGATGCTGCACCATCTAGACCTGTGATTTACAAAATCAACGGTTAGTATCCATTTCATTAGGGTATGATATATTCACATCTGCACCAAACCCACAAAAAAAAGGACCAACCTGTGGCTGATCCTTTTTCTTTCGTTAGTAGTAAGTTAGTGTGTTTCCAACTGTTTTGGAAGTAGTAAAACCAAAACAAAGGCTAAAACCAAAAAATTGTTCGAATAACTTCTCAAAGCTTACTTCCCAGAAGTAAGGAAAAAAGAACTGTTTACTCTTTATCAAACCAGAAAATGATAACTGCCTCTCCAAGCAGCGATCCGTCCTTCTGAAAAACCTAAAGAAGTTATTCGAAACTCTCTCTTATTTCCATAGTAAACTTAAGATTGATTTCTGAATCCTTTCCCTCAAATGAATATCGCGCCTATGCAAATGAGCAAATAACACTTTTGAATGAAAATCGGCTTATAATTTCTCGAGAATTTCGAAGAAGATGTCTCTTTTGGCCGGTGAAAGTGGAACTTCTGACCCGTCTTTCATGACCACAGACCCGCCATTTCCCTTGTCGTAACGATCGACATAATCCAGGTTGATCAAATGCGATTGCTGTACCCGAAGAAAATTATGTCCAGTCAACATCGTTTCGTATTCTTTCAGGGTTTTAGATACTAAGATTTTCTTTCCACCCTTTAAAAAGAATGAGGTGTAATTCCTATCGGCCTCACAGCGTATAATCTCATCCAAACCTATCACAAAGACGCTTTCTTGTGTTTTCAGTACCAAACGGCGTTTTTGATTCGGTTGGATGTTGTTCTGAAGGGCATCAAATTGAGCGTCTTCCTTTTTTTCGTGGATGGCTTTGATGGCCTTCTCTACAGCTGCTTGCAACTCACTCGGATCAACAGGCTTCAGAAGGTAATCCAAGGCGCTAAACTTGATCGCTTTAATTGCAAACTCTTCGTGGGCAGTGATGAAAATGACTTCAAATGTTTTGTCAGGAATGGCTTTTAATACATCGAATCCTGTTCCATCAGGCATCTGGATATCTAAAAAGACAATGTCCGGCTTATAATCGAGAATGGCTTGAATGCCTGACTGCACATTTTCTCCTGCAGGAATAGCCTCAATACCAAGGTCAAATGAATTAATCATTTTTGAAATCAGATCACGTGTCCGATTCTCGTCATCAATGATAAGTGCCTTTATCATAGTGCAGTAGTTAAAGGAGTTTCCTCCTTGTATGGTAGCGAAATTAAAACTTTTGTGCCGGTTTCCAATTTTTTATTAAAATCTTCTACCACCAACTTCCCATCCGTCTTATATTTCTTATTCAAATTATCAATTCTATCGCTCGTAATCTGCATCGCCAAGCTTCGGTGTGTCGAACTTTTCTTGTTCTGTTCTGAGCCCTTGCGGCCAATGCCATTGTCTTCTATCGTGATCTGCAACATTCCATCTTGCTTCAACATCGTGACATGAATAAATCCACCCTCAATGGTATGCAGCTGGCCATGCTCAATGGCATTTTCAATGAAGGGTTGCGTAATCATCGGCGGAATCATCGCATGTTCAGTGACAATCTCTGGTGAAACATTGATCTCAAATTCAAAGCGGTCCTCGAAGCGTAACTTTTGTGTTTCTAGGTACTTCTGCAAAATTTCTTCCTCGGTCTGAATCGGAATAAACTCCTTCGGAGAATTTTCAAGTATCAAACGCATAAGTCGTGAAAAGTTCACCAGGAACTTCGTCGAGTTTCGAGTGTCATTTTCATAGATGTAGCTTTGGATAACCGACATGGCATTGAAAATAAAGTGCGGATTCATCTGGGTGCGCAACAAGGTCTGTGACATCTCCGCTTCGCGCTGCTGCTGCTTGATTTTCGTTTGGTTCCAGCGGTAAAACCCAATAATCCCTGCCAAGGTGATGATGATGATAAATCCAATGATGATGTAGGTCTGGAAGTTGTTTTTCAGCTGACTATTTTCCAGTTTCGTAGCTGTTAAGGCGCGATCTTGCTGCTGCTTTTCCAAGGAGTCACGCTGAGATACAATCAAACGTTCTCTTTGCTCCATGCGGTACTGCTCACTCAACTCGGCAATTTTTGTCGCCGCCTGTAAGGTGGAGTTGCTGTCTACGTAATTGACATAGCGTTGAAGGTAGCGCATCGCCTCCTTTGTTCTGCCGATATCTCCGTAAACATCGGAGAGTATTCTGTAGGTGTGATAAATCTGATTTTTTGAACCAAATTGCTCACGGATGGCAATGGACCGCTCCAAATAGATGAGGGCGTTTTTGTACTTCTTTTGCTTTTGGAAAACCGTCCCCACGTTGTGGTAAACTCCTGCAATCTTCTCCTTGTTTCCTGTCGATTCGTAGTACACCAATGCTTTGTTGAAGTTGGTTGCTGCCAAGGTGTATTCTTTTCGCTCTCGGTGAATGACTCCCAAGTTGTCGTGCGCTTCACCAAGACCGTTTAAGTCTTCTAGGTTCGACAAAATCGCAATGGCATCTTCAGTGGTTTTGATCGCCTTCGCGTAGTCCCTGCGGTCGAAGTAAACCGTTCCCAAGTTGGACAAAGCCAACCCCATCTGCCTTCTGTCCACAATGGACTTGGCAAAGTCGTAAGACAATTTGAAGGAATTCTCCGCCTTGGTAAGATCGAGAATCATTCGCTGAGAATGACCTATTTCCAGGTGAATTTTCGCCAACATGTAACTATTGTTCATCTCCGTGGCGAGCTGCAAGGCATTGATGTTCTTGGCTACACTTAATTCGACCTGACCAAAGTAATCGTAAATACGTGCTTGGGTATTGAAACACATGGTTAAAGCTTGCTTATCGGAGGTTCGTCGCGCAAACTGAATGGCTTTGTTGGTGTAAAAAATGGCGGAATCTTTCTGGTTTTGATACATGAAGTTCAATGCCAAATAGGTGTTCGTAATTGCTACATCGCCGTATTTTCTCGCCGATCGAACAATCGTTTCTGCTGCCCGCAAGTACTGATCGGCCTTCTTGAAATTCAAGGTGGAACAATAATAATAACCCAACTGTCGGTTGATCATGAATCCAATATCGACGGGTTGTTCGGTGCTTAAGTAAGGTAAACACGCCAATACATCGCGGTAGTAGGCATCCTGATTGCCATGAAGCTCATTCACCTCTGCTGAAAAAAGAAGTGCGCGAATTCGAAATGTTTCCTTCATCTTGCTGCTTCGCGTAGTCAAGACCCCTCGAATGGAATCGGCACGCTTCAAGTTGTGGGTCTTGTAGAAGTTCCCCAACTCAATAATCTTCATGAATTGTTCTTCGCCATTCTTTTCTTTGCGTATGTCGTTTCTTAGACGGCTTTCGGTCGAGGTGCTTTGTGCCACACCCAAGAATTGGATGAAACTAAAGAGGATGATCAAAGCAGGGGTGAATCGTGCACGCATGGTAAAGCGAAAATAGGTGTTTTCATGTAATTTGACACCTTGCGAACGGCTGAATTCGCGATCCAATCTGTATCTTTGACCCTTTGTCAGCAATTTAGGAAGTATGGAATACAATTTTAGAGAAATAGAAGCAAAGTGGAGGAGTTTTTGGGCAGCACACGAAACATACCGTGTGACCGAAGACCCAAGTCGTCCAAAATTCTACGTTCTCGACATGTTTCCATATCCTTCAGGTGCTGGTCTTCATGTGGGACACCCACTCGGATACATCGCTTCGGATATCTATGCCCGATACAAGCGCCTAAGCGGCTACAATGTTCTGCATCCCATGGGCTACGATTCATTTGGATTGCCTGCTGAACAATATGCCATTCAAACAGGCCAACACCCAGCAATTACCACCGAACAAAATATTGCACGCTACCGTGAGCAACTTGACAAGCTTGGCTTCTGTTATGACTGGAGCCGTGAGGTGCGCACGTCATCGCCCAATTATTACAAGTGGACGCAGTGGATTTTCAAGCAGTTGTTTGATTGCTACTACGACAACACCACGAAGAAAGCGGAACGCATAAGCGGTCTCATTCAACAGTTTGAAGCAAACGGAAATGCAGGTGTCTCTGCCTGCACGGATTGCGAAACAATTTTTTCTGCAGCAGAATGGAACGCATTCAATCCACAGCAAAAAGAAGCCATCCTTCAAGAATACCGCTTGGCATTTTTGGCAGATAGCTGGGTGAATTGGTGTCCTGCACTAGGAACTGTGCTTGCCAACGATGAGGTGGTCAATGGAGTTTCCGAACGCGGTGGACATCCGGTAGAACAAAAACTCATGCGCCAATGGTCCATGCGGATCAAGGCATACGCCGATCGTTTGCTCACAGGATTGGATACTGTAGATTGGACCGATTCCATCAAGGACATGCAACGCAACTGGATCGGGCGCTCTGAAGGGGCTGCTGTGCGATTCAAGGTTCAAGGTCACGACGAAGAAATCGAGGTCTTTACCACACGTCCCGACACAATCTATGGCGTATCATTTATGGTGCTTGCCCCAGAACATCCACTCGTAGATCAAATTACAACGGACGAATTCAAGCAAGGGGTCGAAGACTATAAAAAGTCAGCGGCATTGAAGACGGAGCGCGATCGTCAATCCAACGTAAAAAATATCACAGGACAATTCACAGGGGCGTACGCGGTGCATCCCTTCAATGGCTCACAAGTGCAAATCTGGATGGGTGACTATGTCCTCGCCTCCTATGGCACAGGCGCCGTTATGGCGGTACCATGTGGCGATCAACGCGACTACGACTTTGCAAAGCATTTCAACCTGGAGATCATCAATATTTTCGCCGATGTCGATATTTCGGTTGAGGCTTACACAGAAAAAGATGCAGTCATTGCGCATTCTGAATTTCTCAATGGCTTGCCTGCAAAGGTAGCTATCAAAAAGGCGATCGAAGAAATTGAAGCACGTGGCATTGGTAAAGGTCGAGTGAACTTCCGCCTGCGCGATGCCGTATTTTCCCGTCAGCGCTACTGGGGAGAACCGTTCCCAGTGTACTACGAAAACGAACTTCCTCAACTGGTAGACGATGCGTTCTTGCCGATCGAATTGCCTGAAGTGGACAAATACCTTCCGACCGAAGATGGCGAACCACCACTCGCACGTGCCGAACGCAGCGCATGGAAATGGTTTGCAGGCGACCGCATGGAACACAACACTATGCCAGGGTGGGCAGGAAGCTCTTGGTACTTCTTGCGCTACATGGATCCCAACAACACCCAAGAATTTGCCGGCAAAGACAAGCTCGAGTACTGGCGCGAAGTGGACCTTTATATCGGTGGTTCAGAGCACGCAACAGGACACTTGCTCTATTCCCGTTTTTGGACAAAATTCCTTTACGACCAGGGCTACATTCCTTTCGATGAGCCTTTCCGTAAGATGATCAACCAAGGAATGATCCTCGGACGAAGCTCTTTTGTGTACCGTGTGAGTCATTCCAATACCTTCGTATCTGCTTCACTCAAAGATCAATATGAAGTGACGCCCTTGCACGTCGATATTTCATTAGTAGACAACGACAAACTCGATATCGACGGATTCAAAGCATGGCGAGCGGAATTTGCCCATGCAGAATTTATCTGCGAAGCGGATGGAAGCTACCTCTGTGGTCACGAAGTCGAAAAAATGTCGAAGTCGAAATACAACGTACAAACGCCAGATGAGTTGGTCGATAAATTCGGTGCCGACACCCTGCGCATGTACGAAATGTTCCTCGGTCCACTCGAACAAAGCAAGCCGTGGGATACCAAAGGAATCAATGGCGTGTACAACTTCTTGCGCAAATTGTGGCGCTTGTTCTACGACCAAAATGGAAACCTCTTGGTGACCAATGATGCACCAAATCCAGAGTCCTTAAAAACCCTGCACCGCACCATCAAGAAAATCTCCGACGACCTCGACCGATTCTCCTTCAATACAGGCGTTTCGAATTTCATGATTTGTGTCAACGAGCTTACTGAACAAAAGTGCCACAACGCACAAATCTTGAACGAGTTGAGCATCCTTCTTTCACCCTATGCTCCCCATATTTCCGAAGAATTGTGGGCGATTTTGGGCAATGCGCCAGGTACAGTTGGCACGCAACCATTCCCGGTATTCAACGAGGCCTTTTTGGTAGAATCGAGTTTCTCTTATCCTGTTTCATTCAATGGAAAGATGCGCTTCAAGGTAGATCTCTCTCTCGATTTAACGGCAAAAGAAGTCGAAAACCACGTCATGGCAATGCCCGAAACCACCAAGTGGCTTGATGGCAACGCACCGAAAAAAGTCATCGTGGTGCACGGTCGCATCGTGAACATGGTCCTCTAGAAACAAGAGAACGTAAGTTTTTATTGGTTTTTGGGCATTCCCCCTTTGGGGTCGGGCTTTACGCTTCAATCTTTTTTATTCAAAAAAGGATTTCCGCTGCAATCCCTAATGCGGAATTAAAGATATAAGGACCGCTACGCTGTTGGAGCATAGACCGCTACGCTGATAGAATATGGATTGATCAATGTTCTATGTTCCATGCTCCAAAAAAACGTATCGCTAAAAGACAAAGGCACTACTTCGCTCTTTGAGCTTCGGAGGACAGAGGACTTAAAGATGTCAAGACATCAAGATTTTAAGATGTTAAGACTTGACCGTACTTCGAAGCTTTTAAATCGTAATTTGTCATTCGTAATTGAAAGCCAAAGGACTTTTAGATTTTAAGACAAATCTTCACTCGAAGTTGCACGTATAGAAATTTGCGAAGCAATCAAATTCTCAATTCCCTTTGGGATCAAATTTGCGTAGCAATCAAATTTTGAATTAGTAATTCGTAACTGAGAATGGCACATGCTTTGCAAATCCCTCGGCCAACATAAAATGATGTATCATGAAAAAGTGGATGTATCCCGTTGTTTTGGTGGCAATGACCTCCATGATGACAAGCAGTACTGAAGTAACATATCCTTCCGTTACCAATGGCGCATTTCAGGTCGGTGAAAAATTGCGCTACCGCGTGACTTATGGCTTCGTCGATGCGGGTGAAGCGGTGCTCGAAGTGAAATCAACCACCAAGAAAGGCCAGAACCGCGATCTAATCCATGCCGTGGGAACAGGAAAAACGCTAGGGGGCTTCAATGCCTTCTTTAAAGTGGAAGACACCTACGAGTCCTACATCGACAAAAAAGGAATCTTCCCATGGTTCTTCGTTCGCCGAGTGGATGAAGGTGGCTACAAAGTCAACCAAGATTATGCCTTCAAGCACGATAAAGCAAAAGTCGACAACGGAAAAGGCAAGGAGTTTAAGGTGCCTATGGCCATTCAAGACATGGTGTCCGCCTTTTATTTTGCCCGGACTTTGAATTTCAAGGACATGAAAAAAGGCAAAACGTTTGAATTCAAGTGTTTCATGGATGATGAGATTTATACATTAAAAATAAAATACGTGGGTGATGAACAAATTCACATACGAAAAGGCAAATTCAACTGCCATAAGTTTGTCCCAGTGGTGCAAACGGGTAGGTATTTCAAGAGCGAAGACGACGTGAATTTCTGGGTAACGAACGATGCAAATAAAATTCCAATCTTGGTTAAAGCAAAAATCCCCGTGGGAGTGGTAAAAATGCACCTTGTGGAATGGAGCGGATTGAAGAATGAACTAAAAAGCAAGGTTAACGATTAACCAACTGAAAAAGAGCGCACTACAGCGCTTTTTTTTATACCTAAACGCGAGTTATTTACCTTCAATTTCTTTGACTAAGACTTATCAAAAGTCGAGGTTTGAAAAAATTTTCATACTTCTACAGATAAAAGTGAATTTCGTGACGCTTTTCATTTATTTT
>JBEIKR010000049.1:0-16617 GCA_040379705.1 Crocinitomicaceae bacterium
CTTGACCAGTGCTAATGTTATTTTTTTCCTTGTTAAATAGCTGTTGCAGCGTTGATGTAAACACAGGCGTAATGGAGTCCGAAGCAAAATACGTTTGACCATAGTACCCTTGAATGTCTTCCTTTCCTAGTGACTGATTGAAATCCACCACAATATTCCCACGATCTTCCTTTAAGTCATAGCGGTAATTCAGATTAAAATCGTAATTGTTCTGCTGAGTCGGGTCATCGGACGAGCGTTTCCACAGCGCTGTTTGACCAAGAATTCCTTGAGAACGCGAATTCCACTGTTCACCTGTTCGATTGCGCTGACCGACGTTTCCTGTCGCTGAAAAACCGAGAACATGACGTGTTTTTAAATAGAAATCAGCACCAAAGCGAAATGTATTTCCTGAGTTTAAATCTGTACCTAAACGATCTTGACGAATGGAGGTAACACTATCGTTGGCATCCACTTGACGCAAATACGAGTAACTATTTCGGTATCCTGACATATATCGACCTGAATAACTTCCATAGACATTAAAAAAACCATTGCGGTAACTCAAGGATGCTCCACCGTCTGCAACATTTCCTCCTGTCAAATCACCTGAACCCACTGATCCATTGATCATTCCATTGAATCCTTTTAGTTTATTCTTTTTCAAGACAATATTTATGATTCCAGAGGTACCGTCTGGATCATATTTGGCTGAAGGATTTGTCACTACCTCAATACGTTCAATTGAACCTGCAGGCAACGCATCCAGTAATGTCTTTCCATTTCCACCAGACAAAGCACTCGGGCGGCCATCAATTAAAATTGTAACAGCACCATCTCCACGCAAGGTCACTCTACCCTCTTGATCCAATTCAACCGAAGGAACATTACTCAAAACGTCATTTGCCGTGCCTCCTCGAACCGATAAGTCTTCACCAACATTATAAATTTTCTTATCAATTCCAGCTTTTAATACATCAAGATTGGCCGAAGCCTTCACCTCTCCTAACTGTTGAACTTCCAATTTCAGTTTTATCGTTCCCGCATTAGCCACTTTTAAGTTTGAAGACAATTTAATGTCATCCACACGTTCTGGTTTGAAATCCGTGAACGTAAACAAGGCATAGAAATTCCCATAAGGAAGATTTTCCAAGATAAATTTTCCTTCCTCATCTGTGTAAATTCCTGCGATAACAGTTGAATCTTTTACAGAGAATAGACGAACAACAACAAACTCAATAGCCTCATTGCTTTCCAAATCGACCACACGTCCCGAAAAAACACCATCCCCAGTTTGATTTTTGCCCGGTTGAGCATTGACCCCAAAAGAGCAAAACAGTAGAACTAGTATAAGTGAGATTCGACGCATGTAGCTGACTTGAATTTTAGAACAAAGGTAATCTGATTATCGGTCTTTATTGAACTTAACTAAACGATGTGCTCGTATGTTTCTCTTAATTTATCCAATAAATCACTCAATTGGGTTGCATCTTCATCACTAATCGTAGGATGCGTTAAATTCGAAAAGTCCGGAGTTTTATCAATTTGACTTAACAAACCCTGACCTAAGTCACTGATGTTCACATACACCACACGACGATCTTCTTCACAACGAATACGTTCAATCAAGCCTTTATCAATGAGCTTGTCCATCAAACGCGTAGTGTTTGGAGAACGTTCAATCATACGATCCTTCACCGTATTCACATTGATCGGACCCTTTGCCCCGCGTAATATGCGCAAGATATTGAATTGCGGCATAGTCAAATCGAATCGATCCATGAACTGCTGTTGATAGGCGGCAATAACGTTGGATGTTATACGAAGGTTAATGATTGCCTTTTGTTGATCCGAGGAAAAATTGGCTTGAACGCGCTCTTCGATTTTCATTCAACAAAATTAACTACCATGGTAATAACTTCAAATGAAAATCAATAATTTCTTTCTAGAAAATTACATCCACATGAAATCAAAATCAGAGAGCAATGGCAACTCCTCAAACTGAACTTCAATCAGATGTTCGCCAGGAAGTAATTCAATGAAATTTTCAGAAAATTGAACACCGGCCTTGGTAGAATACAACCAAAAACGATGTAAAAACTTCGTGTTCTCAACTTTTAAAACTGCTGTTTTGTTCTCCGTATTTATTGATACTATTTCAAGTTTAATCTCTTTTCGATCTGCCTTATTGCGATTAGATGGTAATCGAGAAAACGTTCGAGTATGATTATTCCCTTGCGCATCATTCCATTCAAAACGCACCACACAATTCTTAGTTTTCAATTCCCCTTTGAAACATGGCGTGGAAAGCACAATACTTTTTGCTCCGACAAATTCCTGTGTGAACTCTTTTTCGCAAAGTGTTTTACCCGTTAAATCTGTCACGATCATTTTAACCTTGCATGAAAATTTCTGTGGTGTATCGTTAATCAAATGATACGCTTCAAAACCTTCGGCATTTACAGCACTCAAAACAGCAATATCTTGATAATCTCGTGTAATTCTATAATGTAGGGCTTTCTTATTCCAATAATGATCGATGCTTGACCATGTCGGCGCGGGCCAGCAATCATTCAACTGCCAATACAAGGTTCCCATACATCTTGGTGCATCCAAACGATGACCTGTCACTGCCATACCCACTGCCTCTGCTTGTGTCAACTGGGAATAATACACAAACTCTCGGAAGTTTTTTGGTTGCCCGAACATGAGTTTGGCATGTTTCAGAATCATTCCATTTCCGACATAACTTTTTTGGTGGTGTTTCATCACGGCTGAATCCAAGGCCCATTGGCTTTCGGGTGCAAACGTCGATAATGTTGAAAATTCAGGGAAACTTTGGAATCCAAACTCTGCGTTAAAGCGTCCGATTTTCGTCGCAAAATTGCTCATTGGATCTTTTCCATGCCACACACCCCAGTAATGTTGTGATCCACTGTTGTAGTACTCGTCTTTCCCCCAATTGCTTAATGGAGAGGTATGTACATAGGCAGATCCAGCCCACTGTGTAATTTTCTCCGGAATAAGTTTCTTAAATAAGCGATCATAGGAATCCTCAATGTATCGCGCATCCTTACCATAAATGTGATAGCGCACCTGAAACCCCCAATTTTTCCATGCTACATCTACTTCATTATTTCCATTGAATAAGGTCAACGAAGGGTGAGAAGAAATCCGTGGGATTTGGTAGTCCAATTCACCTGCGACATTTTTCAAGAAAGAAGAATCACCTGGATACATGGCACAGGCAAACATAAAGTCCTGCCAGACCATGATTCCAAGTGAATCACAGGCATTAAAAAATGCTTCATCTGGATAATACCCTCCACCCCAAATACGCACCATATTGAAATTGCTTTCAGCCATGGTTGCTACCATTCGACGTAAATCATCGTCGGTCACTCTCGCTGGGAAAACATCCTGAGGGATATAATCTCCGCCTTTACAGAAAACTGGTCTATCGTTAAATTGAATCAAATAGCCAGTTCCCCATTGGTCCTTTTCCATGACAAGTTCCGCTTTTCGAATGCCGAAGCGAATCTCTTTTGTATCATAAACGACATATTCATCCCGCACAAGTGGAACCAAATTCCATTGGTCGGTATATAGATTTTGTTCCCCCTGACCTCGAGGCCACCACAGGTTCGGGTTTTGCACCATTACCTTTCTGCTGGCTTTGCTTTCTCCTTTTTGAATGATGAGGTCTCCAAAAAGTTTACTTTGCCAGATTACCGATTCTGTTGCCGAATGTTCAAGATACACTTCCAAATTCAATTCAGCAGTCGAATCGGAAACCGCTATCGTTTGAATGTTTGTCTGTAGAATTTTTGCACTGTTGTATGCATCAATCTCGACAGGCTTAAGAAATCCAATGGTGTTCATTCGCAATGCCCAATCCCATCCAAATTGATATTGAGGTTTTCTGGTATACGGAGAAATCGCTATAGAATCTGGATCATTTGGTGCAGGGAGATGATACGTTTCCTTCAAATAAGCCTCTTTGTGATAAAGTACCGGAGGAGTAAATACAACACGAAGCTGATTCTCTCCAAATTTCACATACGGTTTGATGTCTATCCCATAGGGACGAAATGCGTTTTCAGCACTTAATATAAGGACATCGTTGAGATATATTTTAGCATAGGTATCGATTCCAGGAAAAGTGATTTGAATGAAATCGTTGGTCAACATGGCTTTAGTCACTGAGAATGAGCTTTGAAACTCCCAATCGTGCTTTTCAACCCATCCGAATTCTTTCTCATTATCCCCATAAAAAGGATCAGGTAATTCACCAATCGCAATCAACTTCTCTTGCACTGAACCATGTGTTCCAGCTGCGATTTTTGTTTTTTTTACGGGATGAAGAATACTCCATTCCAATGTCAATGATTGAGCAAAAGCTGCAACATTCATTATGATTCCAAAGATTACCAATAATGACCTCATCAGTCCCAATTTCTATTGAAAGGTGCATCCACCATTTTCTCGTCTGTGGCAGTTTTTAAGGCATAATTAAATCCGCTAAACACGGAATATGAACCCACATTTCCATTTTTATCCATTGCCAAAAAGCAGCATTGAAGATTCGTCAAATCCTTGTGTTTCGAAATGATTCGATTTACCGCTTCTTTACACGCCTCCATTGGAGAATAACCATGACGCATCAACTCCACTACAGTATGACTACCAGCAATGCGAATGATTGCTTCACCCAATCCAGATGCGCATGCGGCACCAACCTCATTGTCAACAAAAAGTCCTGCACCAATAATTGGTGAATCTCCCAAGCGACCATGCATCTTGAAAGCCCAGCCACTTGTTGTGCAAGAACCTGCTAGATTCCCTTTTGCATCCATGGCCAACATGCCAATCGTATCGTGATTTTCGTGATTGATTTCAGGCTTTTTGAAAACATCTTTGTTTTCCTTCTTCCACTTTTCATATTCCTTTTTCACTTCAGGAATCGGTGTTTTAATGGTTGCAAAACCGCGATCTAAGGCAAACTTTTTTGCGCCTGCCCCCACGAGCATGACGTGTTGCGTAGTTTCCATAATTTCGCGCGCAACAGAAATGGGATGTGCAATTCCTTCCAAAAACCCAACTGCACCACAACGAGAATCGTGGTCCATAATGCAGGCATCAAGCGTAACATGACCTTCACGATCAGGCATTCCGCCAATTCCAACACTTCGATTGGTGAGATCGCTTTCGGTAACCCTCACTCCTTTTTCAACAGCATCCAAGGCTGAACCACCATTCATAAGTACTTTCCATGCTTCCGCATTTGCTGCTATGCCATGGTTCCAAGTCGATATTACAATAGGCCCTTTCACCTTATCCTCAAAGGCAACAGCTATCAATTCTGATGCTTGTGATGGTTTAACAAGGCTTATTGCCGCACCTGCCAATCCTAATTTTATGAAATCACGCCGCTTTGTTCCCATTGATTTTTAATTTAATGTTGTCAACCACTTTTGGTAAATCTTCGCATACCGCTGATGCGTGGCATAATCCTTTGCAAAATCATGTCGCTTCGAAAAATCTGGCTTGGCCATCATAAAGATATACTCATGTTTTGTTGGATTTAGCACTGCGTCAACCGCAGCTGCTGGCGGAACACAAATTGGTCCTGGTGGCAATCCCTTGTATAGATATGTGTTGTAGGGACAGTCTCGATCACGATGAACATATAACAATCGTTGTACACCATTTAGCTCATCCCCCCAACAAAATTTGAAGGTAGGATCTGACTGCAATAAAATTCCTTGTTCGATGCGGTTTAAGTACAGCCCGGCAATTACTGGCCATTCATCCGCAATAATCGATTGTTCTGAATATACCACACTTGCAAGCGTCACTACTTCGGAAGGACTTTTCAAACCAATATTTTGCATCTTCAACATGCGCTCTGCCGTCCAGAACTTTTTGAATTCAGAAGCCATGCGATCTACAAAAGCAGCTTCATCTGTATCGAAATACAATTTGTAGGTGTTCGGAATAAACATAGCAGGCAATTGCTGTGGTGTAAATCCATATTTGTTAAGTGTCTTTTGATCCATTAAAAGCTTCACGAGTGCAGTAGAATCAAGCATGATACTTTTACTTACCTTCCCTGCAATTTGTGGAATATCACGACAATTATTGAAGGTGACATCCACCTCGACTTCAGCATTTCCATTGCCAGCATCGTTTAGCGTAAAACCATTTAATAGATTTCGGTATTGTGTCTTTGGATCGATTATGTATTTACCCAACGCAATTTTCGATGCATCCAAGCCCTTATATTCGGCAACATCCTGAAAGGCATCAAGATCATCGATAATTCCAGCTTCTTTCAACGCTGAAGCCAATTGTTCCAACGTTGTTTTCTCCTTTATGAAGAAAGTCACCTGTTTTTCGTTGACAGATTCTTTTCTGCTTTTAAGGAATAATCCAATTTTTGGAATGGCGATAAGCCCTCCGATAATTAGCACAGCGGCAACTGCAATAATTACAACTCTCCTTTTAGACATAACTGATAAATAATTTCATCTTCACGTTTACCATCCATTCGAAACCATTCCTTTCGAACACCAACTTTTCTGAATCCAGCCTTTTCGAACAATTGAATGCTCTCCACATTGGATGCTTGTATAGAACATTGAACATTATAAAGGTCTAAGATTTTCTCTGCGTATTCAGTCATAAGCTGCAATGCTTGTAAGGCATACCCTTTCTTTCTTGAGGCAATATCACCGATTAAAATTCCAATAGACGCATTGCCATGACGAAAATCGGCATCGTACAAATCGATTGCACCCACAGAATTTCCAGAATTCAACTCACAAATCATAAAACGCAATTGCCCAGTAGAACGTATATGCTGCTGTTGATCTATCAATTGCATGATACCCTGTAATGAGAAGGGCACCTCTGTATCTGTGACTTTCCAATTGTCTGGATCATTTTCCCAAAGAATCAGTGTTGTCGCATCCGATGGCTCCACCGCACGAAGTATTATTTTATCTCCTCTTAACATCGGTTAAATTCAATAATCGTTCTTCAATATCTTGATTTGAGTAATAAGGTAGTGCCGTGTAATCTTCTTTCAAATGTAATTTAAAAACTTCCTTCAAAAGTGATTGTTCTTGTAAATGTCGGAGTAAATCAGACAACTTCTTTACCTGATCTGCGCATTCAAAAAGATCAATCACAGGCGAAAGACAGGTGTTTTGACCTACCTCGATCGAGGAATACTTTCCATAAATGTGTTCAACTGCGGCAGACGATATCTCCCTATCTATACCAACAAATAAAGTAGGAACATTTTTTATTGTGATCGCCTTCAATATCGCATTAACATCGACAGCTTCATCCTTTCCATTGACTTTTATACTGTAAAAATGGCCTTCGATAATGCACCCGACATGCGGTGGAATTTTATCCGCATGCAGGACACACAAGAAAAAACCAGCGTGAAGTGAATCAACAGTTGGCAGTTCGACTATTTCAGAAAAAGTAAACTTAGACATTTATTTCTCCTACATAAACAAGTGCCGCTGGTCCTTGCAGGGTGACATTGGAATAACTACCGTCTTCGTTTCGCGAAAAGGCAATTTGAAGTGTTCCTCCAAGGACGTCCACACATATTGAATGATTTCCCACAGAAAGTGCCTGGCCCGCAACCAGTGCGCATGCTGTAGCGCCTGTTCCACAAGACAATGTTTCGTCTTCAACACCACGTTCATACGTGCGAATTGAAATGTGCGTCGATGAGATATGTTTTACAAAATTCACATTGATTCCAACTTCACGGAAATCATCCGAATACCGAACTTCTCGACCCAGAGGAACCACTTCTAAGTGTTGCAAATCACCCACACTTTTCACATAATGTGGTGATCCCGTGTTCAACACGAAATCATCGTTGTACTTTTCAATCGATAGTACCGGTGACATTTCCAAAGATATTTCATTGTGGATTATCCTAGCCGAATGAATTCCATCAATTGCCATAAATGTGAATTCACGTTGATTTGAATGATTTCTCGCATAGAACTGCACAGCACAACGGGCACCATTTCCACAAAAACTCTTTGAGCCATCTGAGTTGTAATAGTCCGCTTCAAAATCAAGTGTGGAATGAGCATTGACAAGAATTAATCCATCTGCTCCGATTCCGAATCGACGATTACAAAGCTGTTGAACATGCGTTGCATCCAAAAATGAATATTCGCCGCTTAAATTATCAATCATGATAAAATCGTTGCCTGTTCCTTGGTATTTGTGAAAAAGTACTTTCATATTTTTGAATGCAGAACGAAATTACGTGTTTTCGATGAAATGCTTCCTTGGGTAGCTTAACATTCTTTAACATGGGACAATTAACAAAAAAAAGCCTTCAATCGTTAATCTTGCAGTTTGAACACGTAAATAAAAAAGAAAATGAAAAACAACTTCAAAATTATTGGCTTGGGTTTGTTGGGAGGAATGATCCCTTTTTGCGCGTATTTAATGTTTTCAGGACCAGACTACGCCTTATTATCAGATGAAGTAATTGATGGCAACCGGATTAATGCGCGTGCAGTAAATTTTGACGGCACTTCGGGAATGGGTGTTGATCTAACCACCGCATCTGAAAACACAATCAATTCTGTAGTACACGTTACCACAAAGGTCGTTCAGACAACGTTTCAACGCGATCCATTTCAGGAATTTTTTTATGGTCCTGGAGCTGGAGGGCGTGAATTCAAACAATACGGTTCAGGTTCAGGGTCCGGAGTAATCGTTTCCTCACAAGGCTATATTGTTACGAACAACCACGTAATCGAAAATGCGAATGAAATCGAGGTAATATTAAACGATAACTCAAAGTATACCGCCAAACTAATTGGGGCTGATCCATCCACAGACATTGCAGTATTAAAAATTGAAGGAGATAATTTCCAGCCTATTTCACTTGGGAACAGTGATGATCTAAGAATTGGTGAATGGGTGCTTGCCGTAGGAAATCCGTTTAATCTAACTTCGACAGTTACGGCTGGTATTGTCTCTGCGAAAGCACGTAACATCAACTTATTATCGGATCGCACGAATCCAAATGTTGTTCCTATTGAATCGTTCATCCAAACAGATGCAGCTGTAAATCCAGGCAATAGTGGTGGGGCATTGGTTAATACGCGCGGTGAACTCGTAGGCATCAATACAGCCATTGCCTCTCAAACAGGCAGTTATGCCGGATATTCATTTGCCGTTCCTGTAAATCTTGTGCAAAAAGTAATGCGGGATTTGATTGATTATGGGATTGTTCAACGTGGCTACCTTGGTGTTCAAATTGCAGACATCAATCAAGATATAAAAGAAAAGAATAAGTTACCGAATACCAAGGGAGTTTTTGTCTCGAAAGTTGTTGAAGACGGAAGTGCGGATAAAGCGGGGATGAAAGACGGTGAAGTCATCCTTAAGATTGGATCAAAAGAAGTGAATTCGGTGGCTGAACTTCAAGAAGAAATCGGAAAACGTCGTCCTGGCGATAAAGTAAGCCTTACCATCCGTAATAAAGATGGTGACGAAGAAATAAAGGAACTTGTACTTCGCAATTCGGATGGAGAGACAAAACTTGTATCGAAAGAAGAGATATCCAAAAACTTCGCATTAGGAGCTACGTTTAGCACCTTGACATCGAAAGAGATGAAAGAATTGAACATCAGCTATGGTGTAAAAATAACTTCATTAAATGCTGGAAAATTAAAGTCAATTGGTTTACAACCTGGGATGATTATTTTGAAGCTTAATAATGAAGCAATAGAATCGGTTGAGCAACTCACGGCCAAGTTAAACGGTCAAAACAGAGGTGTTCTTCTCGAGGTAATGTCAGAAAGTGGCAAACGCGATTACTTTGGATTCGGGTTGTAGTCTTAGGTAAATTCTTGGTTTTTGTTTTTGGAAACAAAAAATGCGAGGAAATATTTGGGAAGACAAACAAATTCAACGTAACTTTGCGCTTTATTTGACGTTATCATGACTGTCAAAAAAAACAGAGATAGATAGATGAGACAATTAAAAATTACGAAGTCGATTACCAATCGAGAAAGTCAGTCGTTAGACAAGTATCTTCAAGATATTGGTAAGGAGGAGTTGATTACTGCAGAAGAGGAGGTTGAATTGGCGAGAAGAATTAAACAAGGCGATCAAAAAGCTTTGGAGAAATTAACACGCGCAAATTTAAGATTCGTAGTTTCTGTTGCGAAACAATACCAAAATCAAGGACTTACCCTACCCGATTTGATCAACGAAGGAAATCTTGGTTTGATTAAGGCGGCTCAAAAGTTTGATGAAACACGCGGATTTAAGTTTATTTCTTACGCTGTATGGTGGATTCGTCAATCTATCCTTCAAGCATTGGCTGAACAAGCACGTATTGTTCGTCTACCTTTGAACCAAGTTGGATCTTTGAACAAAATCAATAAAGCATTCTCTCGTCTTGAGCAAGAGTTCGAGCGTCCTCCATCAGCAGAAGAGTTGGCAGAGGCTTTAGAAGTTCCTGAAGATAAAATCAAGGAAAGTTTAAATGTTTCGGGGCGTCATGTCTCTATGGATGCACCACTTTCTACTTCAGAAGATGGAGGTACCTTGATGGATGTAATGGCAAACTCTGATTCTCCCAAAGCAGATCACGCATTGATGGCGGAATCACTTCAAAAAGAAATCGAACGTTCACTTAGTACACTTACAGACAAAGAACGTGAAATCATTCGACTATTTTTCGGAATTGGAATGAACCACGGCCTTACATTGGAAGAGATTGGTGCGAAGTTCAATCTCACCCGTGAGCGTGTTCGACAAATCAAAGAAAAAGCAATACGTCGTTTGCGACATACGTCGAGAAACAAATTACTGAAAGCATATTTAGGATAAAGACAAAAGGCTGCCTGCGAAAGTGGGCAGCCTTTTTTGCTTTTATCATTTTCAATAAACCATAAATTTCAAACAAGCAAATGGAAGCAGCAGTAGGCTATGAAAAAGAATTGAAGTCACACATCGAACGAGAGAGAGCGGCAGTGAAACTAGGTAGTAAGGTAGGTGAATTGCTTTATGACAAGGGGATTGAACTTGTTTTATTCCGCAATCACCTTTTGGATGTTACCATTTCTGAAATCTTGAATCTGCACGAATATGCACGCAAGGTGGTGAACAAGCCTATCGATGTCTTTACAACTTCCGAGCTCGCTGAAGAAATGCTTCACATGGACCTCGCTCCAGCGAAGTTGGATATCGGAAAACTGGCAAGTCAATGGTTGGCCGAGCACGCGCACTTTTCCTCAAAAGCAGAATTCCTTTCAAACAAACTTTCTGGCTTCGGTCAAAGTGGCTCAAATGAAATTGAACCACGTGATGTCGTTCTTTATGGTTTTGGTCGTATCGGCCGCTTGGCTGCGCGTGAGTTGATTAAACAAGCGGGTAAAGGACAACAACTTCGTCTGCGCGCCATCGTAACACGTGGATCTTCAGATGCGGATATCATTAAACGCGCTTCCCTACTTCGCAACGATTCAGTGCATGGTGCTTTCAAAGGAACGGTTGCCGAAGATCTTGAAAATAAAGCGATCATCATCAATGGTCAAATTGTAAAAATGATCGATGCGAAGAATCCAGAGGATATCGATTATACAAGCTACGGAATCAATAATGCATTGGTGATTGACAATACAGGTGTATTTACAAACCGTGAAGCGCTTTCACGTCACTTGAATGCTAAAGGTGTTTCAAAAGTTCTTTTGACAGCGCCAGGAAAAGAAATCCCGAATGTCGTTTACGGAATCAACCAAGGCACACTTGATATTGAGAATGAAACCATTTACTCTGCTGCTTCGTGCACAACAAATGCGATTTCTCCTATTCTTAAAGTGGTAAACGATACGTTTGAAGTCGTTAAAGGACATATTGAAACGGTTCATGCCTATACCAATGACCAAAACTTGTTGGACAACATGCACAAAAAGCCACGTCGTGGTCGTTCAGCTGCGATCAATATGGTAATTACATCAACGGGAGCGGGTAATGCAGTAACGAAAGTTATTCCTGAATTGAAAGACAAATTGACTGCCAATGCGGTTCGTGTCCCTACACCAAATGGTTCATTGGCGATTTTGAGTTTAGAGTTGAAAAACGAAACCTCAGTTGATGAAGTAAATGCGGTCATTCGCGAAGCCGCCTTGAATGGTGATCTTGTAAACCAAATCTTTTACTCTTACGATCCAGAGTTGGTTTCTAGCGATATCATCGGAAACACTTGTTGTTCAGTATATGACTCACATGCAACAATCGTTTCTAAAGACGGAAAGAATGTTGTCCTTTACGCATGGTATGACAACGAATTTGGATACACGAAGCAAGTGATTCGCTTAGCAAAACATATTACAAAAGTTCAAAGACGCATCTATTATTGATCTTCAGACCACAATAGAGTGTATAAGAAAGGGGCTGTCATTTGAGACAGCCCCTTTTCGTTTCTAGTGTTCTCCACAATGTACTTCATAGAGTGTTGAATCTACAATATAGCCACTTGCTTCGATATTTTTGAGGTCGTCACCACAATACTCTCCGATCTCCACTTGTGTAGCCCCTTGTTCGTAATGACACTCGGCACATTTGTTCTTTTTACATGCGGATGTTCCGACTATAAGCAGCAACATCGCAGCGATAAACATTGATTTTTTCATTTTATTATGATTTATTGAATTGATAACTGATTTTAACATAGATATTTCTGCCTGGTTGGGGCATTTGAATGTTCTTGAGTCTTGAAAGGTGATCTATATATTCCACATTGAATATGTTCTTAACTCCTAATTGAAACTTCCACTGATGCATGCCTACATAACGAATATTGATTGCACAATTGAAGAGTTGAAAAGCTGGTGTGGGTGTCTCGAATACGGCAACGCGATGTTGTTTTAAAAAGTACTGATATTGCATGACCACATCTTCAAAATCCCATTTTTTCCATTTAAAAAGACTCAGTTTAAGCACTGTATTTATACGGTTTTGAGGTTGCAAGGCCAATTGATCTGAACCGTAATTTTCTGAATTTAAGTACGAAAAGCTTGCATCCATATGAATCCGGTGTGCAAAATGTGGATGATAATGAAATCCGACATCTGCTCCAAACAAATCCACACGATTGAATTGAGTGTACTTGAATACAGGCAATCCATAAACAAGACTATCTATGGGATTAATCGATATAAAATCTCGCATGAAATTATAAAAAGGATTTATTACAAGCTGAAGGTGCTCACCATGGGTCTCCAAACTAAAATCGAATTGTGTAGCTTTCTCATTTCTCAAGTTCAAGTCCCCTATTTCATACCTCAATGCACCATGATGAAAGCCATCCGACAATAATTCGGTGATGTGTGGCGCACGAAAGCCACTTGTTGCATTAAATCGTAGCGTAATTTTGTCCGATGACCTCACTACACCAGAAGAAAAGTTAACACTCTGATAATCTTGTTGAATTGGCTCTTTTCCCTTAAATGTTTCGGTCGATTTTATCCTGCGAATATCAAAACGAGCGCCAGCTTGCGCATTCCATTTGCCGTAACGGTAATCAGAAACAACAAAAACTCCCTCGTCAAAAAACCAAGCGTCTGGCATAAGTTGCTCTGTGGCTATGGACAAGTTATTATTGTGAACCGTCATTCCCTGTAAGCCAGCACTGAGACTCAAGCGTTTCGATAATTTGTATTCCATGCTCAAGGTATGTGGAACATTGTTTAATCGCATGGCAATCCCAGGAATAGTTACCTTTTCCTCGTATTCTGTTAACCCACTACTCGTAAACCCCGTAATTAAATACCATTGCATGGCATCAAATTGCCATTTATTCTCCCATGAAAGGAAATGATTGCTGAATTCTTGATCAGGAATACGTTCACTGCGTGATTGATCTGTCACTTGAAAAACAGTGTAATCGATGATACTATCATGCGTATGTCCTGGAATTCCAACACTCGAGAGAGAAAAAGCATAGCGCACATGGGTAGACCAGTTATTTTTATTCATACGAAACGAAGCCTTCACTGCATGTTCCTTAAAACGGGAATTTTCTGCAAACTTTCCATTCGGAAGGCTATAGTCTGCGTGATTGCTGCTTTTCGCGTAAATTGCTATTCCCTTATTCTGAAAAGAATGTCTATACATGAAACCAGAAGTAATTCCAATGGTATTAGACTCCACATTAGTCCATGCGCCCGTTTGGAATTTTCCTTGCAGCGGATAGCTTTCATCATAAAGATACAGTACTCCACCAATCGCATCTGCACCATACAATAAGGAGGCTGGACCTTTGATCGCTTCTATTCCACCAATACCAAGATCGCTAATTCCCAAGCCATGATCACCTCCCCATTGTTGATTTTCAATTCTCAATCCATTCAACAATGTTATTACCCGCATACCCTGCAACCCTCTAATGACAGGTTTACTTATTCCTGGACCAGTCGAAGTGGCATATACTCCTTTCATCTGAGTCATTACATCAGAAAGCTGAGTTCCTGGCAAAGATTTTATTTCTTGCAACTTCAAGGATTCAATGTGAATTACATTATTTCTTTGCAATACACTTCTTGATCCTGAAACAGTTACCTCTTCCAGGTTGATATGATTGGCTTTTAGGTAAAAAACTTGGTTGTTCGATATTGATTTAGACACAGTGACCAAGGTTGTACTGTAACCAAACGCACTGATTTTCAGCTTAAATGTAAGTGGTAAATTCTCTGAACAAGTTACTCTCCCGAGGCTATCACAGAGTATTCCATAATCCAAGTCTAGGAAATAAACCGTGGCGTAAGGTATAGGTTTGCGCGTCTGTTCGTCCTCTACACGAAAATTAAAGCCTTGGGATAAGGAAATCGCGACCGTGTATAAGACGAAGACAACACTTAAAAATGTCTTCATGTGTTAAATGTTTGTTGAAAATATTGCTAGTAATAGCCTAAGGTTAATTCAACAAACGGGGGGACCTCGAAAAAAAAGAGGAAGAGAAAAACGATTAACGCGATTTTCAACTAAATCATCGTTTACAATGTATGGTATAGCTTTGCAAGAAAAAAACTGAAAATCTCCTACGTAATAAATATCCCCAATGTCATATGAACAAAAATCACAATCTTTTTGATCAATGCAATGGTTGGACTTTTCTAAACTAAATTGCGAATCATGATCATGACAATCATGCATGAATGAACGAGGAGTAATGGCTAATAAAAAGCCTATCAAAATGACAAAGGCAATATTTTTTTTATTTTTCCTCACAGTACAAAATTAAGATTTTTTGAATCGAAAACTGTAATGTGAATTACAAATCGTTTAATTAAGTCATAAACTTAACTTTATTGGAAGAAATCTAACCCAATTTATTTCATAACTGTAGATTGATTACATCCGGAACAAACACAAGAATTCAATCATCAAATAGAGGAGCGAATCGTTAGTGAATTCCTCTGTACTGTATCTCAAATCGTCATCCCCCAACTTTTTGACCAGATCCTTGAAATGAAATCAGAACCAAATGCTTTGGGATAATGCTTAAAATTTGAACAAAAAAAAAGCACCCACCGAAGTGAGTGCTTTAAAATATTTAGAAGATAGGGAATTACATTCCGCCCATCATTTCTTTGAACATTTTTTCCAATTCAGGATATGAATCACATTTCTTCATTTCCTCTTCCATTTTCTTCTTTTCCTCGTCAGATTTTCCTTTTCCAAGTGCCTCACACTTTTCCATGTCTGCTTTGTACTTCGCTTCGATGTCTTTCATTTTTGCTGGATCCATTTTCGCATCCTTCGCATCTTTCATCATAGAAACTTGCATTTCAACACAGTCGCATACTTCGCTACCACCGCATGATGCTGCCAACAACATAACAACTGCTGCAGCACCCAAGATCGTTTTTTTCATAATATGAGTTTAGTTTATTTGGTAAATCTAATTAAAAAAAATAAAAGAACAAGTCCTAAATCAAGCTATTTATCCGCATAGTTTTCAAGACAGTCTTTCACTCTTTTTTCATGTGCGATTCGTTCTTGAGGCGTTCTGCTCGGATCTTCAATTTTGAATGCCTTGCATCTCCGTTCTATTTCATCAAAACGTCTCGACAATCGGTCAAAGGCATCGTCGGATAATTTCCCAGCCGCTATCGCTTTATTCAGAGAATCTCCCTTGTTCACACAATCGCAAAAATCCCATTGCTCGCCATATTGCGCCTCAATCCTCTTTGTTGACTCTTTTACATCATCACTAGGTTGTGGAGTTGCCCCCCCCCTTTCCAATGCCTCGTCCAAGGTTTCTACTTTGACGTTCAAATTTTTTCCACAGCTACCGCAATCCGAACACGTCGAATTATCTTGGCAAGCAAGAAACAAAAATGAAATTGAAAGAAATCGGAGAATTTTCATTTGCTCCGCCAAAAATCTTACGACATTAATCTATCTTCTGTCGAAGATGATATCGCCGATTTTTCCAAACGAATTTTAGAGCCGTCTGAATTAATCAAAACCGTTGAATCATACACTTCAAGTACTTTCCCATGGATCCCCCCGATTGTAACTACTTTGTCACCAGGCTTCAAAGATTCCCTTAATTTTTTCGCTTCC
>JBEIKR010000050.1:0-16465 GCA_040379705.1 Crocinitomicaceae bacterium
ACCGTCACGTACACCTTGGCATGTGGTTCAGAAACAATAACCATCAACGTGAATGCATGTGCGAACTTGACGGTATGTCAGGAAACCAATGGTCAATTCACCGTTTCTGGCGGAAGTCCAACCTATACGTGGAGTCAAGGGACAACAACAACGACAACAACAACTCCGGCGAATGCAGCAGAATGTATCGCATGTGGTGGAACACCACAATATATTCCATTTTTCAACATTTACAACGGTTGTACTCCCACACAATGTACAAATACCACAACGACATGGACGGCATTCGGAACAGGAGCTACGCAAACAATTACCACGTATCCCGTTCAAATCACGGATGGCAATGGAACAGTACTGGTGTTGACTAGTGCTGCTGGAATTCTTCCGTGCAACTCCAATCCTTGCCCAACCATTAACGTAAGTGCAACCACCACTCCTGTATCTTGCTTTGCTGGTTCAAATGGCGCCGCGACCGCAACTGCAACAGGTGGAGCTGCCAACTACACCTATACATGGACTCCAGGAGGACTTTCTGGTGCGACGCAAAATAACCTCACCGCTGGAAGCTACACCGTGAATGTCACTGATGCCAACAACTGTCCTGGTTCAACCACAGTAACCATCACTCAACCAGCGACGGCTTTAAGTGTCAATGTCGCTGCAACACCTACGTCTTGTGGTGGAAACACTGGAACGGCTTCAGCCACTGCAACAGGTGGGACAACGACATATTCGTATGCTTGGACACCGAATGCTGGTTCAGGGGCTACAATTTCTAACCTAGCGGCTGGAACCTACAGTGTTGTGGTTACGGATGCAAATGGATGTACAGCGAATGGCAATACAACCGTAAACACAAACAACGGCCCAAGCATTTCGCTTGTAAATTCATCAAATGTCACGTGCTTTGGCGCGAGTAATGGTTCAGCAACGGTGGCTGGAACCGGGGGAACAGGAACTTTGACCTACACCTGGACCCCGGGCGCATTGAGCGGGACAACACAAACAGCCTTGGCACCAAACACCTACACAGTTACTGTCTCTGATGCGGGTGGATGTACCAATTCAACAACTGTAACTATCACGAGTCCAACGGCCATCGTGGTAACTACAAGCAATATCACACCAGCGAACTGTGGGGTCAGCAATGGATCTGCAACAATCGCAGTAACCGGTGGGACCGGAACGTACACGTATAACTGGCTTCCAACAGGGGGATCAGGACTCACCGCAAGTAACATCCCAGCGGGAGTGTACGCGGTGAATGTTCAAGATCAAAACGGATGCACCGCCACTGGAAACGTGGTTGTAACGAATGTGGGAGGTCCAACGGTGAGTATTTCGAACTCAACGAATGTCAGCTGCTTCGGAGGCAACAATGGTTCGGCAACAGTTACAGCATCAGGCGGAAGTGTACCTTACTCCTATGCGTGGACCCCATCGGGAGGATCAGGAGCTACAGCTACTGGACTTACAGCCGGATCATATACCGTGGCTGTTACAGACGCAGCAGGATGTATTAGCTCAGCAACAGCAACGATTACGGCACCAAATGCCATTGCGATTACAGAAACGATTACCAATGATGACTGTGCGAATCAAGGTAGTGGTCAAATAAGTATCGTGGCAAGTAATGGAACGGCACCATACAGCTACTCATGGTCGAATTCAGCGAGTGGCGCAACAATTTCAGGATTGGTAGGCAACACTTCCTACACAGTCACAGTAACCGATGCCAATGGATGTTCTGCTGCAGAAACCTATCCACTCGGCTTGTTGGGCAATTTAAATGTCGTAGCGAGCGCCTCGCCTACCACTGTATTACAGGGTGAAACCGTACAATTAAACGCCACCGGAGCAACTACGTATTCATGGACTCCAGCTGCAAACTTATCATGTGTAACTTGCGCAACACCAATAGCAACACCGAGCACAACAACCACATACATCGTTACAGGAATAGATCCATCAGGATGTACAGGTGTTGATACCGTAACGGTATATGTTCAAACATTATGCGGGGATCTTTACATCCCAACAGCTTTCTCACCAAATAGTAGCGGTCCTGCAGCCAATAATACCTTATGTATTTATGGCAATTGCATTACATCATTGAATTATGCTGTGTATGATCGTTGGGGCGAAAAAGTGTTTGAAACAACAGAGGTAGATCAGCAATGTTGGGATGGCACATTCCGAGGCAAAGAGCTGAATACAGGCATTTATGCGTACAAGATCCGAGTGACACTGACGGATGGTACCTATATCGAGGAATCGGGGAATTTGAATTTATTACGCTAACCAATAATATTGACACCGATGAATACATTCATTAAACACGTTTTTGCCATTGTTACTTTCAGTTTTGGAAGTGCTATCGCTCAGGATGTCCATTTTTCGCATATGGAATATTCACCACTTTCCTTGAATCCAGGATTGGCAGGTGCCAATTCTCCCATGCAAGGAATCGTGAATTACCGCAGCCAGTGGAACTCAGTGGCCGTTCCGTACAAAACCATTGCCGCTTCCTTTGATGCGCGACTGAATGAAAAGAAGCGCAGAAAAAAAGGAATCATGGCTGCAGGACTCAGTTTCTTTAACGATCAAGCGGGAGAAATGCAAGTTAAAACCACAAGCGTCAATCTTACATTGGCCTATCACCTCATTATCGATAGAAAAAGTACCATTGGACTAGGATTGTACACGGGTTTTGGTCAACGCTCACTTGATCCAAATGGAGGGCGTTGGGGAACTCAATACGATGGTACAAGTTACAATGCCGCATTGGCGACAGGAGAGACCTTCAATTCACCATCGTTCATGTATTTGGATGCGGGAACTGGCGTTGTTTACACCTACAAAGAGAAACAAGGATACATCACGCAGAACGACCAGCGCGCAATAAATGCTGGATTCGCCGTGTACCATTTAAATCGCCCAGGGTATTCGTTCATTGATAAAAATTCAGAAAACCTTCACATGCGTTGGTCGGCATTCGTTAATGCAGAAATTGGTCTTGAAAATTCACGCGGTTCTTTGCTACCGGGGGTTTACTTTCAACGGCAAAAATCGACCATGGAAATTCTCTACGGACTTTACTATAAGTACTTATTGAGTGAAGGTTCAAAAGCAACCGGATTTACGCGCCCTGCCGCCCTGTATTTCGGTTTGTTTCACCGCTTCAGAGATGCGCTTGTTGGGAAATTTATGTTCGAATGGGATCAATTCTCAGCAGGATTTGCCTATGACATCAATGTATCGAGCTTAACAACCGTATCAAAATCACGCGGTGGATTTGAACTTTTTCTTCGCTTCAACATGGGCGATGGTGGTGGATTTAGAGCAAGAATCTAAGAGTTAGGATTTATCCCTGCTTCATTTTATTGACAATACCGGTGGTTGAAAATCCTTCAACGATGTCAACAACACAGACCTCACCTCCATTGTTACGAACGAAATCTGACCCTACGATATAGGTTTTTGCCGCTGGATTGGTTTCATTAGGATCATAATCAGCACCTTTCACTAATACATCAGGTTCAAGTGCATGTATCAGCGATTCTGGAGTATCCTCATCAAAAACCACGACCATATCCACAACACCAAGGGATGCCAATACAAAGGCTCTTGCCTCTTCAGCGTTAATTGGTCGGTCACTCCCCTTTTCTAAGCGTCTCACTGAGGCATCAGAATTGATTCCAATCACCAATTGATCACCAAGAGCCACTGATTTAGCCAGGTAAGTGACATGTCCTTTGTGTAGAATATCAAAGCAACCATTGGTAAATACCACTTTATTGCCTTTCATGTGCCACATTGCCATGCGACGTTTGGCCTCCTCAAGGGTGACAATTTTCGATTCAATCGCGTGGAGTCTGCTCATCTTCGGTTTGGTAGTTTTTGGGCAATAAGAACAATGAAATCAATCCCAATAAAATCATCAATAAGGTTTGTGAAACCCAGATTAACATTCCTAAGGCATTGCCAATCGCTTGCGCGTCATCAGGATAATCATCACCAATATAGAATGCAACAACCAATCCTACTAATAATGGATACGTGCCGATTCCGCCATTAGTAAATGTAATCCCGAGAGCTCCAGCGATAAATCCGAGCATGATTCCTTGCATGTGCATGCCTGAAGTTTGCGCTAACGATTGAAAAGGCAATGCAAACATGGCGACATAGGCGCCCCAGATAAATAGGGTATATGCAATATAGCCTAGTGGTGATTTTGATTTAAAGATTGAGAAGACACCAGCGATGACCTCTTTGATGAAATTCATGAGTTTCGCTCGGAATTTCGGTTTAAAGAATACCAAATATGCGAAGACACCGCAGATTGCGAGTACAATACCGTAAATCACCATTTTCCATGGGAATCCTCCTTTTTCAGAAGACGCGCCACCGAAAGATTCGATGATCTGCTTCTTAATTTCTAGAAAGTCATCGTAGGCTAGGAAAGCAGTAAGAAAAGCGATGGTACAGAGCATCACAAAGTCAACCGCACGTTCAGCGATAATTGTTCCAAAGGATTTTGCGAAAGGAACACCGTCGGAGCGATAAAGCATGGCGGAACGTGATGCTTCTCCCGCGCGAGGGATCGTCATATTCACGAGATAGCCAATCATCACCGCATGGTAACGATTGCTGAATTTCGTTTCGTAACCCATTGGCTCGAGGACATACTTCCATCGCCATGCACGCGCAAAGTAGGCGGCAACCCCAAGCATCAAAGAAATAATGATCCAGAAATAATTGGCTTCTCGAATCGCCTTGTAAAAAAGCGTCTTGGATTCGGGTGACATATTGGAAAAGAAAATCCAAATCAAATACACCCCTAACAGCAGCGGAAGGACCGTTTTAACAAAAGTCAATATGGCCTTCTTGCCCATATTTTATAGAATTTGGTTGGTTTCTTCGTCAGGAAAAACCAAAGATGGCTTGAAATTTTTTGCTTCTTCAAAATCCATGAGTGCATAACCAATGATGATCACGATATCACCCATTGCCACTTTTCGGGCAGCAGGACCATTGAGGCAAATTGTACCAGAACGACGTGCTCCTTTGATCACATAAGTCTCAAGACGTTCGCCATTATTGAGATTGACAATTTGAACTTTCTCCCCTTCAATTAAGTTCGCAGCATCCATTAATTCTTCATCAATGGTAACACTTCCAATATAATTGAGGTCAGCCTGCGTAACTTTTACCCTGTGGATCTTTGATTTTACAACGTGTATGAGCATTCTTTTTCGAAATTGGGGCAAAGTTAAATGAATTTTATCATGCACCAAGCACTTGCCGCATCACATCGCAAGATTGTCGATGAGACGCACATCTTCACCATACGCAGCCATGCAGCAAATGGAATGCTCAGACCACTCATCAGTCAGCAACATTAAACTATCTGCATCCACTATTTCAAGGTATTCCAAGGTCAAATTCCCCTTAGAAAAATAGGCAATACCTAACTCCATCACTTGACTTGGTGTATGATCATGCCCCAGATTTTTCATGTAGTTTAAGGTCGCACTGATGATCAGGGCATCCAATCTCCCTTGGTCCGTCAAGCGCATGTTGCGACTGCTCAAGGCCAAACCATTTTCGGAACGGTATGTAGGACACGAAACAATTTCAATCTTGAAGTTCAATAGTTTCACCATCCGGCGAATAACTGCCAACTGCTGAAAATCCTTCTCGCCAAAATAGGCGCGATGTGGCTGTACGACGTGAAACAAGTTACGTACGACATGTACTACCCCTTGAAAATGCCCAGGACGAAAGGCCCCTTCCAGACGCGTATCCAAGTTGCCGAGGTCAATAGGTTCAAAAAAATCGTGTTGCGGGTAAATATCCTCAACATTTGGTGCATATACAATTACGCGGTCATAAATCGAGAGTAGCTCAAGATCAGATTCTAAAGTTCTAGGATAATTGCTTAAATCGGATGCGTTGTTAAATTGGGTTGGGTTCACGAAAATACTCACTACCACCAAAGCGTTTTCTTCCAACGCCCTCTTTACCAGAGACAAATGGCCATCGTGCAAGGCACCCATTGTTGGAACAAAACCAACGGTTCCCGATTCCTTCGCCGTTGAAATAACGCTACTTAATACATGTGCAGTGGTGTAAACAGTGGGCATTCCCATACCTTCAAGTTGGTGTCAAATCGACAAATCTATCCGTTTTTGACCAAGGTCCCCGTTTTTTTCTATATTTTTGTAAAGTTTTTACGAATTAGACCTTGCATGGAGAAAAAGAAGATACTATTTGTATCACAGGAAATCTTCCCCTTCCTACCGAAATCTGAGATTTCATCGACTGCCAGAAGACTGCCGCAAGGAATCCAAGAGGCCGGTAAAGAAATCAGAGTTTTTACTCCACGATTTGGGAGCATCAATGAGCGACGTCACCAGCTCCATGAGGTGATTCGTTTATCGGGCATGAATTTAATCATCGATGACACCGACCACCCATTGATTATCAAAGTAGCGTCAATCGCTGCAGCGCGAATGCAAGTGTATTTTATTGATAACGACGAGTTTTTCAAACGTAAAAACACCATTGCAGATGACAATGAAGAGTTGTACACCGACAATGATGAACGTTCGATGTTCTTCTGTCGTGGTGTCTTGGAAACAGTAAAAAAACTTGGATGGCAACCCGATGTGATTCATTGCCATGGGTGGATGACCGCTCCGATGCCTTTGTACATTAAACAACTATACAACAAGGACCCACATTTCGCCAATACCAAGGTTGTGTATAGCCTTTACGACGATGGGTTTAACAAAAATTGGGACCCACGCTTTGCAGATAAACTTAAATTTGATGGCTTCGGTGAAACGGTGACAAGCCAACTTACCGAAACAGATTTTGCAAACATCACCCGAGTGGCTGTGCAATTTTCAGATGGAGTAAATGTTTCGTGTGAGACTCTTTCTCCAGCATTGCAAAGCATCTTCGATCAAGCGACTTGCCCAAAGCAAGGCTTCGTTCCTGAAGAACAACAGGTGAAAGTGCTGTCTGAGTTTTTTGATAAAATAATTGACGAAAGTACCACACACTAACATGGTCAAGTACCACGCTACATTTCAACGTTTCATCCTACGCGCAACAATCATTCTGATTTCTGCACTTGCTATTACCGCATGTAAAAAGAATGAGAATGGTCTCGGTAAAGATGCGATAGATCCAAATAGTCTGTTGAACTCTTCACAGATAGACACCTTTGAATTGCAAACGTTTACTTACGTTGAAGATTCGATCATCAGCGATAATCCCGCTTATGCCGTTCTCGGGTCTTATAATGATCCAACTTTTGGAACTGTAAACGCAAGTTTTTATACCCAGTTTCGATTGTCAGGTGTGAATCCTAACTTCGGAAACTTGGCAAGCATCACGATTGATTCCATTGTACTCGGTCTTGAATACCGAGGATTTTATGGTGAGCTGAGTGCACAAAATATTGAGGTGTACGAAATCTCTGAAAGCTTTTACAAGGACTCCATATATTATGCAGTTGATCAGCTAAGTACTTATTCAACAAACCTTGTTGAACCGGGGTCAGAAACAATTACTCCAAATCCGGATGGAATCACAGTGATCGGGTCGGATACAGTGGACACACAGTTACGGATTCGCTTAAAAAAATCTCTCGCGCAACGATTCCTTTATGAGGCGGTTACAGGAGGATCAAATTTCGCATCGAATGATAATTTCTTGAAGTATTTCAAAGGGTTGAAAGTCCGTGTAAACAATCCGCCACAAGCATCTGGTAAAGGGGGCGTTTTCTACTTCGATTTAAACGATCCTTTGTCTAAAATGACTATTTATTACACAAAAGGTGACGACAACAAAACCTTTGATTTCTTGATCAACTCCGAATGTGCCGATTTCAACCATGTGGATATTGACAACTCTGGGAAGCCCGTCCAAAATGTGATTAATGATACCATTTCTGGACAAAAAGAATTTTACGCACAGTCCTTCAAGAGTCGTGCGGTTGTGAACATCCCTGGATTGAAAAACATTCCGAAAAAAGCGATTATTCACAATGCCGAACTGATTCTACCCATCCAACATCAGACGGGCGCCAAATACTATCCCGGAGACGATCTATCTGTTTCCATCCTTGTTGATGGTGATTTAGGTGGTATCGGTGTTCTTGGTTTATATGACTTTTATAAGAAGCAATTTACTGTAGATATTCGCAACTACGTACAAGCACTGGTTGCTGGTGACATCAGTACGACAGAATTGATTCTCTCACCGCGATTTTTCATTAATTCTGCCGACAGGATTATTTTCAACGGTCCAGAAACCATCAACAAAATGCGACCACGCGTCGTTCTTACTTACACTGAATTCTAGTACTTATGTGTGGAATTGTTGCATACATCGGAAAAAAACAAGCCTATCCCATCATATTGAAGGGACTGAAACGCTTGGAATATAGGGGTTACGATAGTGCTGGAATCGCATTGTTGGATGCTGAAAACAGCATCAATCTCTACAAGCGTCAGGGAAAGGTTTCCAACCTCGAAGATTTTGCTGCGGACAAAGATTTGTTTGGTCATTTGGGAATCGGGCATACACGTTGGGCCACACATGGAGCACCAAATGATGTCAATGCGCATCCCCACATGTCGATGGATGGGTCAATCGCACTCATTCACAACGGGATTATTGAGAATTACGACAGCCTCAAAAAAGAGCTCATAAAACAAGGATATGTCTTTCAAAGCGAAACCGATACAGAGGTGTTGGTGCATTTGACAGATCACATTGGTAAAAAAGAAAATGTGTGGTTTGGAGAGGCGCTGCGCCTTGCTTTATCTCATGTTGTTGGTGCTTACGCAATCGTTGCGATGTCGAAAGATTACCCAAGCAGAATTGTAGCAGCGCGTAAAAGTAGCCCGCTTGTGATTGGTATTGGTGCAGAGGGAGATTTTTTCCTCGCTTCTGATGCCACACCCATTGTAGAATACACAAAGAAAGTTGTCTATTTGGATGACGAAGAAATTGCCATTATCGACCTTGAAGAAGGATTGAAATTATACAACATTGCTGACCAGGAGAAAACACCTTATTTCCAGCAGCTCGAAATGGAGCTTGAAGCCTTAGAAAAAGGTGGATACGAGCATTTCATGATCAAAGAAATCCATGAACAACCGCGTTCCATTCATGACTGTTTCCGTGGACGACTAAATGCTGAGGAAGGTTGGGTTTCACTTGGTGGGATTCGTGATTACGAGCAAAAAATGATTCAGGCCAACCGCTTGATCATCGTTGCATGTGGTACATCATGGCATGCCGGTTTGGTGGGTGAATACCTCATCGAGGACCTCGCACGCATCAATGTAGAGGTTGAATATGCGAGTGAGTTCCGTTACCGCAATCCGATTATCAACGAAAATGACGTGGTCATTGCGATTTCACAATCCGGAGAAACAGCCGACACATTGGCAGCACTCGAATTAGCGAAATCAAAAGGCGCGACGATTCTTGGCATTTGCAACGTTGTAGGTTCATCGATTTCGCGCATTACCGATGCAGGTTCCTACACCCATGCCGGACCAGAGATTGGTGTGGCATCCACCAAAGCATTTACCGCACAGGTGACGGTACTTACACTCATGGCCTTGTCATTGGCAAAGAAGAAAGGAACCATTAGCGAGACCCAGTTTAGAATTTTATTGGCTGAACTTGAAGCTATTCCTGAGAAGGTGAAAAGCGTATTGGCGGCAAATGATCATATCGAAAAAATTGCTGCCGAATATAAGGATGCTTCCAATGCCTTGTATCTAGGTCGAGGAAGCTCATTCCCGGTAGCTCTTGAAGGTGCATTGAAGTTGAAAGAAATCTCCTACATCCACGCAGAAGGATATCCCGCTGCAGAAATGAAGCACGGACCAATCGCCTTGATCGACGAAGAAATGCCTGTCTTTGTGATTGCTACGCAAGGAACGTCATACGAGAAAGTGGTGTCAAACATTCAAGAAGTTAAGGCAAGAAAAGGGAAAATCATCGCGATTGTCACTGAAGGCGACGTTTCTGTGAAAGAAATGGCTGACCACGTGATCGAAATCCCTGAAAGTGACGAGCAACTTGTTCCACTATTAGCCACGATACCATTCCAATTGTTGTCCTACCATATCGCTGTAATGCGCGGTTGTAATGTCGATCAACCAAGGAACTTGGCGAAGAGTGTGACTGTGGAGTAACGCTTTGTTTAATGCAAATACTTTAATTTTTCAATTCTGAAAATATATTAAGACAAGAACTTTGTCCAGCTTTTAAGTTGCTTTTCATTTCGTATAAATTTGCATTTCACTCTTAAAGTAACTAAAACATAATCAAATACTTAAATCAATTCAATGAAATCCGTATTTATCCTTTCTTTTTGGTTCCTGTTCACTCAATTTTCGATCGGGCAAGTAGATACAATTCTTATTCTAGAATTAGACGTCACCATTGATGGATTGTCTGTTGATGTCAATGATATTATTGTAGGGTCAGATTATACTTTTCTTCAGGAATACAATCCATCGACCACCTTGTTTTATTACAAAAAAGCACCATTTACGGGGGTTGCGCAAAAAGTGGATACCATTCAAATTACATATATCGGCTTTAAGAACGGAATCATTCATGGCAGGTGGTATGACGTGACCATATGGAATAATTATCTCAGTTTTGAGGGGAATTATGTGAATGGAAAAATGAGTGGAGAATGGGTAGAAGGCATTGAAAACAAAATATACAGAAAACGAAATTATGAGGAAGGCAAGCTAAATGGCATTTCTAAAAGTTTCATCGATTTCAAAAGTCGAGAAGACTCCTTTTACGAATTGAATAATCAGCCGATTGAAAGAAATGCAATTATTGAAGAGGTATATACGAATGATGAATTGGTCTCTGAAACATATTTCTTTGAGAATGGTGAAAAATTAGACGGAGAAATTAAGTTTTCAATGTGGAATATTGAAACATTAGACACGCTGACACAATCCATTGAATTTTATAAAGATGGTAAGTTCCGCGGAAAGCGTTCTTATTGCTATGAATCAGATGTAATAAATTCAGAGTTCCATATACTCGAAACAGGTGTCGTAGAAAACAAGGAAATTGACTGCAATACCGGTGAAATTATGCTTGAGGGGATTTTCATCCCAAAGAAGGTGTTCACTTCGCATTCCTTCATTTTTGAAGATGAATTCTATGAACGACAGTAATGAGTTCTCTTCCCCTTTCTCAAAAAAACAGTGACTTCTTTGCATCTGTTTTTGACGTGGTGCGTTGCATTCCTCAAGGCAGAGTAACATCCTACGGTGCGATTGCAAAATATCTTGGCAGTGCACGAAGCTCCCGCATGGTAGGTTGGGCAATGAATGCATCCCATGTATTTCTAGACATTCCTGCACATCGTGTGGTCAACAGAAACGGCCTTTTAACGGGTAAAATGCACTTCTCAACCCCTGAATCCATGCAAACACGTTTGGAAGCTGAAGGAATTCGCGTGGAAAACGATCAAGTCGTGGGTTTCACCTCCTTGTTTTGGGACCCGAGTAAGGAACTTTCCATCGACTGAAAGTCATGAAAAGATTGTACTTTTAAGCCATGATTCTAGTCACGGGTGGAACAGGTCTTTTGGGAAGTCATCTTCTGTTCAAACTTACGGAAGACGATACGCCCATTCGCGCACTCCATCGTGACATGGCGAGGACCGAAAATGTCAAGCGATTGTTTCTTTATTATGATCCAGATCATGGTGCCGAACGATTTTCAAAAATTCTATGGGTCGAAGGCGATATTCTTGATGTGATGTCCTTAGATGCCGCGCTCATCGATATTTCGATGGTATATCACTGCGCAGCACTAGTATCCTTCGCACGTCGTGACTTTCACCGTTTAATGAAAATCAACCGTTACGGAACTGCAAACATTGTCAACTGCTGTCTAGAAGCTGGAGTGAAAAAATTGTGCTATGTAAGTTCAACTGCTGCCATTGGTGGACAACCTGACAGCATCACAACAGAGCAAACACCTTGGAAGCAAACCAATCGAACTAGTAGCTATTCCATCTCAAAATATTCCGCCGAAAAAGAAGTTTGGCGTGGAGTGGAAGAAGGTTTAGACTGCGTGATTGTCAACCCCTGTGTCATCTTTGGCCCTGGAAACTGGAATGAAAGTTCACTCACCATATTTCGTACGGTTGAAAAAGGCTTGCGTTTCTATACTGAGGGCACCAATGCCATTGTTGACGTGCGCGACGTAGCAGAAATCATGGTGCGTTTAACGCAAAGTGACATTAAAAATGAACGATTCCTGTGCATTGGTGAGAATTTACCTTTCCGAAAAATGACTGATGAGATTGCCGATCAGATGGGTAAAAAACGTGCAAGCATGGCTACTCCACGATGGCTCATTGGTCTGGCATGGCGTATATCCGCACTTACAGGATTGATCCGCGGAAAGGCACCTGCAGTGACCAAAGACAGTGCTCATAGTGCATTCAGCAAAATGGAATATGACGCATCTAAGGTGAGAGAACGGTTGAATTTCTCGTTCAGATCGTATAAAGACACCGTAGAAAATGTGTTGAAAGCACACCATTCGTGAACACTCGCGCATTTTAATTGTTTCAAAACAAGCAATGATAGCTTCTAGTAAAATAACGTCCAAAGAGAACATTCTCCTCCTTATCGTTCTGATTTTCTATACCGTGGGAACAGTAGGAATTCTTTTGCCCGAATACCGTGAATTCATGCTTCGCTTTTCCGCAATGAATCTATTCGTTTCCATGATTATTTTGATTTTATCGCGAAAGAACCATTTACTTCCCTTTTGGCGAATGCTCGCTATTTGTTTCGTTGTAGGCATTGTCGTGGAATTGATTGGAACCAGGACAGGTCTGCTGTTCGGAAACTATGCTTATGGCGCCAATTTAGGTCCGAAAGTTTTTGGAGTTCCATGGATTATCGGCGTTAACTGGGGCATTCTAGTCGTTTGCTCTGCATCATGGGTAAACAGATTACAAGCACATCTCATTATCAAGGCACTATTGGCTGCACTCATCATGACGGCATTGGATTTAATTATTGAACCCGTTGCCATTGACAGCGATTTTTGGACGTGGAAATCCGCTAAAATTCCGATTTACAATTATATCTGCTGGTTTGCCATTGCTTTTCCATTGCAATGGCTTAATTTTAAGCTGAAAGCTGTGGAATCGAACAAAGTGGCGAATGGCTTGTTGGTGATAATGACATTATTCTTTTTGATTCTGAATATTTGGTAATATGTATTGGTGGGGACCTCTTGTTTTAATCGCGGCATTTTTAGGAATGGAATTCATGGCCTGGGCAACACATAAATTTGTGATGCACGGTTTTATGTGGCATTTTCACTCCGACCACCATGTGGAAGAACCTGGATTCTTTGAGCGTAACGACGTTTTCTTCCTCATTTATGCCGTTCCTTCATGGCTGTGTATCATGCTAGGAATCATGTACAATTACTACGTGCCGGTATGGATTGGATTCGGGATTGCTGCATATGGACTTGCCTATTTCATGGTGCACGATGTGTATATCCACCGTCGATTCAAGTGGTTGCGCGACATTGACAATGCGTATTTCATGGCCATTCGGAAAGCCCATAAAGTGCACCACAAATACCGAGGTAAAGAACACGGCGAATGCTTCGGAATGTTAATCGTTCCAAGAAAATACTTCATTGAAGCAAAGCGTTACTATCGAAATAAAACATCCAACGAATGAGTTTGTATGCCTGGGTGATCATAGGTACTATCGCTGGACCCTTTGCCTTGAGTTTTGATAAAAAAGTTCATTTTTACACCCATTTCCGCGCTCTAATCCCGGCCATACTTATTGTCGCTGCTGCTTTTTTAATGTGGGATGAATATTTCACGATTCAAAAAATTTGGGGTTTTACGGACCAATACATTCTCGGAAAAAAATTAGGTCATTTGCCCTATGAAGAAGTGAGTTTCTTCATTGTTGTACCCTTTGCATGTGTTTTTGTGCACGAAGTGTTGAAGGCCTATTTCCCCAAAGTGAAACTCGTCAAATTTGCCCACTATTTTGCGTTTGGTTTTACTCTTGCTGGATTTTCATTCGGAGTAATGCACATGGAGCAATGGTATACAGCGAGTGCATGCATCATCAGCGCTTTGCTCACGATTGGAATTTATTTCGTGAACAGACCGGCATGGTATGCGCAATTTATCTTCACTTTTTTGGTGGCAATGATTCCATTTATCATCGTCAATGGAATTCTCACCGGTGCGGTCACAGACGAACCAATTGTTTGGTATTCCGAAGACCACATCATGGGACCACGAATCATTACCATTCCGATCGAAGACATCTTCTACAACTACTGCATGTTATTGCCGATCGTTGGGCTTTTTGAGTTTTTCTCGAAACGTTGGGCAAAATAAATATCGGAAAAACGTACACGCGGGTTTGGATAGATAAAATCAATAGAAAAAATACTCTTTAAATCCGAGGATCATGAGAAAATTACTTTTCACATCGCGGGTGATCACATACTTCAACAAGCGACTTTTCTCGTTGTAAATGATTTCAAATTCTGTAAGGTATTGTCCATCGCGATACACGCGGCGCTCCTCGAGATTGCCATGTTGATCGTACCCAAAATGAAATTCCTCTATCGGTGTTTCAATTCCATATTTATTCGTAATCTGGGACGATAAAAGTCCTTTGTCGTTATAGCTATAGGAAATGGTCAAAAGATCTCCCGTCATCAACAATCGTTGTTCCTTCTTGATCAAATAACCAAGTTCATTGAAATAAGTAAACTCCTCCATGTAGGGCAAATCATAGCTATTGTATACTGTTCGTTTTAGCTGTTTATCGAATTCCGCATAGCGCATAGTTTCACTGTTTAATTCAGTGCGGCGCCAAACACCTAATGTATCTAGATATTCCCTACTATACGTTTCGCGTTCAATTCGTCCTTGGTCATCAAATTCAAATGAAGTCACCGAATACCCTTTTCCATCGCCAATTTTATGCTCTGACAGTCGACCTTCGGCATCGTACACGTAAATATTGCCTGTCGTATCTTTCGTTCCATCATCTTTGCGTGTCTCGAAGGTTGAGATTAATCGCCCACTTACATCAAACGAATATACATACTCGTAGGTAGTGGCGCGCATCACCTCACCCGGCTTTTTATAGGTGAATGTGCCCCTCAGCTCCTTGATTTTATTTGAACGGATAAAGTCTGAACTAAAAAAAGGGCTATCTGTGAAAGCTTCACCTTGGGTATTGTCGAGCATCTGCCCAAAGCATGTCAGGGTGAAGAAAAACGAGATAAAACAGAACAATTTCACATGACAAAGCAAGGAATTTGGACCTTCACTTTTGCGTTCACTCAAAATTCTTATCAATAGCGGGCATTGGATAACTGCTTTCTCACCTCATCCAGCGTTGAGGCAGGCAGCAAGCACGCACCGTCTGTGCACACGTAAATGACAGTCTCATCAGTCAATGTCTTATCTTGAAGAAGTGGGATTGAAAGATCTGATCCTCCACAAAAAATCACAAAGGGTAAATAATCCTTCAGAAGGGTTTGATGCCATTCTTGTACATCATTCCCAACAATGGCCAATTGAAATGACGGACAAGTAAACTGCAGCAATAATGAGCCCCAGCCTGAATATCCCGAACCATACTGTTCCATGCCATCGTAGATGTTCATGACCATTTGCTTGGCATCTTGTGTGTATTCCTCCTTATAAAATAATTCTCCCAATCGATAAAAATTTGTTGCCATCAATGAATTACCCGAAGGCAGGACATTGTCGTTCAGGTCCATTTTTCGCGCAATTAAGTTCGAGTTCGCTGCCGTGAAATAACACATTTTGCTGTGCGCATCTTGAAATTCGGAACGAACTGTTTCTGACAATTCCATTGCTAAATCCAACCAAGAACGATCGAAAGTAATCCCATATAAGTGAATAAACGCCTCGATTACATGTGCATAATCTTCTAAAAAACCTTCGATGTACTTGGCATCTGGGCCTGCGCTGCGCAGCAATTTTCCATGATGAAGACGTTCACGGACAATCCAACGTGCATTCTTCAATGCCAGATGTAAAAATTCCTCATCACCGAAAGCGCCAAAGGCATCACACAGCCCCGTGATGACCATCGCATTCCATGACGTCAATCGCTTCGTATCAAGTCCCGGTCGAATGCGGTGTGATCGTTCATCCAAAAGAAGACCATTGATGCGCTTGATTTGTTGCTCCAATTCCTCTTCATTCCAACCTTTTTCACGCATTAGATCAAGGTCTGTTATCGTTCGGAGGGGAATGTATTTTTCATCCTCCCAATAGCCACGTTGGTTCATGTTGTAAAACTCCAAGACCCAATGGTCATCCTTGGAAAGTACAGCAGACATTTCA
>JBEIKR010000051.1:0-16376 GCA_040379705.1 Crocinitomicaceae bacterium
CGTTGGTTGTGATGAAATAAAATAAGTTACGAGTTACAAATTTCGAGTTACGAGTTATTTGACCATTGTGGCTCCACAGGTATAGAAAATTAAGTTACAAATCATTACTTATTCAGTGTATGATTCCAACTCGTAACTAATAACTCGTAACTCTATATAGTAACTCGTAACTAATAGTAAAGCATTCCAAACAAGGTAATGATAATCACTCCAATAATATTAAGCACAAGTCCCACTTTAGCCATTTGATGAATGTGAATCTGTCCGGATGAAAATACGATGGCATTTGGTGGAGTTCCTACAGGTAACATGAAGGCGCAACTTGCTGCCAAGGTCAATGGCACGCATAGTTGAACAACTGAGAACCCACTCGCTTGGGCAAACGCTGCGATTAAAGGAACAAAAATTTGAACCAACGCCAGGTTGGACATAATTTCTGTGACAAAAATAGCAATGGTGACAACGATAGCCAGAATCACCAATAGAGGCATGTCACTGAATTTTACAAATATGGAAGTCAGCGCATCAATGACACCATTTTTTTCAAACATCTTCGCCATGGCCAATCCACCTCCAAAAAGCAACAAAATACCCCAAGGCAATTTCTCAGTGTCTTTCCAATTGAGCAATGGCTTTTTATCGCTTGTTCCTGGAATCACCAACATTAAAATCCCACCAAGGATAGCTGCATTTTCATCCCTGTACGAAAAGCCAAACCATTGATTGATAAAATCCTTAAGGATCCACATTGCAAGTACGCCCAAGAAAATAATCGATGCCATTTTCTGTTCGCGTGTCCATGGTGTAGCCTGCAAATTGAATTGATGGTCGTTCGTATTGCGTTCAGCACCTAGTGAAAAATAGAAAAATCCAAAGGTTGCGAGCAACATGAGGATACTTACAGGCATACCGATGGACATCCATGTGAGGAAGTCAACCTTTATATTTAGTGTATTCATGAGGTAACTTGCCATCGCTGTATTGGTGGGAGAACCAATGAGTGTTGCCATTCCACCAATGCTGGCTGCATACGCTACTGAAAGCAACAGGAAAACAGGAAATTTCCCTTTTTTGCCATGGTCGGGTAATGAATGAATGATTGCAATGGCCATTGGCAGCATCATTAGTGCAGTAGCTGTATTGGACATCCACATGCTCAAAAAACCAGTGCTTAAAATGAATCCAAGAAGAATGCGTGTTTTAGACTGGCCGACACGCTTGATGATGAAATACGATACTTGTTCGTGCACCTTCCATTTTTCAATTCCCAGAGCGAGTATGAACCCCCCAAAAAAGAGGTAAACATTACCATCGCCATACTGCGAGGCAAGATCCTCTTTCGTGAGAACACCCAATGGCACAGATAAAATGAGCGGCAATAAGGCAGTGACGTAAATGGGAATCACCTCAAATACCCAAAAGAAAATCATCAGCCCTCCGAGCGCGACTGAATTCCACAAAGTTGATGTTCCACCAGTCAGTAATATGACCAATGCAAAAAGGAAAATGCCGAAAAAGATCAGCATTCCTTTTAGATTCATTTTTTCCATAAGAGAAATATCATGTTCGCCAAAAGCGAAAATACGATTAATTCAATCCGTTGAGCTTAATAATAAAGCTTTCTGCTGCTGCTTCGAATTCTTCTTGGATTGGCTGGAAATCAGCACGAGTTTTTGCCTTATTGATTTTTGAAAGCATATCGTCCTGAAAAGCTGCTGCTTCATCAATGATTTGCTCTGCCTTTTCTGTCTTTGATGAATCAAACAACTGAACGGTGAAACATTCTTCAACGATATCGAAAATCATCCCGTTCAAATTTCTCTTTAGTGTTCTTCTGCTAGCCATGTTTTTAATTTTTAACGAAAATACAGCAACGATCATTCTCAATCACCATTTGGGCAGCAAAGAATTGAACGATGAAATGTGTAAATAAAAAAAAGAGGCAACTTCGTGAAATTGCCTCTTGCAGTGGAAGCGCAGTTACCGCTCCGTTAATTTTCGTTATGAAGCACAAGGTTGTGCAAAAATATTCCGTAATCAATTTTTCAAAAGTACATATTGATTTTAATATTTCAAAATAAAAATTTATTATCATTTAATTTATAATAAATTATTCATTTGTTATTTATCAAATTTTAAAAACATTAAATATTAAGAAAAATAAAAAGCACTTATCTTGATTGAACACAACATCTTTTTAATCAACTAAAATGTACTATTTGTATCGTTATTAAAATAACAATCCTACTCGGCGTTAACAATAACGGACAAATATGTAAATTTTATTTTACACTATTGAAATTTATCCCATAAAAAAAGGGCTCAACTTTCGCTGAACCCTTTCCATACTTATCGTAAATCTTACGCTTGTGGCATGTCTTCTTTGCGCTCTGGTCTTGGCAACAATACACGGCGTGACAATTTCCATTTCTTCGTCTTTGGATCTTTTCCAACGACTTTGAATTTCAATACATCACCTTCTTTACACACATCCTCCATCTTCGCCACTTTCTCCCAAGAGAATTCTGAGATGTGGATGAGCCCGTCTGTTCCTGGCAAAATCTCTACGAAACAACCGAAGTCTTTTACTGACTTCACTTTTCCTTCGTACTCTGCTCCTTCTTCCACTTGTGGTGGGAATGCAATCTGCTTGATGCGACGTACCGCTTCTTTCATGTCGTCTCCATTGTTCGACATGATCTGAACACGACCTTCTCCATTTTCCAATTCTTCAATGGTAATGTTCGTCTTCGTTTCTTTCTGCATCGCTTGGATGATTTTTCCTCCAGGTCCGATGATCGCACCAATCATTTCGTTTGGCACGTTGAATGCCTCGATACGCGGTGTCTGTGGCTTCATCTCTGTGTTTGGCGTGGCAATCGTCTCGGTAATCTTACCTAAGATATGCAAACGTCCTGCACGTGCTTGATTCAAGGCTTGCATCAATACTTCGTATGGAAGTCCGTCTACTTTGATGTCCATCTGACATGCGGTGATTCCTTTTGCAGTTCCTGTTACTTTGAAGTCCATGTCACCCAAGTGATCTTCGTCTCCTAAGATATCAGACAATACAGCAAATTTCCCATCATCAGCAACCAATCCCATCGCAATACCTGAAACTGGCGCCGTAATCGGAACACCACCATCCATCAAGGCCAATGTACCTGCACAAACTGTCGCCATCGAAGACGAACCGTTTGACTCAAGAATATCAGACACCAAACGAATAGAATATGCATATCCTTCTGGAATAACGGGCTTCAAGGCGCGCAATGCCAAGTTCCCGTGTCCTACCTCACGACGAGAAGTTCCACGCAATGGCTTCGCCTCACCTGTTGAGAATGGCGGGAAGTTGTAGTGCAACAAGAATTTCTCTGTTCCTTGGAATGTAGCACCATCAATCATCTGCTCATCCATCTTACCACCAAGGGTCAATGTTGTCAACGATTGTGTTTCTCCACGTGTAAATACAGCTGAACCGTGAACCATTGGAAGGTAGTCTACTTCAGCCCAGATTGGACGAATTTCGTCGAAGTTACGTCCGTCAAGACGTTTTGTCTCGTGCAACATCACCCAACGAACCGCTTTTTTCTTCACTTGGGAGAAATAGGTAGAAATAAATCCAATCACTTCAGCCAATTCTTCTTCAGAAAATGCCGCTTTCACTTCAGTTTTTATTGCATCGAACAACTCAGTGCGCTTTGCTTTATTGGCCAAGCCCATGCGTGCTACATCCTTACACTTTTCCATAGCAAGTTCGTACACTTTCGCTTTAACTTCCTCATTGTGTGTTTCGTGACTGTAAACGCGCTTTGGATTTGCCGTTGGAATCATCGCACCCAAGTCCAATTGGAATTGACATTGCTCGATAATCGCTGCGTGTGCAATTTTAATCGCCTCCACCATTTCTGCTTCAGAGATTTCTTGGAATTCTCCTTCAAGCATGTTGATGTCTTTCATTGTACCTGCGATCATCATATCTACATCCGACAATTTCATTTCTGCCATTGTAGGGTTGATGATCCACTGTCCATCGATACGTCCAAGACGCACTTCAGACATCGGTCCGTTGAATGGAATATCCGACACAGCAATTGCCGCTGATGCTGCCAAACCACACAATGCATCTGGATTGTTTACCCCATCATAAGATAACAATTGAATCATCAACTGTACTTCCGCGTGGTAGTCATCTGGGAATAATGGGCGCAATGCGCGGTCCACTAAACGCATGATGAGAATTTCCGATTCAGACGGACGCGCTTCACGACGGAAGAATCCACCTGGAAAACGACCCGCTGCAGCGTATTTCTCGCGGTAATCTACAGTTAACGGAAGGAAATCAACGCCTTCTTTTGCTTCTGGAGCAGCCACTACTGTTGCCAACAACATCGTGTCCCCCATTCTTACTACAACAGACCCATCTGCCTGTTTTGCCAATTTACCAGTCTCTACTGAGATTTCTTTGCCTCCGGTAATGATTGACTTTCTTGTTCCTATATTCATGTTTATTTACTTACTTTTTTTTAGTTATGAGTTATGAGTTACTAGTAATGAGTCAGTAATCGTTATCATTCGTAATTCGTAATTCGTAATTCGTCATTTTTTCTTAAAAAAAGAGAGGCAGCCGAACGAATTCGAATGCCCCCTCCAATAAAATGTTGTGTTCTCGTAGAATTAACGACGTAGTCCCAATTCTTTAACGATCGCACGGTATCTTTCGATATCTTTTCTCTTCAAATAGTCCAAAAAGCTTCTACGCTTTCCAACCAACAATTGAAGTGCACGTTGCGTTGCGTAATCTTTACGATTCTTTTTCAAGTGCTCTGTCAAATGCGCGATGCGGAATGTAAACAATGCGATTTGTCCTTCTGTCGAACCTGTGTTACCCTCAGATCCTCCATGTTTTTTGAAGATGTCTTTCTTCACTTCTGTATTCAAGTACATGCTAATATTGTATAAATGATTATTATGTATGTCGACTTTCGACGCGCAAATATAGGAATAAATTCCAATACAGCGGATTATTTATATATTCTACTTTTTGCCTTAAAGATTAACTTCTGAATAACTTCAACGAAAGTCCAACCGTTTCTTTCAATTTGGTGCGGTCAACGATGTAATCCAAGAAACCATGCTCTAAGACAAATTCTGACGTCTGGAATCCTTCAGGAAGATCGCGTCCGATGGTTTCTTTCACCACTCGTGGACCAGCAAAACCGATCAAGGCACCTGGCTCAGCGATATTGATATCACCCAACATGGCAAATGACGCAGTGACCCCACCCGTTGTTGGATCTGTCAAGAAAGAAATATAAGGCAAGCGTTTTTCTGCCAATTGACCAAGCTTTCCAGAAACTTTTGCCATTTGCATCAATGAATACCCAGCCTCCATCATTCGTGCTCCACCCGACTTCGAAATAATCATAAATGGCGCATTCAACTTAATCGCTTCATCAATAGCGCGCGCGATTTTCTCACCCATCACAGACCCCATTGATCCTCCAATGAAACCAAAATCCATCGCTGCAACCACAAAGTCATGTCCATCTAGTTTTCCTTTTGCTGTTCGAATGGCATCCGTCAAACCTGTATTCTTTTGTGTAGCCTTTACGCGATCTACATATTTCTTCGTGTCCTCAAAATTCAATGGGTCACCTGAAGTCAACTTTTCATCCAACTCGGTATATTTTCCTTCATCAAAAAGAATATGGAAATATCCTTCTGATGGAATACGCTCATGGTTCGAACAACGGTCGCATACCCATGCATTTCGCGCTAAGTCCTCCGCCGTAAACAATGTTTTGCAATTCGAACATTTCGACCACAGTCCTTCTGGTGTTTCTTTCTTCTCACTTGTAGAAGTGGTAATCCCTGTTTTATCACGCTTAAACCAACTCATAATTTCTATTTTAAAATCAACAACTTAACTGTCAATTAAAGTGTATTAATGTTATTCAAATCTTCGAAAGATTTCACCAAACGATCGATGAAGGTAATTTCTCCTTCGCGCATCCATTTACGAGGATCGTAGTACTTCTTATTTGGCAACTCCTCTCCATCTGGATTCCCGATTTGCGTGCGAAGGTATTCTAGTTTGTTCTCAACATAATCACGCACACCTTCTGTAAAGGCAAATTGCAAATCTGTATCGATATTCATTTTAATCACCCCATAACCAATCGCTTCACGAATCTCTTCTATGGTTGATCCTGATCCACCATGAAACACGAAGTCCACCGGATTTGGTCCAGTATTGAATTTCTGCTGCACATATTCCTGAGAGTTCTTAAGAATTTTCGGTGTCAACTTCACATTTCCGGGCTTATACACACCGTGTACATTTCCAAAGGCTGCAGCGATGGTGAATTTATCCGACACCTTCATCAACTCCTCATAAGCAAAGGCAACTTCAGACGGCTGTGTGTACAATTTCGTGCTATCCACATCGCTATTGTCCACCCCATCTTCTTCACCACCTGTAATGCCCAACTCAATCTCGAGTGTCATTCCCATCTTGCTCATTCGAGCTAGGTATTGCTTACAGATTTCAATATTCTCGTGGATAGGTTCTTCGGAAAGGTCAATCATGTGTGAACTGTACAAGGGCTTTCCTGTCGCAGCGAAATGCGCTTCACTTGCATCCAAAAGTCCATCAATCCATGGCAACAATTTCTTTGCGCAGTGGTCGGTGTGAAGAATTACCGTTGCACCATAGAGCGCAGCAAGCTCATGAACGTGCTTTGCTCCCGCAATTCCTCCTGCAATGGCTGCGCGTTCATTTTCATTCGACAATCCTTTGCCCGCGAAATACATCGCTCCACCATTCGAGAATTGAATGATGACTGGTGCATTGACCTTTGCCGCCGCTTCCATCACACCATTTACAGTGCTTGAACTTGTCACATTGACCGCTGGCAACGCATATCCTTTCTCCTTCGCATGGCGAAAAATTTCTTGAACAGCGTCTCCTGTTGCTACGCCGGGCTTGATTGAATGACTCATTGTGCCGTTGTTTTTGATTGCGCAAATGTACACAATTCTATGCTGAACCAACAAGTACATCCTGTAGTTTTTGGCATTCAATTGTCAGTATCTTTCTGACTGTAAGGCATAAAACACCCGTCTTTTTTTCATTATATTTGTCTGTTCGCGAAACGACTGGAAGCTCCGGACACTAACAAACAACCACACATTTTCATGAATTATCTTCAGGAACTGAATGACAGTCAGCGTGTCGCCGTTGAGGCAATCCATGGACCAACAATGGTAATTGCTGGCGCAGGATCTGGAAAAACACGTGTTCTCACCTACCGCATCGCTTACATGATCGAGAACGACATTGATCCATTCAACATCATGGCTTTGACCTTTACCAACAAGGCTGCACGCGAGATGACCGAACGCATTGGAACAATTGTCGGTGGTTCCGAGGCGAAGAACATTACCATGGGCACCTTTCACTCCGTTTTCTCGCGTATTCTTCGATTTAACGCAGATCGACTTGGATACCCTAGTAATTTCACGATCTATGACACGCAAGATTCGAAAGGATTGCTGAAAGAAATTGTCAAATCACTGAACCTCGACGATAAATTATACAAACCAGGGATCGTATTGAACCGCATCTCCTCAGCAAAAAACAACTTGATTTCTCCCGAAGCCTATGAGATGAACGCTGAGATCATGAAAGAGGACATTCAGTCCAAGCATCCTGAAATGGCGAGGATATATAAAACCTATGCCAACCGATGCTTTAAGGCTGGCGCAATGGATTTCGATGACTTGCTCTATCAAACGAATGTGCTGCTGCGCGACTTCCCAGATGTCTTGCAATACTACCAACAGAAGTTCAAATACATCTTGGTAGATGAGTACCAGGATACCAATTATGCACAATACTTGATTGTGAAAAAATTGGCTGCCGTTTATGAAAACATTTGCGTTGTAGGCGATGATGCACAAAGTATCTACTCCTTCCGAGGTGCAAACATTCAAAACATCTTGAATTTCAAAAATGACTATCCTGACTTCAACTTGTTTAAGCTCGAACAAAATTACCGCAGTACGCAAACCATTGTCGAAGCGGCAAACAGTGTCATTGCGCGAAACAAGGATCAAATCAAGAAAAGCGTTTGGACAGATAATCCAGCTGGTGATAAAATCCGCGTGATTCGCACGTTGACGGACAATGAGGAAGGCAAAGTTATCACCGCAAAGATTTACGATCTAAAACAAGAAACGGGCAGCACCTTCAACGACTTCGCCATCTTGTACCGAACGAATAAGCAATCGCGAGCTTTTGAAGAATCACTTCGCAAGTTGAACATTCCTTATAAAATCTATGGTGGATTGTCTTTCTATCAGCGCAAGGAGATTAAAGATTTGTTGGCCTATTTCCGTCTAACTACCAATCCAAAAGACGAGGAAGCACTGAAGCGTGTCATCAATTATCCTGCTCGGGGAATCGGAAAAACAACGATAGAAAAAATCATCATCGCTTCCGACGAACGCGGCGTAAGTATGTGGGATGTGGTTTCAAACATTGACCAATTCAATTTGGGATTCAATGCTGGAACGAAGACAAAGATTTCTGAGTTTGTAACGATGATCAATAGTTTTACGGCTCAACTCACGCGATTAAATGCCTACGATCTTGCACAAACCATCGCACGTTCTTCAGGTATACTCAAAGAACTTCATGGTGAAAAAGACAAAGGTCCAGAGGAAGTTGAGCGCTATCAAAACGTCGAACAATTGATCTCGGGGATCAAGGAATTTACTGTCTCTCAGCCCGAAGATGCAGATCAATCGTTGTCGGAGTTCATGATTGATGTGGCACTTTTAACCGATGCCGATGAAGACAAAGGAGACGAAAGAAATCATGTTACGTTGATGACCATTCACTCGAGCAAAGGTCTTGAGTTCCCGTACGTTTTCTTGGTGGGTATGGAGGAAAATCTATTTCCATCGCAGATGGCACTGAATTCTCGTACTGACCTAGAAGAGGAAAGACGTCTATTTTATGTCGCAGTGACGCGTGCCAAAGAAGTATGTACGCTTTCATTTGCTGTGTCTCGTTTTATTTGGGGAAATCTTGTTACCTCGGAACCAAGTCGTTTTATCGATGAAATTGACCAAAAGTACCTTCAGCATGAAGCGCCAGCAAGAGGTCAAGGTCGTTCATTGACTGGAAGAACGACTGGTTTTGATAATCAGTTTCAAGGTGGTCTCAACCGAACAATGAGTAATCCTGGTTCAAATTTTAAATCATTGGATGAACTGAAGGAACGTGCGGCACAGAGTGCTCAAAATACATCCTCGTCTGACATTATGGTAGGTACAAATGTGATGCACAAACAATTTGGTAAAGGGAAGGTCACGAAACTCGAAGGCCAAGGTGCTGATCGAAAAGCGACCATCTTTTTTCCACATCACGGTGCGAAGACGGTTTTATTGGTGTTTGCGAAACTTACGATACTGGAGTCTTGAGACATTAAGATTTTAGGACATCAAGATTCTAAGACATTAAGATATTAAGACTTTAAGACATCAAGATGTTAAGACTTTAAGACATCAAGATGTTAAGACTTTAAGACATCAAGATGTTAAGATATTAAGACTTTTGAAAGACTTCGAACATTCTCACTCTCACACTGAATAATGGACACTTCTTCGCTCTTTGAGCTTCGAAGGACGAAGGACACTACTTCGCTCTTTAAGCTTCGAAGAACAAAAGTCATATGACGTGCTCGTAACTCGTAATTAATAACTCGTAACTCCTCCCTAGAACGGATAACCGATACCAAAATGAACCACTGGAACAAATAGTTTCGGGACATATTGCTTGTAATTGGCTCCAAATGCTGCGGTTGCTTCTGTCACAAATTGGGGACGGTTTTTTGTGAAGATCCATTTCTCACCATTGGGCAACGCAGGATTACTCAAAGGCAATCCAAGGTCAACACGCACAATGAAGAAATCCAAATCCACACGTAAACCTACACCTGCTGATACTGCTATTTCTCTCAACCAATTAGATGTAAACTGGCTACCTACTCGATTGATATCCTTGTTGAATGTCCATACATTTCCGGCATCGAGAAAGAACGCACCTTTCAACATTTCACCCAGTGAAAAACGAAACTCAGCCGATGCACCCAAGCGGATATCACCAATTTGTGTCACCGTGCGGTTGGTGTCTAAATAATATTTATAGGACCCTGGCCCTAATGCCCTAGCTCTCCATCCCCTGTTATCATTGGCTCCTCCAGCAAAGAAGCTATAGTCATAAGGCAAAGAAGTCTGCGTATTTCCATAAGGCATACCTGCCCCTGCTTGAAGTCGGCCGTGAATACTACTTTTTTGACCAAAAGGATATGAACCATTCACATCATTGTCCAATCGAATAAACTGAGAATAACCTACACCGAAAATGGCATGCTGTCCATTGGTCACTGTATCTTGATACTTCTTAAACATGGCCAAAGTATTTCCTGCCGGATCGAGCGTTGAATTGAAATACAAGGACCCCTTTCCTTTGTCTTCTTTCTCTTTATTGTTGTACTCAAAAGTAATTTTCCAATCTTGCCAGATAAACTGATCGTTGTACGCATTTCGCAAGAAAAGGTCATTCAATAGATCAAGCTTCGCCTGAAAATCTGGTTTTTTATCGATGCGAACAAATTTTACAACTGAAGCGAATGGAAGTCCAAGTTGTATAATTTGTGTCTTTCCTTTCTCACCACCATAAAAACGCCATAAATAATTCAGCTGAAAGATGTGTCGTTCAAAATCACTCCGACGTTGGTAATTATATGCCGTTGAAATCACCGTACGCGGTCGTTGTCTTTTCGACATCGCTGTTACTTTCGCAGGAAACAATCCAGGAATATCAAATTTTAAGCTTGGACCTATTTCAAAAGTATTGAAACTTCTGCCCGCGGTCTTAATTTTCTCTCCATCCAAAGTCTCGTCAAATACCGGGGGCTGTGATTCGAAACCACCACTCACCGTAAATGTCAATTTTTCAGCGCCTCCGAAAAGGTTCTTATTGATGTAATTAACGGAACCAGAAACACCAAGAAACCCATTCGAGTTTGTCGCACGTGGCTCAAGTCCAAAACTTTGGCGGCTTGCTGGTACTAAATAATAGTGGACATCCAATTTGTTCGTCCCTGGGATCTCCACCAATTCTGGCTTAATAACCTGAAAAACACCAAGCTGCATCATGCGTGTGTAGGTGCGCTCCAAGTAATATTCCTTGTAATAATTGGTCTCTTCCAAATAACTTTGCAACTCAATGACATCTGGATCAATTGCCAGTTTTCCATTGTAGTAAAACGTCGCTTTACGATAGGGATCAAGAAAATTTTCCTTACGCTTCATCACCTCCTCGTAGCGAAATGTGTCAAGAGTCCTTAAAAACTGACCATCCATCACATCTCTCCCCAAAAGATCCATGGATTTTTTAAAGTTGCCCTTAAAATAAATCGTGTCTGCGATATGAAAGTATACATTATTGATCAGGGTATTCTGATGTTTGATCGCAATAAGGGAATCGCGGTTTAATGTACTTCGAACCATTCGATCAGTGATGATTATCACCAAATTTGCTTTCATCGTATTGTACGACGTGTCTGCCTCGAAACTAATATGGGAACTACTGAATCCATACAAGGCATTATCACGCATGTATCTCGCTAGCTTGCTTCTAAATTCATCCAATAAATCAGTATCGAAAGGCTTTCCCGTTAATGGGTGTTCTTCCGATTTTTTTATGTAATTCAGAAAATTTCCAGACACAGCAGAATTCTTACACAACACCCTCACCGTATCGATGGTGAATATTGGTCCTGTTTGAATGTCATAGTGAACGATCGCTTTTCGGTGCTTTTTATATTCCACTGTCGCAGTCACATTGCTCCTGTAGCAACCTTTCCTTTTGAGATATGCACCGATTTGTTCGATGGACTTATTAAATGGGATACTATCGAAAACAACCGGTGCCTCTCCGATTTTGTATTTGAACCATTCTCTCAGAAACAACTTTGGTTCTATCGTGTCTTTCAGTGGAACAATTCGCTCAGTATAAAGTGAGTCATGTTTTGATCGTGCTTTCAGAATTCGTCGCGCGTTAATTTCATTTTGGCGATGTAATTTACGTTGATTCACCTCGCGCAAATGAACATTCTTCTTAAAACGCTTTTCAGCGACTGCGGAGGAATCTATGGCATTAAAAGCGGCCAAGCGCAGCTTGATGCCTGCCGTTTTAAAGTTCGGCTGTTGACGAATAATTTCAGCGATATCGTCCACATCAAACTTTTCACCCTCAAGTACTATCTTATTCTTTTTAATCAGGTACCTGCCCTCAGGAACAAACCGAGTTGATTTGCACGAAACAAGTACAAGGAGAATTAAGGGAATATATGTAAGTTTGAATGCGCTCAATGAATTTCTTTCTACGTGCAAAAATAATAAATAAGAAGTTGTGTCAGGACTATCGAAGAACAAGATAAAATGGATCCGCTCTTTGCAGTTAAAAAAAAACCGCGATGACCTCGGATTATTCCTATTAGAAGGCGAAGAAATGGTCATTGAAGCGCTCCGCGATTTCCCTGATTTGATTGAAGAGGTATATTCTACCTGTGAATTGAACATTACGAACTTCAGCAAAAAGGTCGAGCCAATTTCTGACGCTGAATTGACTCAGATTTCAAGCTTAAAAACTCCGAACAAATGCATTGCGGTGCTTCGAAAACTTAATAAATCAAGTGATGAACAACCAAAAGGGCTAATTCTGGCGTTGGATGGCATACAGGACCCAGGCAACATGGGGACGATTCTGCGCACAGCAGATTGGTTTGGAATCCATACAGTCGTTTGCTCAGAAGATACTGCAGACATTTACAATCCAAAGGTGATTCAAGCGAGCATGGGTTCTATCTTGCGCATGAATGTTATCTACACTTCCTTAGAAAGATATTTCGCTTCTTTCGATCTTCCTATTTACGGTGCCTTGCTCGAAGGTGAAAATGTCTATGGTAAATCTCTTCTCAAAGAAGGGGTCCTCATCATGGGAAATGAAGGAAGGGGAATTCGTCCAAGTGTGAAGTCGATGATTACTGCCCCCATCCATATCCCGGGATTTGGAAAGGCAGAATCGTTGAATGTCGCTGTTGCAACAGGAATACTCCTCTCGGAATTTTCGAGAATTGACGGTAATTAGCGCGTTGATTCCAAATATTTCTGCACGCGCAACAAACTGTTCACACGAATATCCTCCCAAAACAAATTGATATCACCCGCGTGATAATTTTTCATGGTAAAGGCCAAATAGCGGTAGGGAAATTTCGGCGGATTAATCCAAATCACACCATCCGCTAGATGAGTGGTTACAGAATGTCGATACATCTTTCCATTTGAGAAAAGAAATCCGAGGTGTTCCTTTGATGTGGCAATAGGCGACTTGTCCCAAGTAATAGGGTTTATCACCGCTTTTCCTTTGTACCATTTGTATTGACGCATGTCAAATTTCTTCCTAAAAGTGTTCCAAGTAACATAGCCGCCAATTTCTTCTTTGTTTGTCATCAAGGAAATGGTTGAATACATGGTTGTATCAATCCCAATTCCTGGAATGTAGGCCGCAACAAGCTTGTTTTGCAATTCCTTGCCATCAAAATAATCGCGCAAAAGCATGGAGATATGCGTCGAACCTTGACTATGTCCTGCGAGAATGATTCCTTTTCCGTGGTTGTAATTCATAAGGTAATACTCGAAGGCGGCACACACATCTTTGTATGCGAGCATAAGGGCATCATACCCACCACTGTCTAATGCATAATACGATCGAATGTGTGCTTGCTGATAAAAGGGGACGTACAAATTTCCTGCGGAACACCACGCAGACGCTTGCAGGGGCACGGCAATTTCTGTTACCTTGGTTCGATGTGTCGAGTCACCCACAGGATAATTCCATCGTGAGTCCTTCCCATCCAATAGAAATGTAGGGTACACATAAAACACATCGATATCCTTCGATTGTATTTCGGAAAATTCCGTTAATAGTGATTTGGGATAAGCTCCGGGCAATACCGCCCAATTCGCTGATTTGGAGTAATCTGTAACTGCTTTTTGAGAATAACCTACAGCAGCAAAGTAAGGAATTAAAAAACACAGTAGCACTCTCATAGAAATCATTGCTTCGTTATTTTATGGTGAATGGCTTCTACACATTTCATCCCATCAATGGCTGCCGAGATAATTCCTCCAGCATAGCCAGCACCTTCTCCACAGGGATATATCCCTCGAATATCCACATGTTCTAACGTTTCGTTATTTCTCGGAATGGAAATCGGCGAGGAGGTTCGTGATTCTGGGGCATGCAATACAGCATCATTCGTCAAATACCCATGCATTTTCTTGCCAAATTGAACAAACGCTTTTCGCAAGCGCTGAGCTATAAATTCAGGCAATACTTCATCCATTCGTACACTAACAATCCCAGGCTGGTATGAAGATCTCGGAAAATCTACAGACTTCTTGTCATGAACAAAGTCCAGCATACGTTGCGCTGGTACTTTTTGCGTTTTTCCCGCGGCTTCCCAACACTTCTGTTCTACCGACTTCTGAAAATTTAAGCACACAAATGGATTATTTTCAGCCCCAGGAAAATCGGATGGATAAACACTGACAACGATCCCTGAGTTCGAATATGGGTTGTTTCGTTTTGATGGAGACCACCCGTTTGTCACAACCTCATGTTGTTCTGTGGCACAAGGGGCAACAATTCCGCCAGGACACATACAAAATGAATACACTCCACGTTCATCAACCTGTTCTACAAGCGAATAACTAGCAGGAGGCAAAATGTCTTCGTGGTGCTTTCCATGGTATTGAATTTCATCGATTAAATCTTGAGTATGTTCAATGCGCACGCCCAATGCAAATGGCTTCGCTTCAATTCGGATTCCTTTGGTATGAAAAAGCTCAAAAATATCACGTGCGGAATGCCCCGTTGCGACAATTAAATTGCTGGATTTGACTTTTTCTAAATGATTGATCTCTATCTCTTTGACGCCTCCACCTTCAAGTATTACATCGGTCAATTTTGAATCAAAGTGAACCTCACCACCACGATGAATGATTTCTTCCCGCATCGACACGATAATCTGAGGAAGTTTATTTGTTCCGATGTGCGGGTGGGCATCCACAAGAATATCTGACTCAGCGCCAAAATGAACAAAGATGCGCAACGCTCGATCGATATCTCCTCGTTTTTTTGATCGAGTATAAAGTTTTCCATCTGAATAGGTCCCAGCACCACCTTCGCCAAAGCAATAATTGGATTCGGGATTCACGATGCTTGACTTGTTTAATGCCGCCAAATCCCTTCGTCGTGAACGCACATCCTTTCCGCGCTCAAAAACAACAGGTTTCAATCCGAGCTCCAAGGCACGTAACGCAGCAAAAAGTCCCGCTGGACCAGCGCCGATAATATGAATGATTGGTGCCCCACTGACATCTTTCGGAGAAAATACTTTATCCTTTATTAGAATCTCGTCATTGTCATATACCTCAATCGTACAATTGTAAAAGATATCACGCTTCCGAGCGTCGATGCTTCGCTTGCGCCATTCGTAGTGAAAAGTCCCGATTGATTTTCCCGATTCTCGTGCGAGCACAGTGCGCAGAAGACTTTCGTCCCTAAGTTCCTCTGGCCGAATTCGGAACTGAACAATTTTACTCATTAGCCCTCAAAAATGAACGAAACCCACCACACTCGGTTATACAACCGATCAATCGGCCTTGACGACGAGGTATTGTCTTGGATAAATGAATTAACAAAACCCTGCGAATACTTCAATTCAATACCAAACTTGAAATATGTGGCGAAAAATTCGATGCCTGCCCCCACTTGTCCTTGGTAATCAAATTTTTTAATTTTTATAAAGGGGTCATTGAAATTTTGAGATGCCATTTCTTGGGACTGAAGGTCTATACTTGGCTGAACTCCGAGTAAAAAATACGATGCAAAATTATTCAATCGCAGAGTTCTAAATTGAAACATCAATGGAAAATCAAGGTTCGTAGAATTCACACGCTCTTCTAGAAAGATATCTTTTCCGTCGTTTGGATCAACAAATATGTAATTGATCGCGCGTTCTTGAAAAGATAAGGTAGGAATAAAGCGAAGCCTAACCACCGGGGTACCAAGTTTCAAGGTCGTTACAATTCCTACTTGACCACCAGGCTGAGAACTTGTTACCAATGATTTTAATCCATACGCAGAATAGGCATCAGGGCGCTGAAATGTAGTAAAGTTGGCGTTATTCCATCCGAGCATAAATCCGAAATGAATAAACCGTTGATCGAAA
>JBEIKR010000052.1:0-16217 GCA_040379705.1 Crocinitomicaceae bacterium
ATACTTAAATCACCAATGTATGAATGCTCCATATTTAAGCAAACGTTGCTAAAATTCGACGCCGCTGTAATGGTTTGTCCAGGCGCAAAGCAATTCACATTGATGGATGTATTGTAAGAAACACCGCTTCCGTCGGGCAAAAAAGTAGTCCCCGAAACGGGTGGAGTACAGTTAGGCACAAAGGGTGTCATCAAAAAATTTCCTGTGAGATTCGAAGACTGCCCAAGGCATATGGGATTTGGCGTGGCGGTAGTCGTAATCGTTGGTGGTGTTGAAATTTGAACAATGACAGAATACGACAATGTTGTTGTACAGTTATTGGCATCACGCACCGACAAGCTGACAAAATAACTTCCTGGCGTGGTGTAGGTGTAATTAACCGTTTGTCCTGTTAAGACCGTGCCATTCCCCATGTTCCAAGTATAGGTATATGGGGCCGCACCACCCGTTGCAGCAGTAGCATTAAATGTAATCGGCTGGTTCGGGCAACGCTTAATATATCCATTCACCGCCGCTGGAGTTGTACTTGCGATCCCACTAGATATTGTTGGACAGGGTACATAGCAGGAAATCGTGGCTGTCCAACCAGATGCAGTGGTAGAGCCGTTGGAAGAAAAAACAAAAGTCAAACAACCTGACGCATTGCTTGGTGAGGCTGTATAAGGCCCAATGATTGTATTCCCGCTATTCTGCGCATTCCCTAAAGTGAGAGCAGATGTATTGGCACCATCGTAAACAGTCAAATAATCAAAATTAGCTTGTAGATTGAATGAAGTAAATGTCACGACAACCTTTGCCCCGGGTGTAGAAGGACAAATGGTAAATGTAGTATTCTGGTTGTTGCTGTAATTTCCATTTGCCCCTTGATTGTCATCTGTAAATGTTCCTGAACATGTCGTCACTGAACCATTGGTCATCGTGTAGGTTTGCCCAAGCACTTGTGAACCGGCAAAAACAAAAATCCAACTAAAAATAATGCAATATAAACTTCTCATAGCTAGCTGTGATTATTTCGAAAGTATTGAATCTTGGGACAGAATACTGATTAATTTATTCGTTCCTGACAAACGAAACACCTGACCTACCACTTTTGGAAAAAACAAATACCGCAGTGGGTTAAAATCTGCACTATTGTATTCAAGAAGAAATTGTTCAATAGAAATTGACTCCATTTGCTCAGTCCGCAACGGAATCATTTCCAAAGGCTCTAACATCGAGAATTTCCCTTCAAGATCGTCCATGACTGAAAATCCATGGCTCACATATTTATCGACCAATACGAGCATACCCGGTTGAACCACTTTGCGCGAGTCCACCCATTCCTGACCGTAGATTTCCACAATTTTCGCTTCGTTCACAAGCTCTTGACCCCATGTAACGAAACTCATTACAGCGAGAAAAGTCATTACCATCAATGATTTACCTTTCATATTGTTGCCATTAAGTAAACAAAAAAAGCGCGGAAATCAGCACCAACAGGCGCATGTAGTAGATTTTCGAATGCACTTTTTTTCGTTCTGCTTCAAGACGATAAAAGTAATAAGAAGTTGCCACTTCGGCGATATAAATATGATAATTTTATTGCTCCATGGAAGCCCAATCGATACCTTTTGTCAATAATTTTAAAGTACCACTTTCAATACTGCCATTTTTAATGTCCGTGCAATATTCCCAAGAAGCATCTGGTGGCAAACTCATTAGTATCGATTCTGTCCTTCCTCCAGACAATAGCCCAAACTTGGTCCCGCGGTCATTTACGAGGTTAAACTCAACATATCGACCTCGTCGCAAATTGCGCCAACGTATTTGTTCCTCTGTTACTGGAAGGTCTTTTCCCTGAATCACTTGTTGCGCATACAGCTCTGGAAACGAACGTCCTAAATCAATACAAAAGGCCAAGAGATGATCTTTTGTCAAACCACTCTCCGGTTTTAAATGATCAAAAAATATCCCTCCAATACCTCGGGTTTCTTCGCGGTGTGGGATATAAAAATACTCATCTGCCCAAAGTTGAAATTTCGAATAAAATGCCGAATCATACCGGTCACAAATGGTTTTCAATCCTTGATGAAACTGTACCGCTTGAGAAGGAACAATGTAATGCGGCGTTAAATCAATCCCTCCGCCAAACCAACACTCTCCTGAATCAAGCTCAAAGTAACGCACATTCATATGAATGATTGGCACGTGAGGATTTGAGGGATGCAAAACGATGGAAACACCTGTAGCAAAAAAGTTATCGCCATCTAATCCGAGTTGTCGCTTCATAACATCATTCACCGGACCAAAAACCTCTGAGAATGCAACACCTCCTTTTTCTATAACGCCGCCGTTTGAAATTGTACGTGTGCGCCCCCCTCCTCCTTCAGCTCTTTCCCAAACATCTTCATTAAAGCGAGAGATCCCATCCACTTTTTCAAGAGAGTGACAAATGTACTCTTGAAGATTTCTAAACTCGGTTGCGATTGAAAGTTTATCCATTGGTTTAATTGGAGCGAATCAATTTATATTCTTCTTGACGAATAATAAAAACTCTTCCGTTTTCATATCCGTTTCCTGTGCCTTTTTGAATCAAATCGAACGCATTCATGATTCCTTCTTCGGATGGGGTCATGAACAATCCCGACAAAAAATGTAATGTCACGTCAAACCCTTGTGCCGCCATTTTACTCAAATCAGCATTGTAAGCCATGCGGTATTTACGCAAGAAACGTTCAGTTTTTTCGTAGGTGAAATTCAAATCATTCGGGCTAGCAAAATGAAAATGGAAACGGTTTCTGAATGAAGCCTTCATTTCATCAAAATTCATCCACTCACGACTTCCATAAACATCAATGAATTGACCATCTGCTTTCGATGCATTCAATGAATTCATGAACTTCAAGACCTGAAGCTTATCACTCGCAGGAAAAACAATGACTGTTTTCATCCCTTTGCGTAGAAAGGTCGTATAATTCTCAAGCGTGGCATCAATCAATTTTGGTCTATTCCCTATAAAGGGGGCCGTAATAAATGCATTTCTAAAACTTGAGTATGCCACCTGGTCCTTTTCTCCTGTGGGCTTAATCAAAATAAATTGCTCGGCTTCAGTATTGTTCAAAGCAAAAATTGCCAATTCTGACTGTTGTGTCGCTTCAGATGGAACAGATAGGGTTACGAACTTATTGTTTTGAATCAGTGCGGTTGGCAATGAGATTGGACAAACCATACGAACTTCATTTTCTTTGCACCAACGTGAAACGATTGCCGCACCCTCCATCGAAAATGGACCAATGATCATATCCATGTCCAAGAACTCATCTTTAGCTAAGATTTTTTTCACAGATGCACTGTCACTTTTCACATCGAACACGTAAACATTGGAACGAAGTCCCATGAATTCAAGAGTGTCCAATGCCAATTTAGCCCCCATATAAAACTCAGTAGCAAATGTCGCCAATTGCTCAGGATACCCTTCTGATCGATCTAAATACAAGGGCAGCAAGAAGGCCACATTGTAGGATTCCTTGTACTCAGGAATAGAAGAAAAATCAATTGCTTCCGCTTCATTGTTGGAAACAGAGCGAATGGTTACAGGCTCTACTTTTTCTTTTTTGACAGGAATTTTAATGCGATCTCCAGCTTTTATCTTTGTATTCTTCAACCCATTCAAGCTTTGAATCTCCGTGGTGGATACCATAAAACGTTTTGAAATGATGTAAAGTGTTTCGTGGTCTAGGACGATATGGTCGATGATCGAATCTGAAAACGTAAGCTGTAAATTTGGATTGTCTTGAAACCGAATGGTATCGACATCGGCTACGGGTGTTTCAGTAAAATTATTGACATCATTGAGCAGTATATCCTTCGACGCACCTTTGATTAACAATACTTGTCCAACTTTCAAACCAAATTCTGCTTCAGGATTGTCAGCAATAATGTTTTCCACTCGAACACCATAAATGTTGGAAATGGCATAGAGGGTTTGCTTCGCAAGGACAGTATGTTTCACATCTACGAGTGGAACTGGAACGAGAAGTTTCTGTCCTTCCACTAATCCTTTTTCACAACCAGGATTTGCCGTGATTATTTTTTCTAAAGGAACATTGTAGGTTTTGTGGATTCCAAAAAGCGTATTGCCCGATTGCACAAAATGCACGTAGTATTTCACCCCAGAAACGACTTCAACAACGGGAGCACCCTGCGCACGGAGCAAAGTAAAAACGCCAAGTAAAAGTGTGAAAATTAAATACTTCATTTTAAATTTTTCTCGGGCATACCAATCCGAATGCCAGTTATTACTCCCACTCTATCGTTGCCGGTGGCTTCGAACTAATATCGTATGTCACACGGTTAATCCCTTTCACCTGATTGATGATGCGGTTTGATATCCGTGCTAAAAACTCATACGGCAAGTGGCACCAATCGGCTGTCATTCCATCTGTAGACGAAACAGCACGAAGTGCCACTGCATTTTCATACGTGCGTTCATCCCCCATTACACCAACGGACTGAACAGGTAAAAATATCGCTCCAGCTTGCCAAACATCGTTGTACAAGCCTTCTTCTTTAAGTCCTTGAATAAAGATATGGTCGACTTCCTGAAGGATACGCACTTTTTCCTTTGTGACATCACCCAGGATGCGAATACCTAAACCAGGACCTGGGAAGGGGTGTCTATTTAAAATGACATCATCTATTTTCAAAGATCGTCCAATTCTACGCACTTCATCTTTAAATAGAAGGCGCAAAGGCTCAACGACTTGCAATTTCATATAATCAGGTAGCCCACCAACATTGTGATGTGACTTGATGGTTTGAGATGGGCCGCCATTCACTGAAACAGATTCAATCACATCTGGATAAATTGTCCCTTGCCCCAACCATTTTGCATCTTTAATTTCTTTTGATTCGCGGTCAAAGACATCAATAAACACCTTTCCGATGGCTTTGCGTTTGCGTTCAGGATCCGTCTCACCAGCAAGTGCCGTATAAAATTCTTCAGAAGCATTCACCCCCTTCACATTCAAGCCCATGTGCTTGTAAGAATCTAAGACCTGCTCAAATTCATGCTTGCGAAGTAACCCGTTATCCACAAAAATGCAATGCAAATTATCACCGATTGCCTTGTGAAGCAACACAGCTGCCACTGATGAATCCACTCCTCCTGAAAGCCCTAAGATTACCTTGTCCGAACCGACTTTAGTACGCAGTGAAGCGACTGTTTCGTCCACAAAAGATTCTGGTGTCCAATCTTGCGCACATCCGCATACACCAACGATAAAGTTGCGCAACAAAATCGCACCTTCCATGGAATGGTAAACCTCAGGATGGAACTGAATAGCAAATGTTTGCTCACCTTCAATTTCATATCCGGCTACTTCAACATCTTCTGTACTGGCAATGATTTTATAGTTTGACGGGATTTTTTTGATGGTATCCCCATGTGACATCCAGACTTGACTTCCATCTGACATCCCACGCATTAAGACATTTGAATGATCAATAAACCTCAAATGTGCACGTCCATACTCACGAATCGACGAAGGCAAGACCTCACCACCAAAATGATGTGCTAGATATTGCGCGCCAAAACATACCCCCAACAAGGGCATTTTCCCTTTTATGGCTGATAAATCAGGTCTTGGAGAAGCTTCGTCTCTCACTGAGAAAGGACTTCCAGAGAGTATTACACCCTTTATATTTGGCGTAAGTTCTGGACATTTATTCCATGGATGTATTTCGCAGTACACATTCATTTCACGCACTCTTCGTGCGATTAGCTGCGTATATTGCGAGCCAAAGTCAAGAATTAAGATCATTTCATGCATGATGCAAAGATACGTGGAAATTGATGATTATTTGTTGCTGTAAAAAAATGAAGAATGACTGAATTGTCAACAAGATTTCAACGACATTTTGTCAGAACCAAGCGATTGGAACGATTTATGACAAAGGCAGCGAAATTTACAACGAAAGCCAACTTAAAACTGCTAGATTTTACTTAAATTTGGCACTTTGTTAATACGCAACTTGAACAATGATTTCAGACCTATTAAAGAAACTATTTGGGGATAAAACGGCAAAGGACCGCAAAGAATATCAACCCATTATCGATAAATCAAACGAATTTTGTGCGCAATTCAACTCGCTTAGTGATGATGAGCTTCGTGCGAAAACTGCAGGATTTCAGAAGCAAGTAAAAGATTCCATTCAATCGTTGGAAGATGAATTATTAGCACTCAAGGCGCAAGCGTCTGATGTGGCTACACCCATTCATGAGAAGGAGGAGCTCTTCGATCGCATCGACAAAATGTCAAAACAAATCGACGAGAAAATTGAGGAGACTCTGGCTATAATCCTTCCAGAAGCTTTTGCTGTGGTAAAAGAAACGGCACGTCGCTGGTCAGAAAATGGTCAGTTAGTTGTCACTGCACAGGACTTTGATAAGGACCTCGCTGCAAAGAAAGACGGGATCACGATTCAAGGTGACCAAGCAATTTGGCTTAACAGATGGACTGCTGCTGGTGCTGAAGTTCAGTGGAACATGGTGCACTACGATGTTCAGTTGATGGGGGGTGCAGTGCTACACCGCGGAAATATTGCTGAGATGCAAACGGGTGAAGGTAAAACACTAGTAGCAACATTGCCAGTTTACCTGAATGCACTATCTGGAAAAGGTGTTCACGTCGTAACAGTGAACGACTACCTAGCGAAACGTGACTCCGAATGGATGGGGCCTCTTTATCAGTTCCATGGTTTGCGCGTTGATTGTATTGATAAGCATACACCTAACTCTGAAAGTCGTCGTAAAGCATACCTTGCGGACATTACTTTCGGAACGAATAACGAATTTGGTTTTGACTACTTGCGCGACAATATGGCAGGTGGAACCGACGAACTCGTTCAACAAAAACACCACTTTGCGATTGTTGATGAGGTCGATTCAGTATTGATCGATGATGCACGTACACCTTTGATTATTTCTGGTCCTACCCCTCGTGGCGAGGAACATGAATTCCACCAATTAAAGCCACGTGTTGAAAATGTAGTTGCAGCGCAGCGTAATTACATCAACCAATGTTTGGCAGAAGCGAAAAAATTACTTATTGTCATCAATGGCCAGGCCGAGGCGGGTCAAGATGCAAAACAAATGTTGGAAGAAGGTGGAATTGCCCTACTTCGTGCTCACCGTGGGCTTCCTAAAAATAAAGCCTTGATTAAATATCTTTCTGAGCCTGGAATCAAGGCGCATTTGCAGAAGACGGAAAACTTCTACATGCAAGAGCAAGGAAAGAACATGAAGAAAATCGATCGAGAACTTTTCTTTGTGATTGATGAGAAAAATAATACAATTGAATTGACCGATAAAGGTATTGACTTGATTTCAGGTTCTGACGACCGTGATTTCTTTATCATGCCAGACATCGGCTCTGAGATTGCACGACTTCAAAAAGAAGAGTTAGAAAAGGAGGCATACCTTGAGCGCAAAGATGTTTTGGTGCGTGACTACAGCATCAAGTCTGAACGTATTCACTCTGTGAACCAATTGTTGAAGGCTTACACCCTCTTTGAAAAAGAAGTGGAATATGTGATTTTGGATGGTAAGGTAAAAATCGTCGATGAGCAAACAGGTCGTATCATGGAAGGCCGACGTTACTCCGATGGATTGCATCAAGCGATTGAAGCAAAGGAAAATGTAACCGTTGAGGCGGCAACTCAAACCTATGCGACGATTACCCTTCAAAACTACTTTCGTATGTACCACAAGTTGGCGGGTATGACGGGGACTGCTGAAACTGAAGCAAAAGAATTGTGGGACATCTATAAATTGGAAGTGTTGGCCATTCCAACGCACCGTGCTTTGATTCGTAAAGATCAAAATGACTTGGTGTTTAAAACGGCGAGAGAGAAATACTCTGCTGTCATCGATGAAATTGAAAAGTTGGTTGCACAAGGACGTCCAGTATTGGTTGGAACAACAACGGTTGAGATTTCAGAGTTGTTGAGCCGAATGCTGAAGATGAAAAATATCAATCACCAAGTATTGAATGCGAAATACCACCAAAAGGAAGCAGAAATTGTTGCTTTGGCAGGTAAGGCAGGTGCGGTAACGATTGCAACGAACATGGCAGGTCGTGGAACGGATATCAAGCTTGGCGAAGGAGTAAAAGAAGTTGGTGGTTTAGCAATCATCGGTACGGAGCGTCACGATTCACGTCGTGTTGACCGTCAGTTACGTGGTCGTTCTGGTCGTCAAGGTGACCCAGGATCATCGCAGTTCTTTGTTTCCTTGGAAGATGACTTGATGCGTAAGTTCGGTTCAGAACGTATTGCCAAATTGATGGACCGCATGGGACTTAAAGAAGGTGAAGTGATTACACACAGCATGGTTTCTAAATCGATTGAGCGCGCTCAAAAGAAAGTAGAAGAAAACAACTTTGGTGTAAGAAAGCGCTTGTTGGAATACGATGACGTGATGAATGCTCAACGTAAAGCCATCTACAAAAAACGACGCAATGCCTTGTATGGCGATCGCATGGATTTGGATATTGACAACATGTTCTACGATGTGTGTGAATCGACTGTTCTTTCACACGGAAAAGAAGCGTTCGAAGCCTTTGAATTGGATTTACTTCGTTTGATTGGAATTGACTCGCCTGTTACACCACAGGAATATGTTTCCATTGACCGAAATGAACTGACAGAGAAGGTATATCAAGCAATGCGCGAGCAATACGACCGCAAGTCTGAAAAAGTAGCACACCGAGCCTTCCCACAAATCAAGCATGTTTACGAAACAATGTCTGATAAATACAAGAACATTGTGTTCCCATTAACCGACGGACGTCGTGAGATGCGCATGATCATTAACCTTGAAGAAGCGTACAAATCTGAAGGAGCCGCTATTGCACGATCGTTTGAAAAGAATGTAATTCTTGGAAAAATTGACGATGAATGGAAAGAGCACTTGCGTGAAATGGATGACCTTCGTTCGGCAGTACACAACGCACAGTACGAGCAAAAAGACCCTTTGTTGGTGTATAAGCTTGAGTCATTTGAATTGTTTAAATCGATGTTGCAACGCCTAAATGGTGAGGCAATTGAAATGTTGATGAAGTTGGATCTTCCTGTGGAGCAAGAAATGCAAAGCACGAACAAGGAGGTTACGCATCAGAACAACTACGCGAAAGCGCAAACGAATCAAGATTCAAACACAACCTCTACTGCCCCACCTCAGTTCAACAATAATCAGCAAGCGATTCGCAATTCTATGCCTCAGCAAGAGAAGCAACAGCCAGTTGTCGCTGACCCGAAAATTGGACGAAATGACCCTTGTCCTTGTGGAAGCGGTAAGAAGTATAAGCAATGCCACGGAAAATAATTGGCTAAGCAGATGTCGGGCATCCATTCGGTTTCAATCGTTGGGACAGGTAATGTTGCCCATCATCTAGGGAAAGCATTTCGTGATGCAGGAATACTTGTTTCGGACATTTATGGGAGAAATAGCGCTTCAGCAAATGAACTTGCACGTAAGTTCGATTGCTCAGTAGCTGCATCGCTGGACGATTTGTCAGGTGATATCATCCTATTGTGCGTGTCGGATGATGCCGTTGTGGAATTGGCAACTGGTATTTCGGCGCATCGACGTTTGGCCTATACTTCTGGATCAGTCCCCTTGTCATCACTGCCTAACAGAATGTTTTCTGGTGTTTTCTATCCCTTGCAAACCTTCTCAAAAAACCGTGACATAGCCATTAGTAATGTTCCTTTTCTCATTGAAGGAAACACGCTTCAACATGAATCGGAATTGATGCAACTGGCTTCGAGAATAAGTCAGCAAGTCCTTTCAGCCAATTCAAACGACCGTCTTCATTACCATATCAGTGCTGTCTTTGTCAATAATTTTGTCAATCATCTGTTTTCTAAAGGAAAGGAACATATTGCGGAACATGACCTTGATTGGGAAGTGCTAAAACCGTTGATTCACGAAACGATTGCCAAGATTTCAGATTTAGATCCACTTCAAGCACAAACAGGTCCGGCGCTGAGAAATGACAAACGCACGATTGAGCGCCACCTGAATGAATTGGAAGGCAAATCCAAAGAAATTTATACCCTACTTACTCAAAGCATTCAACAATCTTCGAAAAAATGATCAGTTACAAGGAACGGCTCAATCACATCACCACCTTTATGTTTGACGTTGACGGGGTATTGACTTCAGGAGACATCATGCTCTTTAAGGATGAAATCGTTCGCACACTGCATTCGCGCGACGGCTATGCCTTGCAATATGCGGTTAAAATGGGCTACCGGATTATGGTGATTACAGGAGGAAACTCAACGGATGTGCGCGATCGTTTACTTGGACTTGGTGTTCATGAGGTGCATCTTTCCTCGTTCAACAAACTGAATGTATACAACGACATTAAATTACGCCATCACTTACGTGACGAAGAAATCTTGTACATGGGGGATGACATTCCTGATTATCAAGTCATGAATGCAGCCGGTGTAGCTACGTGTCCGCAAGATGCAGCCATTGAAATTAAACACATTAGCCACTACCAATCCCCATTCAACGGAGGCAAAACATGTGTCCGCGATGTGATTGAACAAACATTACGCGTTCAAAAGAAATGGTTTTCTGAAGAAGCCTTTGAATGGTAATTAGTTGCGGATAATTCGCCCTTTACTTAGGATTTCACTGCCATTGGAACGCACCACGTACAAGTATAAACCTGCTTGAAAGCGCGTCATGTCAAGTTGAATAGACTGCGTAAATGACCCCGTTAATACTTGATTTCCAAAAGCATCAATGAGTTGAATGGAATAATCTCCTTCTATTGGAAAATCAACCGTCACCTCGCTATCTGAAGGATTGGGATAGACGCGAACTCCAGATATAGACTCTTGCTCTTCAATGCTTACAAGTGGATTGTAGCTTGGACCAATTGGAACTACCGGATACAAATCCTCAGGTCCTATTTTACACACAAAGACACTATTCCCCCCAACACCAAATGACGAAACATATCCAGTAAAAATGGCACCTCCGTCGGATGTTGCAATGAGCTCGCCCGTCACATCTTCTCCTGTATATCCGACCTTGAACAGTGAATTGTCGTACCACATGTTTTCGCTTTCACGCACCAAGGCAATGTCGTATCCACCAGGAAAGGTACTGGCGTCCTTGTATCTAAATGCAGCATACTGCTTCATGTTCGAGCCATAACCCACAATTTGATCTGCAATTTTATCATCACCAGATGTTAAAGCAAATTCAAAGTCGTAAGTTCCATTGGTTTTAATCCTTCCAAAATACTCATCGTAGTCTGTTCCTATTGCCCAACCAACAAAATTAACACGATCCAAAACGAGGGAAATGTCATTGATTCCCGCATTACCATTATTTCCTGTTGGTAAAAACCACTCAATTACACCAGAGTCTTTGATGCGCATGACGAAGCCCTTGTACATGGAGGAATCCGTGTTGTAGATTGTTCCAGCGACAATAAACGTTGAGTCATTCAATTGTTCAATTACATTCGCGCGATCCTCACCCGCTCCACCGATTGTTTTTGTCCAAAGCGTATCGCCTGCTGAGTTTGTGCGAACAATGTAGATATCATCATCTCCACCGAGTGTTGAATTGCTTTCCCCAACCATCATTACACCAGTATCTTTCGTCAGTGCAGCATCATTCACCTTATCCCATTCAGTACCTCCGAAGTTTTTTTGCCAAAGCATCGTTCCCACCTCATCTGTTTTTACCAAATAATAATCATAGGCCCCATTACCGAATGAATTGGTGAATCCAGCGAGGTAATAGCCCACACCTTCTTTATACAGCACTCGTCGTGCAAAATCTGTTTCTGCTCCTCCATAATTGGTTGACCACATGTAAGTACCCATGCTATCCAATTTCAACAAAAAGGCATCGGAAGGTCCGTCAGAAAAACTACTCGAACCACCACAGACCGTGTATGAGCTATCTGAATGTTGCACAACGCCTTGACCAAAATCATAGCCATTGTTTGAAAACAACTTAAAGAACGCTATTTGCGAACTTGCTTGTTGACTGCACACGACCGCTGTCAAACAAAGAATGAATGTTATAATGCGCATCTGAATCGAAAAATAAATGAATCACCATAGCCCTTTTTACTCAAGGTACCATATACATCTTCTAAACCTAGACCGACGTTGAATTTCTTGAAATTGAATTGAGAATAATACCCTGCTCGAAATCCGGTAAATCCGCCATAGCTGACATTCACACCAAACGAAACAGTTTTCACTTTGAATTGAGCACCCGCGTAAACCATTGGTACGGCTGAAAGTGTTGGATACATGCGAATCCCGTAAAACCCTTGAACCAAAGCATCCTCCATTTCGCTCACCATCTTCCCCACTTGAATTACCGCAGGCATCATCTTCCACCCAGAACCCGACGTTGAATCGACTTGAAGCGTATCAGACAAACTGAACGATCCATTGAACACGCTGCCTGTGCCATACAATTGGTCGAATGTTAAACCATTGAATGACACCTGTATATTCGCTGCATATGATGTCACAGGATTACTTAAATAGGCCGCACCCAAATTTTTCACAAGGAACTGGACATAAGCCGTTTTTCCTTTGACGATTTCTACTGGCAATCGATAGTCGAGGTCAATTCCAACACCAACACCTTTGAAATAATTAGCTCCTGTCGAGGCAGCATAGCCCCCATCTAAGGTCAAACTTAAGGAGTCGGCATTTTCTGTTTGATAAAGCGTTCCTTCCCGCATTCGTGCAGAAACAAAAGAACTTATGCCATAAACATTCAGACTAATGTTCGATTTCGTTTTTTGGTCAATGGCACCAATTCCAAATTTCTGAAAGGTCCAAAAGTTTCCTGTACTTCCAGAAAGAGACGCTTCAGCACCCAAATAAGACTCATTTCCATTGAACACCAGTCCAAATAAATCTTTGGAGTAGAGCAAGGATCCAATTGTTGTATAGCCCGCCCGAACGACAAGTCCATATTTTTCTTGTCCAAAAAACTTCAGGTCAGTATTTCGATATTCTACTTCACCAGTAAGTTCAACACCAATACGATTTATTCCGTTGTGCCGATTGAATACAAAATCAGACATCGCATTTGTAATCTCTCCTCCACTGACAAATTTTTGAATGAGCTCCCTACTTAATGAGCTAGAGGATAGATCATAATGTCCTTGAAGGATAATTTCATGCGCATGAACAAGCGTATCGTGTTGCTGCGGAAGCAAGCGCTGTGCAAAGGTCTGAATGCCAAAAGCAAGCACTATATATAAGGTCAAACTTCTCATACTACCGCTCTTAATTTAAACCGTGCTTTCAGTTTCACTGCCATGAACGCTCCAGCAGGGATGCTCATCATCTCGTTCAATCCAGAAGAAGGATTAGGCGTATTCAATTCCACTTGAACGGCCACCTTTTTAATCAAATCCAAATCGAGAATCATGGCTTCCGTTAAAACAAACGAAACTTCAGAATTCATTTTTTGGAGATTATCAAGCGGATCAACACTGCCGAATTTTGATGATTTGATGGGGGAAGTTCCAGTTACTGTATGAATCACATTTCCTGCTTCATCCATTAAAAACAAAGTCGCCCCTGCTGACAATGGAATGGCATTGCTTGCGTTCAAGACCAACTCACCCGATTCGATGTGCGTGGCATCTTGATTCTGGTTCACCTCAAAATCAAAGGTATCTCGAAGTGTCAAACCATCCGCCCCAACAGCCAAAGGCATTTGTGCTTTCAATCGGACTTTCAAACGGCTATTTGGAAAAATTTCGTTCCATCCTCCTGAAACATTGCCCCAAGGATTTAACTCAATTTTATAGCCCAAAGTATGTTTCTTCCCAAGGTTCTCAAGGTATTGTTCCACATTGCTGTTGGTTTGATTGAATGAGAGCACTTCATTTGAATTCACAAGTGTTGACCATGAACCCGTCGCTGGATCTAAAAACACCGGCGTGCCTATTTGAGGTGCAGATAGACTTACTGTATTTCCTGTGTAGTTTGTGTTTTTCACCAACGAAATCGTAGCCTTCGCTCCTACTTTTAAGCCGTTAATGACTTCAATTTGAATGTTAGAGGAAGGCAAGTCAATCGTTCCTGCGATCAAATTTGCCAATGGTTCAAGTAGATAATCCGTAGTATCAGAAATACTCAAATTTCCAAAATAGCCTCGCGCATAATCAATTTTCACATCTGTAAAAGAGGCTTCCACTTTAAACACATCTTGCGCGTTGATTAACACAGATGGCCCGTTTGGATCTGAAGTCACTTGCAATTTGGATTGCAACACATTGAATTCACCACCATTTACTCCAGTCAAATCAATATCATAACCTGATAGATCCAAGACCGCAGTCGCAATACCTGGCGAAGACGATGTACCTGCAGGGGCTTGGTAATTTTCAATAAATGGGACACCATTCTTCGAAACGCCAGGCAACTGAACGGTAAAAAAGGCAATGGTTTCAATCGGATTAAAAACTTTCAAACGAATGCTTCCATTGGACACTCTAATTTTTTTCAACTGAATACCATCCACATTGAGTGTATGTTCCTCCACCTGATTCACAATGCTAAATCCTGGTGTGATGTTCAGCGATCCACCAACACTGAAGTCCTGAATAATCGTAGTATCTGGAATTTGAATAAACTTTTCAATCCCAAAATCAATGATGGTTCGTGTAAGGTCCAATTCGTAGAAACCCGACCCATTCACAACCAGTGTGGAATCGTTCACTAAATTCTTGAACGAAAGTGTATCATTTACAATCGGTGCTACCCAATCAGAGTCCCAATTTGTTTTCTCTTTCCGGCATGACATCATCATGGGAAGAAGAATAAGAGTGTAAAGAGCTATTTTTTTCACAAAGTTTCGTCGTTCGTTCGATTGATTTATTTCTTAGGCACGTTCAAGAATCACCGCATAGCCCTGACCGACACCTATGCACATGGTCACTAAAGCATAGCGCTTATTCGTGCGTTGAAGTTCGATTGCCGCAGTATGCAGAATTCGCGCTCCTGACATTCCTAATGGGTGTCCGAGTGCAATAGCGCCACCGTTTGGATTGATGCGTGGATCGTTATCTGTCAATCCAAGTGTTCGCGTACATGCCAATACTTGGGCAGCAAAGGCTTCATTCAACTCAAGAACATCCATTTGATCGAGTGTTAGTCCAGTTCGTTGAAGTACCTTTTGAGAGGCATAAACGGGACCTATTCCCATAATTCTAGGCTCAACCCCCGCGACAGCTGCACCAACGATGCGTGCCAAAGGGGAGAGATTTTGAGATTTTACCGCATCATGAGACGCCAATAACAAGGCTGCAGCACCATCATTCAAACCGGATGCATTCCCGGCAGTCACTGTTCCATCCTTTTTAAATGCAGGCTTTAATCCAGCGAGAGTTTCCATTGTAGTAGATGGACGCATAAATTCATCCGCATCAAACGAAATCGGATCTTTGCGTTTTTGAGGAATCAACACTGGTGTAATTTCCAAGGAAAAGCGTCCATTTGCCTGAGCGATGGCAGCCTTTTCTTGCGACCATGCCGAAAAGCGATCTTGCGACTCACGGTCGATGTGATACATTTCAGCGAGATTCTCCGCCGTGTTCCCCATGCTATCAACACCATAAATTTCCTCCATCATTGGATTTATAAAACGCCATCCGAAAGACGAGTCAAACATTTTGGCATCACGACCATACGCCGATGATGTCTTCGAAATCACCCATGGACCGCGCGTCATGTGTTCAACACCACCAGAAATATACACCTCACCTGCTCCATCCGCAATGGCACGCGCAGCATTCACTGTTGCCGCCATTCCAGAAGCACAAAGTCGATTGACCGTTTCACCACCGCTTTGCACAGGAAGTCCAGCCAGCAATCCAGCCATGCGGGCCACATTTCTGTTGTCCTCACCTGCTTGATTGGCACACCCCAAAATCACATCTTCGATGAGTGAAGGATCCAACTGTTGATTTTTTACCATCAAGGCACGAATCGCATGTGCAGCTAAATCATCCGCACGGACACCAGACAAGGTTCCTCCAAAACTTCCAATCGGTGTACGAACACCATCAATTATAAACACCTCTTTAGACATAGTTTCAATTTCGCAGTTAAAGATAACAATTTTAAAGGTGTCAATCTCCCACAATTTTTGAGGGAATAGA
>JBEIKR010000053.1:0-16204 GCA_040379705.1 Crocinitomicaceae bacterium
AATCAAACGTCAGAAAGAATCCATGGGTGCCTTGGGCACTGCAATGGGAATTGGCTTGATCCTAGTTTACCTCATCATGGTGGCGCTTTACGACAACTATGTGTATCCATTTGTGGTGTTGTTCTCCATTTTTGTTTCCCTTGTCGGAGCGATCCTTGCGCTTAACTTGAGCTCATCATCAATGGGAATCTTTACTATGCTTGGGATGCTTATGCTCCTCGGACTCGTCGCCAAGAATGCCATCTTGATCGTGGATTTCACCAATCACCTGAAAGCCGAAGGGAAGTCCACTTATTTGGCCTTACTTGAGTCAGTGCGCGAACGAATGCGTCCAATCTTGATGACAACCATTGCCATGATCATCGGTATGATACCAATTGCTACCGGAACAGGTTCGGGTGCAGAATGGAAAAATGGCCTCGCTTGGGTATTGATTGGCGGACTTACGAGTTCAATGTTCTTGACCATTATTGTTGTTCCGATGATGTATTATGTGGTTGACCGTGTGAAGGATCGTTTTGGGAAAAGGAAAGTAAAGGACGACGAGTCATTTGACGAGACAGAAATTGCCTCTGTATAAGGAAGTAGCAAGGCAAAGAAAAATATGTAACTTCGCAGCAACATTTACATTTCGATTATGAATTACGATATTATAGTAGTAGGAAGCGGTCCCGGTGGATATGTCGCTGCGATTCGTGCTTCACAGCTTGGACTTAAAACAGCAATCGTTGAGCGTGAGTCACTTGGTGGAATTTGTTTGAACTGGGGGTGTATCCCTACAAAAGCGCTTTTGAAAAGTGCGAACGTGTTCGAATACCTTACCCATGCTGCTGATTATGGAATTACGGTGAAGGATGCAGAAGCAGACTTCGGTGCCATGATTGACCGCAGCCGTGGCGTTGCCAATGGAATGAGCAACGGAATTCAATACCTTATGAAAAAGAACAAGATCGATGTGATCATGGGACATGCGGTATTGAAAGAAGGAAAAAAAGTAGCTGTAACCGCTGAAGATGGCACTGTGACTGAATATGCTGCTGATAAAGGAATTATCATTGCAACTGGAGCGCGTTCCCGTGCATTGCCGAACCTGCCACAAGACGGTGAAAAAATTATCGGTTATCGTCAAGCCATGACTTTGAAATCGCAACCAAAGAAAATGGTGGTTGTCGGTTCTGGTGCCATTGGAGTTGAGTTCGCTTATTTTTATAATGCTATTGGAACCGAAGTAACGGTTGTTGAATACATGCCAGGCATCGTTCCAATTGAGGATGAAGACGTATCCAAACAATTGGAGAAATCATTTAAAAAGATGGGCATTAACATCATGACCAATGCATCAGTGGAGTCAGTTGACACAGCCGGCAAAGGGTGTGTAGTAAGCATCAAAACAGCCAAAGGCGAAGAAAAAATCGAATGTGATGTTGTTCTTTCTGCCGTTGGTATTCAAGCAAACATCGAAAACATTGGTTTAGAAGAACTTGGGATCGTCGTTGATCGCGGTCGTATCTTGGCAAATGAATACTACCAAACAAACATCCCAGGATATTACGCGATCGGTGATGTGATTCCAACTGCAGCCTTGGCACACGTTGCTTCAGCAGAAGGAATTATCTGTGTAGAAAAAATCGCCGGACACCACCCAGAACCATTGGATTACAACAACATCCCAGGATGTACGTATTGCTCACCTGAAATTGCATCTGTTGGATATACAGAAAAAGCAGCAAAGGCGGCTGGTTATGACCTTAAAGTTGGTAAATTCCCATTCTCAGCGTCTGGCAAAGCGAGTGCAGCTGGTGCGAAAGATGGATTCGTTAAATTGATCTTTGACGCGAAGTATGGCGAATTACTTGGGGCGCACATGATTGGTGCGAATGTCACTGAAATGATTGCTGAATGTGTTGCGGTGCGTAAGCTTGAAACAACAGGTGAAGAACTTATCAAAACAGTTCACCCTCACCCTACAATGTCAGAGGCAGTTATGGAAGCAGCAGCAGCGGCATACGGCGAAGTGATTCACTTGTAAGAATAAATATTTAACACATAAAAAAGGAGCGTGAATCACGCTCCTTTTTTATTCAGACTGCTTCGCTGATGGACAAGAGACTTCAAAAAGTGGCGAGTTACGAATAACGAGTAACAAGTTGGGGCCAACTTCGATATTGAAGCTCTTAAGGATATTAAGATTTCAAGACATCAGGATGCTAAGACTAAAAATTAAGACAAAGGAGTTAATCGTTCTTCGAAAACGCGTAATTCTTAACTCGTAATTTGTAACTCGTAATTTGTAATTCGTAACTCTTATATTACTGTGCCAATCCAATTTTCACACCACCGGTAAATAAGAAGCGCACACCACTGTAATTATCTTCTTGCCAATTATAGACATACTGTTGGGTGTTTCCATCATAGACTTGAGTCATGATATAGTCTTTGTAGCTTTCAAACGCCAAACCAAATCCTGCGAAAACATCCAAAGAGAATTTTTCTTCCAACCAGAATTGTGATCCAAAATTGAACGTGAAGTTAAAATCCTTCTCAGAGCCTTTTACATTGGGCAACATTTGAGAAAAATCTTTGATACCATAATTCATCTGGCGAAACTTAAACACAGGCGACACATAAAACCAGTTCGGCGCTAAACCTCCCCTCAATGGATACATTCGGTAACCAGTACCGAAGAAAAATCCTACACCTGAGGTTTTTTCTATACTAGGGCCGAATCCTGGATCAAAGTAATGATTTCCATTAACACTCAAGCGAATGTTTGACAAAGTTGGACCTATTTCGAAATCCACACTCGACATATCGTTCAAAACACGCTCATAGCCAAGGTTGATTTCACCCACTAACAATTGCAGGGGGCTATATTTTATGATATTCAAATTATTCGTAACGAGCGGTTCTTTCCGCTTTTTTGGCGAGTTATACGATGACCCTTTATCGATAATCACCACCTTTTGATCTTGTGCAACTGCTCCAAAAGAAAGCGATGCAAGAAGAACTATTGACAACTGTTTAATCATGAGAATGTGCATTTTTTTTGTTGAACGAAGGTAATGTAAAAACTTACGAGTTATTGCACCACCACCATTTCTTTTTTCGCGAACAATTGGTCATCAACATAAAAATCAAGTCGACCAAGGTGCACCCCTCCCCACCCTGTTTGATTGATCAATACCGTGTTTCCAGCGCGATTCTTCACTTGTGTAGGTTCCGCTAAAAAGGTATGGGTATGCCCTCCAAGAATGACGTGTATATGCTCACTATTTGCAGCAATCACTTTATCGGACACTTGAACATCCCCATATTCATACCCCAGATGGGACAAGCAGATGATTAAATCACAGCCTTCTTTTTTCAATTCAAGAGCACATTCATTGGCCACTTTAATTGGATCGAGGTATTGCGTTTTACCGAAAATTGTATCAGGCACTAAACCTTTAAGTTCTACACCGACACCAAAAACCCCAATTTTCACCCCTCCTTTTTTGAAAACCTTGGTGGGTTGTGTCTTCTTGTTCAATAACGTACCAGTGAAATCATAGTTGGCACACAAGAAGGGAAAATCTGCATGTTCTATCGCCTTTAAAAATCCTTCCATTCCCCCATCGAAATCATGGTTACCCATCGTTGCGGCATCATAGCCCATGGCACTCATGCATTTCATTTCCAATACACCTTTGTATTTATTGAAGTATGGCGTTCCCTGAAAGATATCTCCAGAATCCAATAACAAGACCTGCGCTTCTTCTGAACGAATCTTTTCAATCAACATCATGCGTTTCTCTACGCCACCCATGCCTGGGAACTTCGCATGATTGTCGGGAAAAGGATCGATGTTGGAATGGGTATCGTTCGTATGCAGGATTGTTATCTTTTTGAGGCGCTTTGAGTTTTCAGCAGCCAAGAGCGATGGCACAAACAATACTCCTCCAGTGAGTAAAAATCCAGTTTCGAGAAATGACCTTCTATCCATCTTAAAAAGAAATACGTACTGTAGTATCTGCACTGATGGTTCCCACAAGTTCAATTTCACTCATGAGCGCATCGCGCACTAAGCGCCCTGTTTGGTTTACCTCGGTTCGCTTGCTGAAAAAAGCAGCCTTGTCCCCACCGTTCATTAAATAATCGGAGGTAATAACCCAAAAATGAGTGACTCCCTCACGCATGCCATTTACCACTAATTTTCCCTTTTCAACACGCGCATTGGCAATAGGTTCACCACCAGTCGCACGAATGAAGGCCTCAATGTCTGCCAAACATTCGATGGGCAGCTGCACCCATACAATCTGATTATCAAAAGGCATCAGCTTAAATACGTCACCAAAAGTGATCTCACCTTTATTGATGGTGGAACGAATCCCTCCTTTATTGAGCAAACAAAACGTTGGTGTGCTGAGTCGAACGGTGCGTGTTTGATCGGCAAATACCGCATCTGCCACCCAATTCATAAGAGTTGATGAAGGTCTCGATGCCATCATATTCATTGGCGCATATCCAACAACACGATTCATCTCGCCTTTTAAAGAATCACGATAAGGACCAATGATGAATGACAATTCATTGCTTGGAATAGAATCCGCCTTTACGGCAATCATTTCTGGATGCACTGAAATTGTATCCGTCGATGCACACGCACAGAGAATAAAAATGAGCACCGAAACAATTCCGAAACGCATTATTCGATGATGATTCGTTCAGCATATGACCCCATAGAAGTTTCCACCTGAAGTAAATAACTTCCCGCTGCAAAGCTTGAAACATCCAATTTTAGGACATTCCCAGAGATTTCCGGTGATAAAGTCAATATGCGACCTGACAAATCCACCAATTGGATTGATATCACATCTGCATCCACTTTTACGTAAAGCATATCATTTGCTGGCACAGGATATACTTTCAAAGGATTGATTAATTCCTCTTTTACACCCACATTTCCACCAACAGCAACTTCCATATATACAGGCAAGTGATCGCTCATGTAGTAAAGTGCATTAATCACATTTGTTGGTTCCGAGTTGTTCACTGGGTCAATAAGTGAACTATTTAAGCGCAAACCATCTTGACCAACAGCGCGGTACGTTCCAGGGATATATTTTGCATCGTTCGCCCCCGTTTGCATATCATCCGAAAATAAAATCATATCGAAACGGTCATCCATTCCACCTGTTGAGCCTCCATCAATGGCTACAATGCGCGTGCTTTGAGTAAAGTGCATGTTATAAAAAGCATTGGAGTGCCAAATTCCACTTCCAACAACATCGTACAAATTCGCTTGTGTTGAACCCGTAAGGTTGATGTAGGCTGCTTCCGAGTTGTTGTAAACGTTCATGTCACCAGCGACCACTGTATTTTCGGAATTCGCTCTTGTCGACAAATAACTTTTTAATACTGCTGTTTCCGAGCCTCTTTGTGCGATGTCTGAAGCAGTATTCCCAGCCTTCAAGTGGGCTGCATACACGTAGAAATAGACCGTATCCGATTGTGCGATCATTCCAGGTTCTTTGTAATACAAGATGTATTCGTTGAAATTACGCAATGACGTGGTAATCGTATTTTGTCCCACAAGCCCTAATTTTTGGGTGTTGTAGAACAGCATATTCTCATCATCTGGACTTTGCACATATTGAGATTGCGCGTAATAGTTGATCCCGTTTTGGTTTAATGCCTGCGAGATAATGTTCGTTGCGCCTGCGGGCTGTGTAATTTCATTGACCAAGAATACATCTGGCTTTACGTGTTGAACGATTGTCTTTAGGTACGCAATACGCGCTGTATTCACATCCGGATAATTTAGGATGTTGTAGGTCATAAATTTGATTGTATCCTGTGCATGGGCACCATGAATACTGAGTGCCATTGCTGCACCCAAAAGCAGTGTTTTAATTTTCATGGCTACTGTTTTTCTTTGATAAGGTAGAGATATACCGGAAAGTGATCACTAAATCCACCTTGCCAATTTGAACCCACATAGGTTCTAAAAGGATAGCCCGCAAAACTACCCGTAGCACCTTTCAAATATGGCGCATTAAAGACCTTTGCTTTGAATAACTTATACGATGAAAATTCACTGCCTGCTTCGACTAAAGATGACGTGCACATGAATTGATCAAACAAATTCCATGAATCGCGCCATGCCAAGGTACCGATACCTTGAAGGAACAATTTTTCCATAGGGTTATACAGCTGACCTGCTTGAACTTTCGTTACATTTCCTTCCGTGATCATCACGTTTTTAATACTGTAACTAACTGGATCATCGTTGAGGTCACCCATGTAAATAATTTTTGCATTGGGTTCGCTTTTACGAATTGAGTCCATGATACTCATCCCAAGTTGTGCAGCAAGCATTCGTTTTGGACGACTTCTCCGCTCTCCACCTCTACGTGAAGGCCAGTGGGCAACAATAAAATGAAAGGTCTCTCCCCCAATTTTTCCACTCACCAAAAGTTGGTCGCGGGTAAAAAATGTTGAATCTTTGGGGTCTTTGAGTGTGAATGGCGCTGATGTCTCGTACTGGAAATATTTCTCTTGATACAGCAAAGCCACATCAACTCCGCGACGATCCGGTGAATCGTAATGCACAATTTTATAATTGCGACTTTTGATGGAAGGCATGGCGACAAGATCTTGAAGCACGGTCATGTTCTCAATTTCGCAAACCCCCAACACTGCTGGACCATCAGGCTGGCTATCAGTGCCCAAGTCGGCAATTACACGTGCCATGTTCTCCAATTTCTGATGATATTTCTTCGTGTCGAAGTGTTTATCCCCTTTGGGAGTGAAATCATCTTGCAAGACCTTGTTCGGGTCCGGGTCAACAATCGTGTCGTGCAAATTCTCAAGGTTGTAAAATCCTACACATACAACATTGTACTGTTTTCCATCAATCAGTTGCTGTCCATAAGCAACACCTATTTGAATGAAAACAACGCTAAATAAAAACCACATTCTCATGCTTGCAAAAGAACAAAATAAAATCGGATTGTATCACCCAATTCACACAGGAATAATACTAAAACGATTAAGTTTAAATTCCTGTGAATTCCAAAGATTTCTGCATTTTAAGTGGTACATTTGCCTCGCTAACAAGAAACATTCAGATGCGAAGAGCTACAGGTTTAATCCTTTTATTGCTTCCCTTGACCTCTTGGACTCAGGTCCCAGACACGACGGCGAAAGCGAAAGACACCACAGAAGTGGTTGTTTTCAGTCTTACAGCCGACGACTTGGAGACTGACGCACAGAATCAAGACATCTCGACATTATTGCAATCATCGCGCGATGTTTTTGCGAGTATTGCAGGATTTAATTTTAGCAATGCACGTTACCAAATTCGGGGACTTGAGTCAGACCAATATTCAGTTTTGATCAACGGTGTTCCGATGAATGATCCTGAAATGGGATGGGGAATATACTCATATTGGGGTGGTTTGAATGACGTGACTCGGTATCCAGAATCTGGCATCGGACTTGGAGCCTCGAATTACAACTTTAGCGGTGTTGGTGGATTTTCCAACATGGACCTGCGCGCATCTGCGGACAGAAAAGAATCACGTGTGAGTTATGCATTGACGAATCGCACCTACAGAAATCGTGTAATGTTTACGCACTCTACCGGTCAAATGGCCAATGGATGGGCGGTAACATTCTCTGGTTCTTACCGATGGAGTCAAGAAGGATATGTGGAGGGTACTTACTTTAGCGGAGCAAGTTATTTCCTTTCAGTAGAAAAGAAAATCAATGCAAAACACAGCTTAGGATTTGTAGGCTTTGGTTCTCCAACTGTTCAAGGCCGTTCAGGAATCGCTATTCAAGAGGCATTTGATTTAACCGAAAACAACTACTACAATCCTTATTGGGGTTGGCAGACAGACGGAAATACCGGTGAGAGAGTAAAACGCAATGCACACGAGCGCAATAATCACCGTCCGTCCATTTTCTTTAACCACTACTGGACACCAAACAAAAACACTTCATTAAACACTGCAGTGTACGCAACCTTTGGAAAAACAGGAAATTCGAATTTGAATTGGAATGATGCCCAAGACCCACGTCCCGACTACTACAAATACCTGCCGAGTTACACTGCTACGACTGATCCTGTTGCTTCTGCAAATACAGCTGCTGCTTGGGGAAGCGATCAATCGGTGAGTCAAATCAATTGGGACGCTCTTTACAATTCTAATTATAACAACCTCTACACCCAAAATAACATTGACGGAATTGCTGGAAACTCACTTGAATTCAAGCGTTCACGCTACATTATGGAGGAGTATCGTGTTGACCCCCTACAATTCGGTATTAACTCCATTTTCTCGCACCGCATGAGTGATGACATGTTGTTGTCAGGAGGAATTAATATCGACAGTTATGTAAGCCACAACTACAGAAAAATGCTTGACCTCATGGGGGGTGACTATTGGTTGGATGTGAATCAATTCGCTGAACAATCGTTTGCAGACCCGAACATTTCACAGAATAACATCGATATGCCGAACAACCTTGTTGCGCAGGGAGAAACGTTTGGCTACGATTATAATATGCATGTGAACTCGCAAAATGTATTTGGCCAAATCAAGGATCAAGGAAAGAAAATTGATTGGTATGCTGCATTGGAATTATCACACACCACATTCTTTCGCGAAGGAAATATGAGAAATGGACAGTTTCCGAATGAATCTTTCGGCGTTGGACAAAAACACAGCTATATCAACTATGGAGTGAAAGGAGGTTTGGTGTACAAAATTACCGGTCGTCACTTCGTCAACATCAATGCAATCTATCAGACAAAAGCACCTTATAGTTATAATGTGTATATCTCACCGAGAAACCGCGACAAAACTGTGGATGGGATGACAAACATGGAAATTATGTCTGGTGACATCAACTACCAGGTGCGCTATCCTAATTTTCGAGCACGGGCGACTGCCTATTATTCTCAAATCAATGATGGAACGTATTCAAAAACATTCTATCACGACCTCTATCGCAACTTCGTTAATTATACAATGACCAATGTTGACCAGTTGTATTCAGGAATTGAGTTGGGTGCTGAAGCAACAATTGCGACTGACTGGACCGTGAGTGCCGCTTTTGGTACCGGACAATTTTTATACAGCTCTCGTCCAGTGGCAACAGTGACAGTAAACAATTCGCCGGTTGTTATTGCGGAAGACCAAACCGTTTATTTGAAGAACTTCCACATTGGCGGAATGCCTCAAACAGCAGGTTCCATTGGTTTGAAATATAGCTCACCGAAATATTGGTTTGTTGGTGCTTCTTTCAACTATTTTACCGACATCTATATCGACCCTAATCCTGCTCGTCGAACAGAAGAAGCGGTGTCAAAATATACTCCTGCCGACCCACAATGGAACGAAATTGTCGGTGAAACAGTGATTCACAGCTTGAAAACAAATAAGTTTTTTGAAAACAATTACACACTCGACATGTATGTTGGCGGTTCAATCAAGATTAAAGGCAAAATGATCCGACTTTCGGCATCTGTGAACAACATCTTGAACAATACAAACTTCCGCACAGGTGGATTTGAGCAATTGCGTTTCGATTCAAACAACATTGGTCGTTTCCCACCGAAGTACGGGTATATGTATGGAACATCTTATTTCTTAATGGTTACTTATCTCTTTTAATATGAAGCGAATGAAATATGTATCAATAACTGGGTTGATGATGGCCCTCTTTGCAGTGTTGTCTTTATCAAGCTGTCGCAAAGAAATCGACAATCCTCCTTACAAGGAAATTCCTGAAAGCGCTAAACTCGATGTAACTGAACTTCGTGCGCTGTACCAAGGAACTACAATTCACTTCGGTGACGGTGATACGAACCTTTACTGTTTGGTAACTGCCGATGAGGTCTCTGGGAACTTGTACAAAAATGTGTATGTCACTGATGGGCAATCTGGATTGAATGTGCGTATCACGGCCTCTGGCGGTTTGTACGAAGGAGATTCTATTCGCATTAACTTGAACGGAGCAATTTTGAGTGAATACAATGGTATTCTTCAATTGGATTCTGTGGATGTCAACAAGAGTGTTGTGAAATTGAAAACAGGTGTTCAAGTTACACCGGTTGATGTCACAATGGCTCAAGTCCTTACTGACCCCACATTAGAATCACGTCTTGTTCGCATCTCGAATGTAGAGTTTAGCTACATGGATGTTGGAAACACGTTTGCCGATGCGACAAACCAATTATCGAAAAACATCACCCTGTTGGAATGTTCTGGAAGCTCAATCCTCATGCGAACAAGTGGCTATTCCAATTTTGCAAGCGCAACTGTTCCTGGCGGTAATGGAACAGTGACGGCCATTCTTGGTCGCTACAACGCAGATTTACAGTTGTACTTGCGCAGAACATCAGACATCGTTTTACCAAACTCTTCTTGTCAACCAACAGTTTATGCAAGCAAGAACTTTGAAGATCAAAATGTGACTTCAGGTGGATGGTCCGTTCAATTGGTGAATGGTAGCGTAAACTGGACATCAAACACGCAAGGTGCAGTATTCGGATCTGCGTATGGACAGATTTCAAACTATATCGGTGGTTCAAACTCTGCTTGTGAAACTTGGTTAATCTCTCCAACGATGAACTTAACAGGTGCGACAGCCCCTAAGTTATCATTCCAAAACGCATACAATTATTCAGGCACACCACTATCCGTTTGGGTTTCGACCAATTACGACGGTGTTAGCGCGCCTTCAACAGCAACGTGGGTTCAAGTATCCGCGAATTTATCTACCGGTGCATGGAACTGGGTAAGTTCAGGTGACATTAGCCTACTTTCGTTTTTATCGTCAAATGTACATGTGGCATTCAAATACATCGGTACAGGTACAAATGGTAGTACTTGGGAAATCGATGATATCCTAATTAAAGATTGATCCAATAATTTAAAAATCAAACCATGAAAAAAGTTCTACTTGTTTCTTTAATCGCCCTTGGGCACTGCGTATCAGCGCAAACTTACCTTCCATTGAAGGATTTTCAAGACCAATCATTGACATCAGGTGGGTGGGCCAATCAAGCAGTTGTTGGTAGCTACAACTGGTCAGTATCAAACACTGGTTCGCCATCCGATTATTATCTAAAGGCATCTGGATACAACGCTACCACAATGGCGGGAGATAATGCTGAAATCTGGTTCATTTCTCCAACGATGAACTTGACTACAGCAACAAACCCAATGTTGAACTTTAACAGCGCCAAAAACTATTCTGGTTTGCCAATCGCGGTAAAAGTTTCTACCAACTATTCGGCTGGAGCACCAAGCACAGCTGCATGGACAGATATCACCTCTTCTTGTGCGCTTTCAACGGGAGGATTTGCATTTGTAAACTCTGGAAACGTTAGTTTGAGTACATACAATGGAGCGGCGAATGTTCGTATTGCTTTCGTTTATGCCAGCACAACGACAGGAGCTGCAACATGGCAGGTAGATGACATTCAGGCATTAGAAAATGGTGTTACAGCTCCTCCAATGTCGATTGCACAAGTTCAAGCAACGACTGGAGGTGACCTTTCTAATATGGCTGGTCAATTGGTTACCGTTGGTGGACGCGTATCTGCATTCAAAGTAGGAAGCGGATTCTTTATTCAAGATGGAACATCTGGGTTTAGCGGAATCTATGTATATGATTTCGGAAATAACGCTGTAGCCATTGGTGATAGCGTATTGGTTTCTGGTTCTGTTGTAGAATATGCACCTGGAGCAAGTACTGAAAAAACAACGCAAATCAGCGGTGTTACTTCATTCACAAATGTGGGTGCTTACACGGCATACCCTGCCTTAAACCTTTCAACATTGGATGTGAACGGTGAAATGTACGAAAGTATGTTGGTTAAAGTATCCAATGCTGGTGTTACTGCCATTCCTGATTCATTCAACGAGTGGACAGTAAGCGACGGTACAGGACCAATCAAGGTGGATGACTTCATGTACTTGACAGCTCCAGCTCCAGCAGTTAGCGCAGTGTACAATGTGACAGGGGTTGTGAACCACTCTTTCGCGGCATTCAAAATCCTTCCACGTAACGCTGCCGATGTAGAATTGGTATTCGGTGCTGGACTTGACGAAGAAGCTTCTGAAGAAATCGTAATCTATCCAAACCCTTCTAATGGTGTAATCAACGTGAAGAACGCAAATAACGCAACAATCGATGTATACAACACATTGGGTGCAAAAGTTCTTTCTACAAAACAAACGCAAATCACATTGAAAAGTGGTCTTTACTTGATCCAAGTGGAAGGCAAAACGTTCCGTGTATTCGTGAAATAATTGGTCCTAACCAACGTGAAGAGTCAGCCCAACAGCTGACTCTTTTTGTTTCCCCCTACTCCACACACGCTTTCAAAACAATTCCTATCTTCGCCTTTCTAAAAACAACACTATGCGCATTCTTGCTCTCTTTTTACTGATCAATTTTACTGTCTTCTCTCAAATAACGGTCGAAAAAATTTGGAAAACCTACGAATTCCGTTCAAGTGGTGTGGATGGATTCGCTTCCATGAACGATGGTTTGCACTACACGAAGGTCGAAGCAAAAGACGGACGTCAGGCTGTTGTAAAGTATTTGATCACTGAAGAAAATGGCAAAGGCGAAGTACTTTTTGAATCAAAAGACCTTGTATTAAACGGTGTATCAATTCAGTTCGATGACTATTTCTTCAATAACGATGAAACCAAAGTGCTTCTTACCACAAATACAGAATCGATTTACCGCCGAAGCTACACCGCTGAATATTATTTATTTGACATAAAAACGAAAGTTCTAAGTCCATTAGATGACACACACCAACCACAAACGTTGGCCGAATATTCTCCAGATGGCAAAAAGGTCTCTTATATACACAAAAACGACCTCTATATCAAAGATTTAGCTTCTGGAAAGATTACTCAACTAACCACTGATGGAAAGCGCAACAAGATCATCAACGGGACAACAGATTGGGTGTACGAGGAAGAATTCGGAATTACCAAAGGATATGGCTGGTCTCCTGATAGCAAGCACATTGCATTTTTGCGTTTTGACGAAAAAGAAGTGAAAGAATTCACAATGATGTATTACGAAGAACTTTATCCGGAGAAATATACCTTCAAGTATCCAAAAGCGGGTGAGGCGAATAGTAAAGTGACGGCACACATCGTAAATGTTTCAAACCGCAAAATCACGCCAATAGTTCTGGGAGTATACGAATACATCCCGCGTTTACAATGGTCAGGAACGAAGAATCAATTGGTCATTCAAACATTAAACCGCCACCAAAATCAACTGAAATACCATTTGATTGATCTCACAGGTAAAAAGATGTCACAGAAAGTTTTCTTTGAAGAATCATCAAAAACTTATGTTGAAATCGATGACAACCTATTGATTTTAAAGGATGGAAATACCATTCTTCGCACTTCAGAAGCTGATGGATACAACCGTATTTACAAGTTAACCTTTGATGGCGCCAACACAAAGATTACGAATGGCAATGATGTCATGGAATTTTATGGAATTGATGAATCGAATGGTAAAATCTATTACGCAGAGGTGGGTAATCGCGCCATCTACAAGTGTATTTACCGCATCAACTTGGATGGTTCAGGAAAAGAAGCAATTAGCAGTGCAGAAGGAAATAACAGCGCAGAATTCACTTCTGGGATGAAATACTTCGTGAAGACATGGTCTGATGCCAATACTCCTCCGGTATATACTCTTTGCAGCAATGATGGAAAGGCTATTCGTGTAATGGAAGAAAATGCCCCATTGAACAAAAAGTTAGCGGAGTACCCCCTGTCGAAAAAGGAATTCATCACTTTGGATGCAAATGGAATAAAGCTGAATGCATCCATCATTAAACCGACCAATTTCGATCCGACAAAGAAATACCCAGTGTACATGAATGTGTATGGCGGTCCAGGTCATAACGAAGTAACAGATGCGTGGGATGGAAACGACTATATGTACCATCAATTATTGGCGCAAAAGGGATATATCGTTGTTTCGGTGGATCCAAGAGGAACCATGTACCGTGGTACAGAATTCAAAAAGTGCACCTACCTTCAATTGGGTAAATTGGAGACTGAGGACATCATCAATACAGCCAAGACACTTCAGGCACTCTCCTATGTTGATCCAAACCGCATCGGGATTATGGGTTGGAGTTATGGAGGATTTATGTCGTCACTCGCAATCACCAAAGGAGCTGATGTATTCAAAATGGCTATTGCTGTGGCGCCCGTAACAAGCTGGAGATACTACGACAACATTTACACAGAACGATTTATGCGCACACCGCAGGAAAACGCAAGCGGGTACGATGATAATTCACCTGTAAACTTCGTGAAACAACTAAAAGGAAAGTACTTACTCATCCATGGTTCGGCCGATGACAACGTTCATTACCAAAACACAATGGAGATGATTAATGCCTTAGTGAAAGCCGACAAACAATTCGACTTATTCATTTATCCGAATAAAAACCATGGAATTTATGGCGGGAACACAAGAAATCACCTATTTAACATGATGTTGAACTACACATTGAATAATCTTTAAATCTTTGTCTGAAAACCATCGTTGAACGGAAGTTATTTTTTTTTAACATTCCCTTCATTTGCTTGATTAAAGATTGATTTTTCTTTGTTAACTTAGGCGGAAAATTTATAAATAATAGGACGACATCATGAGTAACGTTGCAAAAATTGAACTTGACGGCACGGTATACGAATTCCCGGTAGTAGTTGGTAGCGAAAATGAAAAAGCTATCGATATTAGCAAACTAAGAGATACAACAGGTTATGTTACCCTTGATACGGGCTACAAAAACACTGGTGCAACAACAAGTAAGATTACGTTTCTTGATGGTGAAGAAGGAATTCTTCGTTACCGTGGATATCCTATTGAGCAATTGGCCGAACAGGCTACCTTCCTTGAGGTTGCTTACCTATTGATTTATGGTGAATTACCAACCCAAGCGCAGTTGGATGAGTTCAAAACGAGCATTCAAAAGCATACGCTTGTACATGAGGACATGAAGCAGTTCTTCGAAGCGTATCCCGCAAAAGCGCATCCAATGGGGGTTCTTTCTTCAATGATTTGTTCATTATCAACGTTCTACCCAGAGTCATTGGATCCAAACCGCAGCGCTGAAGCCAAGAACTTGACCATTCACCGCCTTCTTGCCAAGTTGCCTACGCTAGCAGCATGGTCTTACAAGAATGCGATGCGTCACCCATTCATGTACCCGCGCAACGAATATGATTACTGCAAGAATTTCTTGTACATGATGTTCGCGATGCCAACTGAAGATTACAATGTTGATCCTGTTGTTGTTGATGCATTGAACAAACTTTTAATCTTACACGCTGACCACGAACAAAACTGCTCAACCTCGACAGTACGCATCGTCGGTTCATCGCAAGCAAACTTATACGCAACGATCTCAGCAGGTATCTCCGCGTTGTGGGGACCACTTCACGGTGGTGCGAACCAAGAGGTAATTGAAATGTTGGAGAAAATTCATCAAGATGGTGGAGATGTGGACAAGTGGGTGGCGAAAGCAAAAGACAAAGAAGATCCTTTCCGTTTGATGGGCTTCGGACACCGAGTTTACAAAAACTTTGATCCACGTGCGAAGATCATCAAAAAAGCATGTGACGATATTCTTTCAAAATTGGGTATCAATGATCCAATGTTGGAGATTGCAAAAAAATTGGAGAAGGTGGCATTGGAAGACGAATACTTCAAAGCACGTAACTTGTATCCAAACGTAGATTTCTACTCAGGTATCATCTACAAAGCGCTTGGTATCCCAACGGAAATGTTCACAGTGATGTTTGCATTGGGTCGCCTACCAGGATGGATCGCTCAATGGAAAGAAATGACAGAAAACAAAGAACCAATCGGACGTCCACGTCAAATCTACACTGGTGAAACACCAAGAGATTACATAGAAATTTCGAAACGATAAAAAAAGCGCCTTGCGGCGCTTTTTTTTTAGACAAAAGACTCGTCAACCGTGGCTGACTTAAAGACAAAGGACCGCTGCGCTTTATGACAAAAGACAAAGGACTTAATTGATCTTCGAATCGTACGGTGTCAAATTCGTAATTCGTAATTCGTAATTCGTAATTCGTAATTCGTAATTAGACATATGACCGCTACGCTATAAGACAAAAGACAA
>JBEIKR010000054.1:0-16133 GCA_040379705.1 Crocinitomicaceae bacterium
AACTTTGTGTAATTAATATAATATTAATTTTCTTTTTGGCTAATGCCTCAAATAGTCTTTTAGAAAATCCTGGGATACCCACCATTCCGCTTCCTTCCAAGCTTAACAAGCAAATATCATTTATCGAAGAAATCCCTCTGATAATCCATAAATACATGACAAATGTTCTTTAAAAAACCTTTATTACATCCGACTTTTGAGAAATAAACCAAGGATATGAAACCAAAAGAAAACACATTTACGCTCACATTTTTAGGTGGTGCTGGTACTGTTACAGGATCAAAAATTCTGATTGAAACCTCTCAAAAAAAAGTACTTATCGACTGCGGGCTGTTTCAGGGCCTCAAAGAACTGCGCAAACACAACTGGGAAGATTTTCCAGTTGATCCCTCTAGCATCGATGAACTCATTCTCACACATGCCCATCTCGACCACTGCGGATATATTCCATTGTTAGTCAAAAAAGGATTTAAAGGCTCAATTCATTGCACCTACCCTTCAAAGGAATTGGCGGAAATCATTTTATTGGACAGTGCAAAAATTCAAGAAGAAGACACCGAGCGTGCAAGCAGATACAACTATTCAAAACATAGCAAACCCGAACCTTTGTACAAAATAGCGGATGTTGTGATTGCCTTGAAGCAGTTTGTCCCCCATGATTTACATGAATGGATTCTCATTGATGCAAACATTAAATTTCAATTATTGAATGCCGGACATATCTTGGGTTCTTCCTTTGTTGATTTGCGCGTCCATGATAAAAAGATTGTTTTCAGTGGCGATATTGGCCGTAAAGATCCAATGCTCATGTATCCGCCAGCAAAGATTGAAGAAGCCGACTACATTATTTTAGAATCCACCTATGGTGACCGTATTCACGAAATTGCAGATGTCAAAAGTGAATTGTTAGCTGTAATTAACGAAACCTATCAAAACCGAGGCGTATTGATGATTCCATCCTTCGCCGTTGAGCGAACTCAGGAGTTGATTTACCTTTTGTATCAACTTCGATTGGAGGATAAACTACCGAAAATTCCGGTCTATCTCGATTCACCTATGGGTATTCATTCCTCTAATGTGTATAATTCATACCAAGATTGGCAAAACATTTCCCATTATGAGCTCAGTAACATGTATAGTGATGTTATCTTTATCTCCAATTTTGAACAATCAAAAGCAACTGTGGCAGACAAGCACCCGAAGATTATATTGGCTGGAAGCGGCATGATGGAAGGCGGCCGCATTCTCCATTACATGAATCAACACATTGAAAATGAAAAGAACACCTTACTTTTCGTTGGTTTTCAAGGTGAGGGAACCCGCGGACGTGCTATCTTGGAAGGCAGCCCTGAGATCAAGTTTTTTGGAGAATACCGCCAAGTAAATTGTCAAATACGCTCCATTTCATCACTTTCAGCACATGCCGATCAAGGAGAAATGCTCGACTGGCTGAGAAACTTCAAAAAAACACCGACAAAAATCTTTCTCAATCACGGAGAACCCCATCAAACCGATGCCCTCCGAGCTAAGATTGAGTTTGAATTTGATTGGCTCATAGAAATTCCTAAGTTGAACCAAGAATACACATTAACGTAACATCAATGAGCACCTACAAACCTATTGACGCGCAAGACATTCATTATTTTCAACGCATTCTCAACGAACGATGTATCGTCGACCGAGAGGTGCGCAGCGTTTACGGGCATGATGAAACAGAGGACATCACCATTGTTCCAGATGTTGTTTTAAAGCCAGAGACCACTGCTGAGGTATCGGAAATTATGCGTTACTGTAACGCACACTCTATTGTAGTGACCCCATCTGGCGCGCGCACAGGTTTGAGTGGAGGTGCCATTCCTATTTTTGGCGGCGTAGCACTTTCCATGGAGCGTTTCAATAAAATTATGTCGATTGATGAGCGCAACCATCAAGTGATCACAGAACCTGGGGTCATTACCCAAGTGCTGCAAGATGCTGTTAGAGAGAAAGGGTTATTTTACCCTCCCGACCCAGCGAGCAAAGGAAGTTGTTTCATTGGAGGAAATGTATCTGAAAATTCAGGTGGACCAAAAGCCGTGAAATATGGCGTGACCAAAGATTTCGTCTTGAACCTCGAAGTGGTTTTGCCCAATGGAGAAATCATTTGGACGGGTGCGAATGTATTGAAGAATGCTACGGGCTACAATTTAACGCAGCTTATTGTTGGATCTGAAGGTACGCTGGCCATCATCACAAAAATTGTACTTCGACTCATCCCCCATCCTACGCACGACTTGCTCATGTTGGTTCCCTTCTTCGATGCGGAGAAAGCCTGTGAAGCCGTTGCTGCAATTTTCCGGGCAGGAATCACACCGAGTGGACTGGAATTTATGGAACGTGATGCCTTGACATGGACACAATCCTTTACAGGTGACTCCTCCATTCCGGTAAAGGAGAATCACCAAGCCCATCTATTGATTGAAGTTGATGGGTTCGATCCCGACCAGTTGATGGGTGAATGCGAGAAAATCATGGGGGTATTGGAAAACTTCGAAACCGACGAAATACTTTTTGCTGAATCTGAAGCACAAAAGGCGGGATTATGGGCCTTGCGTCGCAAAGTTGGTGAAGCCGTGAAATCGCAGTCCATTTACAAAGAAGAAGATACCGTTGTCCCGCGCTATGAATTGCCAGCACTTTTATCCGCCGTGAAACGGATTTGTCGTCAATATGGATTGCATTCCGTGTGTTATGGTCATGCAGGGGATGGAAATTTGCATGTCAACATCATCAAAGGCGATCTGACCGATGAACAATGGGAAAGCGACTTACCTGTGGCTATTCGTGCTTTGTTTACTGAAGTCGTTGCGCTTGGAGGAACATTGTCCGGAGAACATGGCATTGGACTCGTTCAGCAACCCTACATGGATATTGCCTTTCCAGAAATCACCTTGCAATTGATGCGTCAAATCAAAGATGTATTCGATCCAAAAGGAATTTTGAATCCTGGGAAGATTTTTACGAAAGTATCAGATTATTGAAATAAAAACTAAAGTAGCCTGTACGCAAATTTGTTCTATCTTTGATAGTATCAAATGATAGTATCAATACATGAATCCTCCATATTTATTTACTCCTGAAATTTTAAAGCTCATCGTTTCTATTTCAGAAAAAGTAGGACAAATCAACGCGAAGTTTCTAGATAAGCCGTCACCTAAACTCAGAAAAGAAAACCGCATTAAGACAATACATTCTTCATTGAGTATTGAAGGAAATACACTCACCGAAGAACAAATCACCGCTCTCCTTGAGAACAAACGAATCATTGGTCCGGAGAAAGATGTAAATGAGGTTTTGAACGCTATAAAAGTGTATGAAGAACTGAAGTCATTCAATCCAACAGCTTCAAAATCATTCTTAAAAGCACACGAAATCATGATGAATGGTTTAGTGAAAGATCATGGAAAATACCGCAACAAAGGGGTTGGGATTATGGCCGGTGATCGGATTGCTCATTTGGCTCCACCAGCGGAGAATGTGCCGCATTTGATGAGTGATCTATTTGATTATCTCAAAACATCAAAAGAAATACCTCTAATAAAAAGTTGTGTTTTTCATTATGAAATGGAGTTCATTCATCCCTTCATTGATGGGAACGGAAGAATGGGAAGATTATGGCAAACGTTGATTTTAATGAAAGCATATCCTGTCTTTGAATTCATTCCTTTCGAAAACATCATTCATAAAACCCAAAGTGATTACTATCACGCGCTTTCACAAAGTGACAAATCAGGTAATTCAACCCCTTTTATTGAGTATATGCTAAAGGTGGTTGATGATTCGTTGCATACGATGCTTGATTTCAAAGGTCGAGTGATGTCCGCAGAAGATCGCTTAAGCTATTTTTCTGAAATATGTAAATCTGAGTTCACTCGGAAAGATTATATGGGTGTATTCAAAGAGATATCCACAGCAACGGCCAGTAGGGATCTGAAACAAGGAGTTGAACGCGGTTTGTTTGAGAAAGATGGAGATAAAACAAAGACGATTTACAGAAGATTAAAAGAGCAATACTAGCAAGAGCTATGAAGGTTCTCACTTCGGTGAACCATTTAATTGTATCTAATTTATTTTCAAATAATGCATCAAATCAAAGATGTATTTGATCCTAAAGGAATTTTGAATCAAGGGAAGATTTTTACGAAAGTAGGACAATAAGAACCTATCTTATCATTTTTGACATTGATAAAGGTTGAGCAATGCGCAGTATATCATCCATATGATTATCTGTCAAACCAATAAGTGTACTAGTCAGCACCAAATGACTTTTAAGTTTTAATGATAAGTCATTCAAGGAAGTATCGTCATCTAGAATAACAAAGTTCTCGGGAATTTCGTTCGTTTCGAACCAATTCATGAGTTCATCCTTTCGATTTAAATGGCCTACGTTTTCATCCAATGTCATTACATTGAGAAGTACAAGACCGCGGCGTTTAAAAATCTGTTTCCATTCTTTCAATGAATAACTTGATTTGTGCGATGTGGTAAGAATTACAGTTGTCCGTTCATCCAAAAATCTTTGCAATACACGAATAGCACTCCTACTGAAGGCGGGGAATCCATCAGGGAGCAATTCAGGTCTCTGCCACGATTTGGCAGGAACCATTACACCATCAATATCTAAGAAGATAAACATATACAAAAATACCAATTATTTTAGTTTATTTAAAATTTCACTTACAGAAACAGCGTTAAAATCAGCGTCATTTTTGTTGAATTGATCAATTTGTGCTTGTGTATCCCAATCGTTTGAATCAAAAGTCACAAATTTCCATTCTGTTATCTCTGTAGCTGAAGTTTTTATCGAAGCTACTCTTTCCATTTCTACGTTGGCGAATAATGAAGCAATGTATCTGTGGTGTCCATCAATAATTAAATCACCGTCGACTTTAATTTCTGAGAAGCGAAGTCCGATGTCCATTTTCTTGTGCAATCTGTTTATTATTGGGATACTCAAGCATTTATGAGTCGATTTCAATTCTAAATCATTCGAATTCAACAATTCAGAAATTAGTAGCGCTGTAAGTGGTTTCAAAGCAAATCAATTTACTTCAATTTACAAAAAAGAAAAATAGTAATGGCGTTTAAATTCGAAAATTAATTCGTCAAGATGAGAAAAAGAACTTTAATGACAATTCTAATTCGTTCCGAAGGTATTCAGCTCACCATTCTGCATTTCACGGTACTTCACAGCGATGTAGGCCAGTAAAATCCGCATGGTATCGAAGGCATGTTCGGATTCTGCACTGATTTCCTTTTTCTGTAAACGCAAAAGCAACTTCATGTAAAGCGCTTGGAAGGCCACTTCGATGTTGTTTTTATCCTTGAGGTTAGAGCGTTGCTTGAATTCCTCGATGATTGGTTCGGCAGCTGCATAAAGCCCCGCGTATTTTTCATCCTTCAACAGATTCAGCAAGGTATTGTGTAAATACGAGATCTCAACAAGTATATCCTTCAAGTCATGAAGATGTCCTTGCTTTTCGATGCGTTCCGCTTTCATTGAACGAATCAAGCCCTTGTACCAATCTCGGTATTGCTCCACGAAGGACGCATCAGGAAGCTGGGGACGGACATATTGATCAATGATTTGGTCAAGATTGAAGTCATAGGCGCGAATCAAATCCTCTACCTGAAACATGTAGAGCAAATATTCCGCAATGTTCTCGCTGCGTTTCTGTCGGGCGATGAGCATGGCTTACTTCATGTCCTTTTCGATGTCCTCTTGGTGCTGATTCAGGTAAGCACAAAACTCCTTCGTTACATCCATTGAACCATTGATGTAATTGATTTGTCCACCGGCACCATGAATTAACAGAATATCAATGTCATTTTCTTCACTGAATTTCTTTCCGAACGTTTCGATTTTTTTCGAAATCACCTCCAATTTCTCCATGGTTTCTTTCTCCAACTTTGCCCCTTGCGTTTGCTGGTATTGCATCAAGTCAGATTCCATTTGCTGCACCTTCTGCTGAATTTGAATGGTTTCATTTTCCGAAAGCAGTCCAGAACGCAGACGCTCTTCGTTGCGGTATACATAGTTTTGAAATTCTTTTGTGCGACGATCCACTTCACTTTGAAACGCTTTTTGTTTTTTCGTCACGATCGCATCCTGTTCTTTATAGTACGTGAAAAGTGTTTTCAAGCTATCGCTATTGTAATAAGCGATTTTGAGGCCCTTCATATCGCGCACCTCCACTTTAGGAACTGTATTTTCCTTTTTCACTTCTTTTTGTCCACACGCCACAAGCAAGAACATGGCACCCAACATGAGCATTCCGTTTTTCATCGTATTCATTATCCGTTCTTTTTTTGAAAGGCACTTTCCCAATCCGAGCGCATTTCGATAAATCGTTTCAAGCAATTGGACAGCAGATCTGGAGTGATCATGGCTTCAACCTCTTCGAGTGAATTCACATCCAATTCTCCAATTTTAAAAAGCTGTTCGAATTGGCCCAACTCAATTTTTACAATGTACTTTGCATTGTAATTCATGATGGAAATTCGATATCGTTCGTGCGGTACTTCTTTGATTAAGCGCATGGAACAAAAATACTATTTTCGATTGATGATGGCAAAAAAAGTCCAACTCAGTGGACACAAGAATCGTTAAATCGCAATCGCAATATCCGGATCTATGTATTCCTTGAAAATAAAAGGAACCTTCACCATGTATGCATAGTCCTGCCCTACCTCATACATGTCTTCATCTGATTGGCGATAATACCACTCGACATGTACCTCTTTGCCTGCTTCAGACAATTCATTGAGTTTGTATAGCAGAAAAAGTATACGCTTCGACGATGAGATATTGAAATACTCAAGATCAATTTTAACCACTGTGTTTGCTAAGGGATGAAGCAGATAACCTTCAAACCAATTTAAGATCGGTAGCCAAAATTCATCCGCCTGATCTGGAATTGATCGGCCACGAATTTCCATCACACCAGAAATCGCATCGAAATGGATTTTAGGCGTTTGCGGTGAAGCATCTATGACTAACGTTTTCATTTGGGCCTTTCGATATTGGTTTAGCGCAATTCAATGCGAGCAAAAAACAGAGGATATCTCTTTTCAACGCAAGTATTACGGACTCAATCTCAAAAACGAAAATACACTTTTTTCGAATAAATCGTGCTTTTCAATGAACAAAATGTGTTTTTGGAGAAACATTTAACTTTCAAACCCACATTAGCTAATGTTGAATATTCTTGATGTTCTCCTTTTTTCACATCTTTGCTTTCATGTCAATGAAAGATCAATACCGCTTTGTCAGCGAATTAGGCAATCAAAAAAACCGAAAGTTCGGAAAAGTCTATTTAATAGAGGACAAAGACACGAATGAACAAGGAGTCATGAAGTGTTTTCTTCGCAATCTAAATTCTCCAGGGATGGCGCGTAGACTGCGAAGTGAGGCAAGCTTTTCATTCGATTTCCCTGGTCTTCCCAAAATTATTGACGTGCTCAATACGGAAGATGAAATCATCCTTGTAAAAAATTATGTATCTGGAATTCAGCTAGATGATTATTGGAAAACAATTCCAAGAAAGCAGCGATTCTCGGAGTTAGTAAAAATCCTTTCTTGCCTTCAACCGTTATTTGACACCTTAAAGACACAAGGAATCGTGCATTGTGATATTAAGCCATCGAATATCCTCATTGAGAAAGTTGGTGAAGAGATTAAATGTCATCTTATTGATTTTGGTTTGGCCATCCGGCGAGGAAGTGAAAATGATTTCGAGGTACTTTTCCCGCTGGGATTTGCTTCCCCAGAATTGATTCTAAACCGATTGAAGATCGTTGATCACACAACGGACTTATTTGCCTTGGGGATTTCGATTTGGAAATTATTTTCCGGCTCCTTGCCCCTTTCGCATCCGAACCCGAGCATTTTCACCAACTTACAAATCACCTACCCACTTCCGGATCATCATGCACTGCCTAGAGGTGTTTATTCCATACTGCAAAAGATGTGTTACAAGCAGCCATTTCACACCGCACCCCATCGAATGAGTACGAATGCCATTGATGCACTACTATTGCAGGCACAAGTGGAAAGATATCAATCATTGAATGAGATCATTGAAGACCTAAATAAAATCCCACAAAAAAAATCGTGGTGGATTTTTTAGTAGAATTCTCTTCTGAAGCCTAGGCTAAAATTGAACAATAGAGGTGCGTAAAGTGTCGTGTTTTGCGCAGTGGAATTGCTTGCCGTTGATAGGATCATATAGGCTAAGTTCAAATCCAAGTATAATGTCCCAATGCCTGGAAAGGTATTTTTCACCCCTCCACCTAAACCAAAGCCTAAGTTAAAAATGGATCCTTTCGGCAATTCATTGGTCGGCAATTCATATTTGGCTTGATCGTAATCATCATATTGACGTTTTACTGAATTGAAGGCCAACATGATCGTACTTCCTCCGTACGCACCAAAGCCACTATCATAGCCGTTTCCAATATAATAACGTGTTCCGCCCTCTATTATCGTATAATTGAACGTCGATGTGTAACCAATTGTTTGGCTGTATGGAACTGTTGTGAAATCTGTTGCAGTCACAATGGTAGCACCTTTGTTTTGCTCTTGCTGACGTGCATACAAAGACAGTCGCGCAAACAAGGTTACTTGATCGTCACGTGGGATTTCGCCACCAATGTGCATTCCTACATAAGGCTTCGGCACACCAAATGCTTTCAACATACTCATTCCACCCGACACGCCAAATTGTGCTAGGGCCGCATTCATGTGCATCATCAACACGATGACCACGGACATGTATTTTATTTTTCCAACCATTTTGGTTTCTTTTTAACTATCTCATTATAAACGGCACATTCTTGATCATGTGCACCGCGGAGGTAACCTATGCTCATTAAAAATTCGTTCACAATTTCTCCTCCTACAAATTTAAAGGTCTTTTTGAACAATTTGGTCCATTCTTCCCGAGATTTTGGATGATGGGCCGACAACCATGCGTCAAATGTACCGTATTCTTCAATAATCATTAGCAAAACTTGGGCATTGTGAATGGCGGCATATACTTTCAGTTTGTTTCTGATAATTCCCTTATCAGCCAATAATCGCTCAATATCTGCCTCATTATACGCCGCGACAGCCCGAATATTAAACTGAGAATATGCATTTTTGAAGTGAACCTGCTTTTTTAATATGGTAATCCAAGACAACCCTGCTTGATTTATTTCAAGAATTAGACGTCCAAAAAGTGCATTGTCGTCCAATACTGGAAAACCATAGTGCTTCTCGTGATATTCCCGATGTGGGCTCGTTTCTGGTTGATTATGGGAAAAAGTGCAATAACTCATGACGCGATTCTTGGGGCAAAGTAAGAATTTTTCATTGAATTCATTGAAATTTAAAGTTGCTCATGAAGCATAACCTAAAATTTGTTTGATATTTGCAAAATAGAGCGCCATGCAAAAACAGGTCTATTTTTCGGTCGTCATCGCAGCCATTTCCTTTATAACAGTAAAGCGGATTCAGCAAGCGAGTATCGATCATTACCATTTTCTGCGTGAAGTCTTCCAAAAAGACGGTTGGTTTGATTTCGATCATCCTTCATTTACCATCAACCTTCCCTTTGAATTGCGCGAAATTTCAGGTATCACGGATTTCTCTGAGAATGAAATTGCTTGTGTTCAAAATCAAAACGGGACATTGTACGTCTATTCCATGTCTGGAGACTCCATAAGTGCTCAGTACGATTTTGGATATTCTGGGGAATTTGAAGGGTTAACACATGTAGATAGCTCGTATTTCATCATGCGAAATGATGCCGTTTTGCTTGAAGTTGCTCCAAGCATCGATTCAGTTTCTGTCAACTTTAAAAAATTAGCGCTTCCCCCTTGGGACAATGAGGTATTGTGTTTGGACCCGCGCGACCACCGCTTATTGGTAGCCCCAAAAAATACAACGGGCCGTGGTGCAGAGCTAAAAAGTACTAGAGGCATTTATACCATTGACTTAGAAACGATGGAGATGGACGAAGATCCTTTGTTTACGATCAATCTTTCAGAACTGGAATCATTTGGACAAAACACAGGTATCCTCTTCGCGAAAAAGAAAAGATCTAAGGAAGAAGAATCCAGCAGTCACTTTATGCCATCATGTATTGCAGTGCATCCTAAAACCGATGAAGTGTATATCATCTCCTCCATCGACCACTCCATGGCGGTTTTCGAAAAATCAGGCAAGCTCATCAATTTTGTGCGCTTCAATGCGAACCTCTTTACACGCCCTGAACGAATTATCTTTTTACCGAATGGTGATTTAGTGATCACAAACGAAGGTCAGCAAGGCAAAACTTCGCTGCTTCGTTTCAAGTGGCATCTTCCTCAATAATTTAATTCACAACTCATGGCTGTTTACGAATTCAATGGTTTTCGACCTGTCATCAAGGAAAGTAGTTTTGTACACCCTCAAGCGAGTGTGACAGGAAATGTCATTATTGGCGAACACGTGTATATCGGACCTGGCGCTGCCATACGAGGTGATTGGGGACAGATTATCATTGAAGACGGGTGTAATGTTCAAGAGAACTGCACCGTTCACATGTTTCCCGGAACAACTGTTACATTAAAGAAAGGTGCGCACATTGGTCATGGCGCTATCATACACGGCGGGACCATTGGAGAAAACTCTTTAATCGGAATGAATGCCGTCATCATGGACGATGTGGTCATAGGAAACGAATGCATTATCGGCGCCTTGTGCTTTGTACCGAGTGGAATGCATATATCCAATCGAAGTGTAGTGGTTGGCAATCCTGCGAAAATCATCAAAGAAGTCAGTGACGAGATGATCAGCTGGAAAACAGAAGGCACTGCCCTCTACCAAGCGTTACCAAAAGAATGTCGAGACACACTAAAGGAATGTGAGCCACTGCGTGAAATCGAAGAAAATCGACCAATACAGAACGCGAGGTATGAGCGCTGGGGAACGAAGTAGTTATTAGTTACTATTGACTAGTTAACTTAATTCGTAATTCGTGGCTTCGAGTGCCTCAGCCACCAAATTCGTAATTCGTAATTAGTAACTCGTAACTACAACTATTTCTCCACCCCAAGGTATTCCATCAAGACCCGTCGATTACGTGCTTTACCTTCCTCTGTCGTATTTTCAGAGATTGGCTTCGACTCACCGACCCATTGAAGCTCAATTCGTGATGGATCTACACCCTTGGCAGCAAGGAAGTCTTTCACGGCTTGAACGCGATTTTTAGAGAGCTCCATGTTGTATTCCTCAGTACCATTGTTATCCGTATGTCCTTCTAAGCGAATTTTCAAATCTGTGCGCATCAAAAGGATGTTCGTCAAAGACTCCAAATCACCATGAGATTTCTTCAAGATGATGGCTTTATCATTTTCAAACTCCAATGTCTTAGCGGACAAATCCAATACGCGCTCTGCTTCTTGATTGCTTACCGCACGATTTTGAGGGGAATCCATGAAGACAGTATCCACGCGCTCAACGATAAGTGTGTCGATTTTGTATTCAACTTTCACAATCGTATCGGGACGTGTATTGATTACGTCATCCGCCAACTCGATTACGTTCTTCTTACGGCACAATTTCAAGCCAATAATGACCTCATGAGAACCAGAGCTATACTTGGCAATATTTCGCATTGGAGCCTCGTACGCATACCCAATAAAGAATAAATCTTGAATATTAATTCCGATGCGACCAATAAGCCCTACACCCGTACGATATCCTAATCCACCTTGAATGAAATCCTTGTACATCACATCTGCATTGAAATCAAACTGTGAAATTTGCGGAATACCTTTATACAAGACAGAAGGACGTAATGCTAGGTTTTGGTTGAGTTGAAACTTATATCCAGCCATCGCAATGATGTGGCGCTTCAAACCATAGCCATCTAAATTGGTGTATCCAAAATTCGAAAATGTTTGAATCACTTGTTTTGAAGACACCCCTAAATCCAATCCTTTGAATCGATACATCAAACCGATTTCTGTGTTAATCGAAGAAGATGATTGTGCTCCTCCATTCACGATGTTGTCAGCGAGGTCAAAAACTACTGCACTTGTTGGATTCACGCGGAATTGATAATATCCTGCAGTAAGCCCTAGGCGAATGTTGTGTTCCCCTAGGCGAATCCCATAGGACACAGAGCCAGATGCGGCAATTTGTTGAAGCATTCCCACCTTGTCGATGAGCATGCTTCCACCGACACCCCAATTTTTACCGAGTCGGGAATTCACACTCAGCAAACTTGTTACTGGTGCTCCCTCCACCTTCCCCCATTGATTAAGGTGTGAAAAGAATATCTGAGTACAACCCTCAGCTCCTGCATATGCCGGATTTAATGCAAAGCGGTTGTAATTATATACGCTAGACTGAGGCGTTTGCTGCGCCATGGTCTGAATTGCAAGCATGCTACTCGCAACGATCAATGTATTTCGAACGAACTTTTTCATGACGCTGCTTATTTTTTAAATCTGAACAAGTTGATACTTCCAGTGAACTCTTCATCCGAACACTTAATCGAATAGAAATATACTCCATCCGGCAATAACTCACCATCCTTGGTTCCTGACCACTCATTTTGGTAGTCATTTGTTGTATATACAGGCTGACCCCAACGGTTGTAAATGGTCACTGTACAACCTGCGATATACGGATAGTTGTTGATCTTCCACGTGTCATTTTGACCATCATCATTTGGTGTCACCATGTTACTGATCTCAAAGTCACCCACACAGTCAATAACAGATAGTTCTAGTCGAACAATAGAATCACATCCTGTAGCCGTTGAGGTTGTATCGATGTACATTCCACTTGTCGTCAATGACTGCCCGAACAAGTCGTAAGTCTCACCTTGGCAAATCTCTGCTTGCTGGTACGTTTCTGTGGCATTCGTCACAAACAAATACAAAGTCACTGTCGAATCACAGCCATTTGCATTGACCAACACTTCTGTAAATGCACCACTCGCAGTCAGTGTTTGTGTGCCAAATGTATATGACTGGCCTTCACAAATTGTCGCGGTGATTGAACCAAGTGTATTTGGCAATACTGTCAAGAACAAGGTTGCAATTGAATCACATCCTTCTATCGACAATAAGGTATCGACATAAGTACCCGCTGTTGACAAAAGATTTCCACCAAATGCGTAGCTATCACCTTGGCAAATAGACTGACTTGTGTTTGATGTCAAATATGCCGTAACAAACAATGTCGTTGTCACTGTGCTATCACAACCATTCGCCGCAACAAAAGGATCGGTGTAAATTCCTGCTGACGAATAAGTACTCGTACCAATGGAGTATGATGCACCTTGACAAATCGTAATCGTTTGAGCGAAATTCACTGGTTCATTGATGGACAATGTCGTATAGATTGTACTATCACAACCATTTGCTGCGGTGAATACATCGGTGTACAAACCAGCTGTTGTTTGATTCGCACCTTGCAAGAAGATTGATCCACCTGCACAAATCGCCGTGTCAACGAAAACTTGAATTGGACTTATAATGCATGGGTTAGCACACGCTGTTGCATCCACTGTAAAGCTATAAGGACAAGAGCCATCAGTCACTGACACTGTAAACACCTCGGCTGAAGGCACTTCATACACGACATTCGATCCTGCAGCAAATGTACCTGTGGATACCGCATTGCCTGCAGCATTAGAAATCGTGTAGCTGAAAGAAGAGCCATTGAAGGTTGCCACTCCACCTGAGGCAGTAAATGTAATCGTGCACAAGGCATTATCATACGAGGATACTGGCTGAATAGGCTGAAGGAATACTACAGGGACCCCATTACTCAAGGCTGCAGAAGAACACGAGAATGTTCCCCAATCGGTTCCTGGCTGATCGGCCATTGGAGAGACATAATACAATTGGTTGAACGCTGGGTTTCCAAATGTTCCTGAACCATTCGTGTTGTTCACGAAGATTCCGTTTGAAGTCTGAACAGAATCAATGAAAACAAATCCTGAACCTGACACAGGGTCTGGAACTGGCGATGTATTGTGAATCACATATCCTAAAGACAAACACGATGGAATATCCAAGGTGCTTTCTCCGATGCCATTCACCATGATTCCTGGATAGATCGTATCACCAAAGCAAACAAATGCAGTATCTGTATCCGTAACATTGATTGTATTTCCGTTAGAAAGTTGAACAAACACGTCACCGGCATCATTCGCTACTTCACGAACATATTCGATGATGTATTGTCCTTCGTCACCAGGTGAACCACCGTCTAATTGTATCGCGTAAATTTTTCCTGGCACAAGGCAGCAAACTGACTCTTGAGTACCATCGAAACCAGCTGAACCAGTCAACATTGGTGTTACAATTGGTGTATTTCGCGTTCCATCCTGTGTATAGGTAGCAGGCTGAAGTCCACCATAACAGTCCGTTCCATTGAGTAACTCATATACATTGTAGCGCAAGGTATCAAGCCCAATGTAAGCACGAATATTCATTTCAACCGATCCTGATGGTGGCGCAACGAAATAATGCCATACTGTTTGATCCGCGCGATCGGATTGTTGTGCAGCAGCAGCAGGCTCACCCGCCAAATACTCACGACAAGCAAATTCATTTGTTCCTGCCACCGCTTGGAAGTTTGGATTCGTTCCAGCTGGAGTCACAGGGATTTCAAACAATGGATCAGCAAAAGCCAAACACAAGATATCATTCCCTGGAGGATTTGTCGTAGGACTAACCACCGATGGATCATACAACCATGTGTCGATGTTTTGAGTAGCTAAAGGAGTTAAGTTGTTCGCTGGATCAACCATACCGAAATACTTGTATCCTGGTTCCAAGCAACGTGCATCAATAATTGCACTTACTGTCGTTCCACCGAAAAGACCATTCAACGCTCCATCATTGGCATACAAATCCTCTAGGTTTGCACAGTTGTAATCACTTGGGATACCCGGTGAAAAACGTACGTCAAAACCAAATAAAGCAGCACTTTCAGAGTAGATTGCGCTTTGATAATCTGTTTCAAACACCATACGCCCGCTACTTGGAGCGATGAAGTTCAACCAAACACTTTCGTTCATGTCTGCATTATTTACTGCAGGGTGATCATAATCATAAGCGTGGTATTGATTCGGGTTTGCGCTTGTATGTTGCTTTCCTGTTTCCCCAAAGTTGTTTCCTCCGTCAAAGGCACATCCAAAACCAAGATTCGCAGTTGCCGGGGAATTAGCGGTTGAGCTGATGGCATTCGTTCCTGGAGTGACAGTGTTTGACAAACAAGGAATATCAATAAGATCGGGAGAGCTTCCACCCAATTGATTCACTCGGAATTCAAAATACCCATGGTCCGATGCGTTGTCCGCAGTCACCTGCACATAATACGTTTGACCTGGAATTAGTTTTTGATAGCTAATTCCCGGGAATGGATCACAACTATCAAATGTAAGTTCTGCCTCTGGATCTAACCCAAGTAAATCAATTCCATCCGAAAACTCCACATGAGATAAGTATTCAAACTTATCTTTTACCAATACATTGGTGATTGGCTGGATTCCATTTCCACAGTTGCTGCCGTCTGCCGCGTGATATAACTCGAAATAGGTTCCGATATCCGTTCCTGCTAAGTCCGTCGTAATGTATACAGACCCACTTGCAGGTGCTACGAATTTCACCCATGTTGATCCGGCTGCTTGCACATCGCCTGCCGCTGGCTCATTTGGCTCCAAGGTGTAATCACACCAACCTAAGGTATACGTGGTATTCATTGCAGCAACTGTTGCATCACAAATTGCATCTTCAAAGTAGTTCACGACCAACGGCAATCGCTCAACAGAAAGGTTGATTACATAGGTCTGAGTTGATTGGCATCCTGCACTTCCTGCAGCTGTAAACGTATAATTGGATGTTCCCGCGAAGGCAGGCACAGGCATATTTACGGTTTGAAGTCCAGTTTGACCACTGTTCAATCCAACAATATCATAGTTTCCTGCATCATCATTGTCGTAGGCTTCCCACTTCAATTGAATGTTTGATGGAACATCTGTCGCACAGATATATTGGTAATCGAAAAACAACCCGCTATTTGGACTAAACCCACCACCGGGAGC
>JBEIKR010000055.1:0-16109 GCA_040379705.1 Crocinitomicaceae bacterium
GACTTGTCTGCATCTGCATTGCTATTGAATTCTAGCAATAGGGGAACGGTCAAATATGTGGCTTTTAATTTGTTTTTTGTGTAGGTTTGGTTTGTGTCTGCGTATGCATTAAGATCTCCTCCTTCATCCCCAATTTGAACGGTAGCAACATAATTATCGCGAAAAGCCACTTGCGTAAAGCTAAATCCAAGGCCCGTTGTGATTCCTAAATATTCTTTTGCAATAGGAAATTTATGTTCAAACACATTTAAGTTCCACACCATCGATCGGCCAATGTCGTTCTTCAAGAAATCCGAAGTACCAAAATCTTGGTTGAACTGATTGTTCATGAGCATCATGAAACCCATATCTAATCCAGCCCAATGCGCTTCAAAGGCTTTATCTTCTTTTGAATCTCCAGGTGCAGCATCAATAGTGTCCAATTTTACTCCGCTTTCATCAGAATGATCAATGAGAATAATTTCAACTTTTCCTACATTCATGCGGGTTGTGTCCCGTTTTGCCTCCTCTTTTTGTGCAAATGCATGAAGTGAAACCATGCAAAGTACAATCGCCGTCTTTTTCATACTCTAGTTTTTAATTGATTTAAGCGCTTTTTGTCGCTTTTGTAGGGTTAGACCTTGATTCTGATTAAAAGTTACAGCAGAAGTAACTTATTCTTCCCAATCGGTCATAAAATCATCGAGGTCGCGACGATCTTTCTTGGACGGCTTCCCGGTTCCGAAATGTCTATAGGCTTGTTGAGCCAGCTGGTATTGTCGCAACTTTTCGCGTTCTTCGTCCGTGGTCGTGTCAAGTAGATACTCCACAACAAGTTTAGGACCCACGCGTTTTTCTAAAAGCTGAACAACACAGTAGGTAAATGTCGCGGTATTATGAGAAACAGAAATTAGATCACCAACCTTCGGTTCGCGTGAAGGTTTGATACTTGCACCATTGACCTGCACTCTACCTTTTGAAATCAATTCAACGGCATGCGAACGCGTTTTAGCCAAACGCACAGCCCATAGGTATTTATCCCATCTCAAACTCAAGACGCGATTTTTTAGAAAGTGAATCGATGATGCATTGATAGGAATGGTCTATAAGACTATAAAACAAAGTATCAGGAACATCGCTATTGACAGCAACCGTATTCCAATGTGTTTTGATCATGTGCCAACCGGGTTGAATTCCAGAGTAGCATTCCCTCAATTCAATCGCATATTCAGGATTGGCCTTGAGATTAGCTCCGGTGAAATCATCCACATCGGCTAGAGCAAACATCTTATTGCATACCTTGAAGACCAACGTTTTTTGATCGAAAGGAAAATGTTCCGTTACTCCTTTTTTCGCCAAACAATACGTTCTGTATGACTCAAGGTTCATTGCGGTTAATGAATGGCAGGGGCGTTATCGTAACGTCCCAAGCGGTACAACATTTTTGTGTGTTCACTCAACGCTGAAACAAATGTCTTATAAGAATAATAAGGTAGATTGTATTCAGTGGCTGTTTCACGAACGATTTTCGATAGTTTTCGGTAGTGAATGTGGCAAATATTTGGGAACAAGTGGTGTTCCACTTGGTAATTCAATCCACCCACATACCAAGAAAAAAGTCGCGCTCCAGGAGCAAAATTTGCTGTATTGTACAATTGGTTTACCGCCCAATCTGCTTGAATATTTCCTGAATCATCCGGCATCGGGTAGTCAGAAACCGGTGTTACGTGAGCAGGTTGGAAAATGCTTGCCAGTGTTAATCCTGCTACAAAATGACTTGCTAAAAAACCAAGGATTGTAATCCACCAGGGTGCGGGAACTAAATAGATTGGTAAAGCGATAAATACACCTGCATAAACGATTTTATTCACGATGAGAATGGCCAAGTGTTTTGCAAACGTTGTCTTTTGCGTTCCAATCAATCCCATTTTCTTGTAGCGCACTGCTTGATTGTAATCTTTCGAAACGAACCAAAGCAAGGTCATTAATCCATAGAAAAACCAGGCATAGATATGTTGAAATTTGTGGAATTTTCTTCTCTTTTCGTGCGGAGAAAAGCGCAAAACAGGCCCTGGATTAAGGTCTTCATCCATACCTGTGACGTTTGTGTAGGTATGGTGTAAAATATTGTGTTGAATTCGCCAGTTTACATCACTTCCACCTAAGAAAATCATCACATTTCCAACAAGTTTATTTACCCATTCTTTGCTAGAATACGCACCATGATTGGCGTCATGCATCACAGAAAGACCAATTCCGGCCATTCCGAATCCCATAATCACCCATAGCAACATAATAAACCAATAATTTTCTGCGATCGTAAGCATAATCACGAATGGCGTGAAATAAATCGCCAACATCGCGATGGTTTTGAACACCATTTGAAAATTTGCATGACGAGAGATATTTTCTTTCTTAAAATATTCGTTTACTCTCTTCTTGAGGGTTTTGTAAAACTCATCGTTGTGTCCCGACGCAAATTTAACACTTGAAATGTCCATGCAGTTTGGTTTAAGTGAAGTGCAAAGATACGATAATCAGCATGGTAAACCTAACAATACGTTACACGCTATCATTAAACATTATTCTCGCTATTTTTGTTAGACTTCTTATAAGCAATCTAACATGTCCAACACGCCGGAAAACTCTTTACCCTATTGCCTTGATTTATTGAATCGAAAGCGTCTGATGACACTGGAGGTTCAAGTTGGAAACTTGAGCATGGGAGGTGATGCACCCATTCGGGTTCAATCCATGACCACCACAGACACCATGGATACGACAGGTTCTGTAGAACAATCCATCCGCATGATTGACGCAGGCTGCGAGTTGGTGCGTTTGACAGCTCCAAGTAAAAATGAGGCGGAAAATTTACGCAACATCAAAGAAGCCTTAAATTCTCGGGGATATTTTACACCACTTGTAGCCGACATTCACTTTACACCAAATGCAGCAGAAATAGCCGCAGGTATTGTCGAAAAGGTCCGTGTGAATCCAGGCAATTATGCCGACAAAAAGAAATTTGAAGAGATTGATTATACGGAAGAAAGTTATCAGGCTGAATTAAATCGCATTGAAGAAAAGTTCACACCGCTCGTTACGCTATGCAAAACAAATGGAACAGCGATGCGCATAGGCACCAATCACGGGTCATTATCGGATCGCATTTTAAGCCGCTTCGGTGATACGCCTGAAGGAATGGTAGAATCTGCCATGGAGTTTATTCGCATATGTGAAAAAAACGATTACCACTCTCTCGTAATTTCAATGAAGGCAAGTAACACCCTAGTGATGGTACAAGCCTACCGACTCTTGGTAGCAACGATGTTAAAGAACGGAAGATGCTATCCTTTGCATCTCGGTGTAACTGAAGCAGGAGATGGTGAAGATGGTCGAATAAAATCTGCTGTAGGTATCGGAGCATTGCTTGAAGATGGATTGGGCGATACGGTGCGGGTTTCGTTAACCGAAGCGCCAGAATTTGAAATTCCTGTAGCACGAAAGCTGATTGCAAAGTATTCGAATCGAAAGAATATCTTTCCGATTCCTGAAGGACAAATCCCATGTTATTCACCATACCGCCAAGAGCGAAGAAAGACTGCTCAAGTGCACAACATCGGTAGTGATCATGTTCCGGTTGTTGTAGCGGATCTTTCAAATAAAAAAGAAATCACGCCGGCAAACTTTTTTGGGTTTGGATATACATATTCCGTTCAGTTAGATAAATGGACCATATTGGATCAAGCTGCAGATTACGTGTACATAGGACATAACACCTTGAATTTTGAATTACCAGGACATATCGGTGTAATCGTTGACTATCCTGTTTGGCAAAAACATTACTCAACGAAAGCTGGCTTTTCACCTTTGCTTACCCTTGAACAAACGCAAGAAATTGCAGCCGATATTACAGGGTTTGTGGTGGTGAAGGCAGAAGAAGAGCTACCTGTTGACTTGCTACGCTTACATCCAGGCTTAACACTGGTCTTAGCAACAGATTACGACAATAAAACACATGTTTTTCGAAACTTTTATTTGAATTTAGCGAAAAACCACACAACAAACCCTGTGATCCTTCAATTCACAGAAAACACCAGCGATGAAGAAACCTTCCAATTGCATACATCATCAGATGCGGGATCACTCTTAATAGATGGTTTTGGTGATGGTTTATGGCTGCGAAGTGATCAACCAAGAAAGGTCATCAACTCTACCGCTTTTGGGATTCTCCAAGCCACTCGATCCAGAATCTCCAAAACAGAATACATATCGTGTCCGTCATGTGGACGTACCTTGTTTGATTTGCAGGAAACAACGGCAAAGATACGCGAGCGTACATCACACTTAAAAGGCATCAAAATCGGGATCATGGGATGTATCGTGAATGGGCCAGGAGAGATGGCCGATGCAGACTACGGATATGTTGGCACTGGACCAGGGAAGATCAATCTTTATAAAGAGAAGGAAGTCATCAAACGCAACGTCCCAGAAGACGATGCTGTGGATGAGCTCATCGAACTTATCCGGTCCAATGGGGATTGGATTGATGCACAATACTAAAAAAGAAAAGGTCCGAAAGTTAATTTCGGACCTTTTTTATTTCTTCATGTTTCACGTGAAACTATCTGCCCAGATGAATCAAAAGCACAGATATATCACTTGGTGAAACACCACTAATTCTTGCTGCCTGACCTATATTCACAGGCCGTATTTTCGTAAGTTTTTCTTTCGCTTCTGAACTCAGACTTAACAAGCCTTTGAAGTCTATATCATTTGGAATTACTACATCTTCCAGGCGATTCATCTTATGAGCTTGCTCCTCTTCTCGTGAAATATACCCTTCATATTTCATTAATATTTCCGCTTGAGAAATAATATCTGGATGCTCATTCGTGAGATTCTCGGCTAACTTATTTAGGTCCGTATTTAAGTTTAATAGGTCTGAAATTTCTATTTGTGGACGTGTAATGATACTCGACATTTTTACCTTTTGAGTCAACAAGGAAGAATCCTTTGACTCCAACACTGGGTTTAATTCCTCCGGTGAAACACTTGTTTCTCTAAATGCACGAATTAACTTTTCGGTGCCTTCATTCTTTATTTCCACTCGTTTTAAGTCCTCTTCATTGGCTAATCCAATACCAAAACCAATAGGGGTAAGACGCACATCCGCATTGTCCTGACGCAACAGAATGCGGTATTCCGCACGGCTAGTAAACATTCGATAAGGCTCCTTCGTCCCCTTTGTAATCAAATCGTCAATTAAAACTCCAATATATGCTTCATCACGATTTAGAATAAACGCTTGATCGCCATGCACCTTTCTGTGTGCATTAATCCCTGCAATTAAACCTTGACACGCCGCTTCTTCATAACCCGTTGTACCATTGATCTGACCAGCAAAAAATAGATTTTCTACTTGTTTTGTTTCCAAGGTATGTTTCAACTGGGTAGGGGGGAAGTAGTCGTATTCAATGGCATACCCTGGGCGAAACATCTTCACGTGTTCGAAACCAGGAATACTTTTCATTGCTTCATACTGCACCTCTTCGGGTAAAGACGTACTAAAACCATTCACATAAATTTCCACAGTACGCCAACCTTCCGGCTCCACAAAAATCTGATGGCGATCACGGTCAGCAAAACGATTGATTTTATCTTCTATACTCGGACAATATCTCGGGCCGCTTGATTTAATTGCGCCATTAAACATTGGAGAACGATCAAAACCTGTGCGCAACAAATCATGAGTTCGTTCATTCGTATACGTGATGTGGCAAGGACGCTGAAGGGTGAGTGCTGCAGTTTTTCCAAAGCTAAATTTCGACGGGTTTTCATCTCCTTCCTGAACTTCCATTTTCGAATAATCCAATGATCTGCCATCCACCCGCGGGGGAGTGCCCGTCTTCATTCGACCTGCTTCAAAACCTAATTCAATCAATTCCTCAGTAATCCCTGTAGACGCTTTCTCACCGACACGGCCTCCACCAAACTGTTTTTCACCCAGGTGAATCAAACCGTTCAAAAAAGTTCCATTTGTCAAAACAACGCTTTTCGCATAAATCGAAACTCCAAGGGATGTTTTCACACCACGAACAACACCGCCTTCAACGATGATTCCGTTGCACATGTCTTGCCAGAAGTCAACATTCGGATTTTCCTCCAAAAGGAAACGCCATTCTTCCGCAAATTTCATTCGGTCGTTTTGAGTTCTGGGAGACCACATCGCTGGACCTTTCGAACGATTCAGCATTCTGAACTGAATCGCGCTTTTATCACTCACAATTCCTGAACCGCCACCAAGCGCATCAATTTCACGAACGATTTGTCCTTTCGCTACACCACCCATTGCAGGGTTACAACTCATTTGCGCAATGGTGTTCATGTTCATTGTGACCAACAAAACCTTTGAGCCCATTTTTCCAGCCGCATTCGCGGCTTCACACCCCGCGTGGCCAGCACCGACCACAATCACATCAAATTCTTGAAGCATCTTGTAAAAATTGTTTCACGTGAAACAAAATTACAACCTCAATCGCCTTTATGTTTCACGTGAAACATACTTACCTAAATAATAATCCTCTTTATGGCGCATTATTCGGGATTCGGGCTCAGTTTTATCCCCATAACCACATAAATGAAGCACCCCATGCACACACACACGTTTCAACTCGGCGGCATTGTCGACACCCATATCTTGTGCGTTCTCATACACACGATCAATAGAAATGAATAAATCACCTGAAATGATCGCTTCTTCTGAGTAATCAAACGTGATGATATCGGTATAATAGTCGTGATCTAAATACTGTTGATTCAAGTCCAATAAATGCTCATCAGAACAAAAAATCACAGTAATTTCTGCGGTTGATTTCCCCTCTTCAGCGACAACTTTATCCAACCAAAAAGAAAAAAGTTCCGAAGACAACTCCGGAACTTCTACATCTATAAATTCAAATGAAATCATTGTTTCGAAAAGTAGATATTTACTGTTTTGCCCAAATTATCAAACTCGACCTCATCTGACAAATTGCGCATCAAGAAAATCCCACGTCCATTTTCTTGCATGATGTTCTCAGGCGCAGTAGGGTCGGGGAGGTTGGTGAAATCAAAGCCTGGACCTTCATCCGAAACACTAAAACAAAACGTTTGACCACCATCACCAACAGCGACATCTACCTCAAGGTTCTCCTGACGTTTGTTCCCGTGCAGAATAGCGTTATTTACCGCTTCTGTGACCGCAATTAACACGTTGCCATAGTAATCCTCGTTCACCGATAAATCCGCGCACACACGGTCAATTAAGGTTTCCACTTTTCCAACATGATCAAATGACGATGGAATCTTTAATGTTTCAATTACTTCGTATCCTTCTTTCATCGTACTACCGATTATAAAGACCGATTGAAATATTCGTTTGCCTTATCCTTGTAGTACTTTCTGTACACTGGATCCACCGAACGAAGAAGATCAATTTGTCTTAATTTCTGACGGTTATACTCCTCAAACAAAATATTGTTACCATTATTTTCGTTTTTTCCAGAAGTCGATTCACGCTTCTCTTCAAAACCTCTCTCCATCAACGCTTTTTCACTTTCCAATAAACGGGTTAAGATCTCTTTCTGACGCGTAATAAGCTCCTGTGAGAACTGTTTGTTGATCAAGGCGCGCTCTTGTTCCTCAAGTTCTTTAATAAGTGGGTTAAGCTGATTTCCTTTTCCCTTACCTTCCTTATTCAATTCATTTCGCAATTGTTCCAATCGTTGGCGAATCGCAGTCTGTTCGGCGGCCATTTTAGCGATTTCTTTATTGCCTAAACCTTGCATTCCCATGCCTTGCTCACCAGGTTTGTTCCCTTGACCCTCTCCAGGCTTCTCACCGGGTTTCTGGCCGCCTGGATTGGGTCCTTTTTGCATCTGTTCCAATTGCTTTTTAAGCATCTGCTTCATATCACTTGAATTCATCGGTTGACCTCCCTTTGGATTCGATCCTCCAGGCTTGGAACAACTACCACTACCGGACTTTTGACTCTGCATCTGTTGCTGCATTTGTTGCAAACTTTCATTCAGTAACAATGCTAAATTATTGTACGACGTCATCACCGTTTGTTGATGAATTCCTAGTGATGATTTACGGTGTTCATCTATATCTTCCAACGATAAAATATGGTTCTCACGGATTGTATTCAACTCCTTGTCAACAAATGAAGCAATCTTAGGTTGACGCTTGGCCAAAGCCATTAGACTATCACGTACAATCTTTGTGTCATCAATAATCGCACGCTGTTTACGCCCATATCTTCGGTAAGCTGGGTCATTACTCCCAATGTTCGCAAAACGCTTCATCACCTCTTCTTGATCAAAACTCAAAGCCATTAAACTTTCCAATATGTTCCGCAAGGAATTCATGTCCTCTTCCTCCTGCTGTTGATTTGCTTGTTGCTGCATCATGTCCATCTGATCAGCCATTTCCTTCATACCATCCGCAGCAGACTTCTGATTTTCACCCGCCTTCTTCTCTTTTGAGTTCTCTAAGCCCTCCTTTGCATCATTCAAATCCTCCGTGACTTCACTCTCTTGCTTTTCAGAATCACCTAAATCCATAGGTCGTTCTAGATCTTTGTTGAGCTCCTTCAACTTCTTAAGATCCTCTTTTAAATCATCAAATTTCTTATTGATATCATCCTGCTTTTTTACAGATTCATCCTTTTTAATTTTTTCCTCCTCAATATCCTTCTTCAAGTCTTCTTGTTGCTTAGAAAGTTCCTTTAACTCCTTCTCAATATCATCTATCTTTTCATTCACTTGAAGGCGCTTTAACATCTCTAAACTTCGGTCAAGTTGTTTTTTCATATCCTCAGAAGACTGCTCCAACTTATCTAAATTATCTTTCAACTCTTCCTTATCGTTGTTCTTTAACAACTCTTCAAGCTTCTCCAACAACTCCTTCAACTCATCGTCCATCACCTCATTCAATAGCTTCTCTATCATCTCTTGTTTCTCTAAAAGCTCTTGGTCCATTTCAGACAATTGGTCCTTCTGCTGTGTGCTTTGTTCCATCATTTGCTGCATCTGTTCCAAAGAGTTTTTAATATTCTCCTGCTCCTGCTGAAGCTGCTGCACTTGATTCAATTTATTCCAATCACTATTCTTCGAGTTCATGATGTCTTTCTTCATCTTCTCGACATCCTTCTGAAAATCTTTCGTACGATTCAGTAGGCTAGATAAATCATTCTGGATCTTTTCCTGGTCCTCTTCACGCTTATCATTCAACTCTTCCAGAGAAGGGAGCTTATAGGTGAACACTTGACTTCGTGTTGATTTACTTCCATTCACCCCATCATTATCCGTTACCACAAAATAGTACTCGATACGATCGTTCAATTTCACATTTTCCCGACGAAAATCAACCGCAAAATCGAAGGGTAAATCTGTTCCATTTACCTTGCGCACAGACAATCGCTCCTCACGTCGTTTGCCATCCGATGAAATCAAGGTGTACACGAAATTCAAACTAGTTAAACCATAATCATCCGTAACTTGACCAGAAAAGAAATGCAATCCATCTGAAACAGTGTCTTGAACCTCAGTCACAATCACAGAAGGGTAGGCATCCTTCACAACACTCAACTGAAAACCTGTTGAGTCTACCTTGGAACGATACGCGTTTTGCATATAAATGCGCACACGGGAAGTTTCATTAAGCCTCTTGGACAACGTGAATCCTTCTGATGTAAAACGCTTTCTAAGGCCATTAAATACGAAATCAACATGCTTAGTATTCTTCGTTAACACACTCCATTCAATGTGTGTTCCTTCAGGCACGGTCAAATCTCCCGCATTGGCAATCACCTCATCCTGTTTTCCAAGGTAGGCTGGGTAGCTTAATTTCGCCTCCATCTTACCAATTGCTGAACGACCAAACACATTCAAGCGGTATTCATCACTACTAAATTCATTCGCCTCAAAATAGAACGCTCCCGACTCCTTTGGTTTGCGAATAATCCCAGAGAATACATTCTTGGCCTTACGCGTCATTAGGAACTTACCATTCTCGCTCACCAAATAAATGTGATCAGGAAAATCCCTTCCTTTCAAGCGCACTTCAACAGGGAAGTCTTCCCCTTCTTCAATTGACAGGTTATCGTTACTTAAAACGAAGGTAAATGGCGCTACGGGCTTAAACTCTTTCTGGTAATTCACCACACGATTTGTTCCTTGAAGGAAAAGTGAAGGTGCTGCTACGCCTACAGCAACGAAGATTAGAAACACTGGCAGAAGGTACTTTACGTACTTTCTGTTCTCCCGGAAATCGATTGCTGAGACAAATGGTACCGCAGTCAACGTATTAGATCGCTGCATTACACTCGCACGAAGTAATTCGATGTTGCCCTGATTTGATTCTAAATCATCTTGTAACTGTAATGTGTTTTTTAATCGATCCGAGATCTTTGGGAAGAATGACCCAATGATTTCAGAGGCTTGGTACCGATCGATGCGTGGACCAAAAGAATACAGTTTCAAAAGGGGAATGACAATATAGCGAGTTAAAATTCCAAGGTTCAAAAGGATAAAACCAAAGAAAAAGATGGCGCGAGTCACCGAACCAAAACGACCGAAATACTCAAGCGTCGTTGTAAGTAAGAACGTGAATAAAAATACACCAACAAACAACAAGAAACCACGAATCATTTGGTTCTTGTAAAACTTCCGGATAAACGCGTCTATCTGTTCCAACAATTGATCAAAAGCACTACCCATTACTCCTTCTTTTTGGCTTAACCTACTAAAATAAAACATATTCTTCAATTCATTCAACTCGAAAATATGTCGGCAACGAAAAACGCTTAACGAACAAAATCATAACACCAGCAGAAAGCCCTTCCCTCAGCGAAAACTAATTATCTTTGCGCAAAACTTTTAGTCATGTCTGACAAACCAGTACGCGTGCGCTTTGCCCCATCTCCCACGGGACCTTTACATATGGGTGGGGTGAGAACAGCACTTTACAATTACCTTTTCGCAAAGAAGAATAACGGAACATTCATCATTCGTATCGAAGACACGGATCAAACACGTTTTGTTCCTGGCGCACAAGATTACATCATGGACTCTTTAAAATGGTGTGGTATCATGCCCACTGAAGGACCCGGAATCGGTGGAAATCACGGACCCTATGTTCAGTCTGAACGCAAGGAAATGTACCGTCCTTATGCCGAACAATTGGTAAAAGAGGATAAAGCTTATTATGCTTTTGATACTGCGGAGGAATTGGAAGACATGCGCGAACGTGCAAAACAAATGGGGATGCCTAACTGGCAATACAACCATGTCACACGCACAACACTAAAGAACTCTTTGACACTTCCACAAGATCAAGTAGATGCGATGTTGGCTGAGGGTATTCCTTATGTAATTCGCATGAAAATGCCGCGAAACCGAGACATTCGTTTTGAGGATATCATTAGAGGTTGGGTTGTGGTGAACACAAATAATCTAGACGATAAGGTGCTCTTCAAGAGCGACGGAATGCCTACCTACCACTTGGCAAATATTGTTGATGACCATTTAATGCAAATCAGTCATGTGATTCGTGGGGAAGAGTGGTTACCTTCTGCGCCACTTCACTTTATGTTGTATGAAGCTTTTGGTTGGGATTGTCCACAATTTGCACATTTACCCTTATTGCTTCGGCCTGATGGGAACGGCAAACTATCGAAGCGTGACGGGGATCGCTTAGGATTTCCCGTATTCCCAACAGACTGGCATACCGCTGAAGGAGAATTGTACTCAGGTTATAGAGAAAAAGGATATTTCCCGGGGGCGTTTATAAATATGCTCGCTTTCCTAGGATGGAACCCAGGAACGCCACAAGAGATTTTTTCTTTGGAAGAATTGTGTGAAGTATTTACCCTTGACCGAGTTTCCAAGGCAGGAGCAAAATTTGATCCTGACAAAACGAAGTGGTTCCAGCAACAATACTTGCGCATGACTCCAGAAAAGGAGTTGGCTGTAATGCTTGCGACGGAAATGGAAAAACCATTGGACCAAGATTCACTTGAAACGATTTGTCATTTGATGAAAGAGCGCGCGACTTTCGTTCGTGACATTTTATCTGATGGCACGTACTTGTTTGACGCTCCGACAACATACGATGAACAAACAGTTTCTAAAAAATGGAAAGAAGACTCGTCTTCAGTTTTGGGAGAGTGGAAAGATGTTCTAGAGACTATTGAACCATTCAACCACGAAAACATCGAAACTGCTTTCAAAAGCTTCCTTTCAGAAAAAAATTTAGGAATTGGAGCCGTATTGCCACTTTTCCGACTTTTACTAACTGGAACAGGAATGGGACCAAGCATGTTTGAAATCGCTGAATTCCTCGGTAAAGAAGAAAGTTTATTGCGTATGAATCAGGGACTTACATCTGTTAAAGCATTGAAAAATCACGCATGAAACACACAATTGAAGTCAATGGAATAAAAATTTACGCTTTTCACGGCTGCTTGCCTGAAGAGGAAAAAATTGGCGGTCATTACGTGGTTGATGTTATGTTAAATACAAACTTCGGAGAAGCGGCCCATACTGATGAACTTTCTAAGACTGTAGATTATGTGTTAATCAATCACATCGTGAAAGAAGAAATGGCGATCCGTTCAAAATTGATCGAGCAGGTTGGGCAACGGATTATTGATCGCATCAAACGCGAAGCGGCGGGCATTGATTTTTTGCGTGTGAAGGTGTCAAAAATTACTCCTCCGATTAACGGCGATGTAGACAATGTCGCAATCATCATTGAAGAATAATTTTTTTTGGTATATTTGCACTCCTAGTGGTTTCGTGGCCGAGCGGCTAGGCAACGGTCTGCAAAACCGTGTACAGCGGTTCGAATCCGCTCGAAACCTCAACACAAAAGCCTAGTGCGTAGCACTGGGCTTTTTTGGTTTTACGACCATCAAACATCGTTTGAATGGTAAGGAAAACCAAAAAAGCACAACAGACTTTCGCAGAAAGGCGAGGCTTTTGTGTTGATATGCAAACAATACCCAGGATCACAAAGTAATCCGATTAACACATCAAACATCGTTTGAATGGTAAGGAAAATCAAAAAAGCACAACAGACTTTCGCAGAAAGGCGAGGCTTTTTTGTTGATTTGTAACCAATACTTCGGATCACAAAGTAATCCGATTAACACATCAAACATCGTTGGAATAGCAGGTAAAATCAAAAAAGCCCAACAGACTTTCGCAGAAAGGCGAGGCTTTTGTGTTGATATGCAAACAATACCCAGGATCACAAAGTAATCCGCTCGAAACCTCAACACAAAACCATTCTAATATTTGTTCGACCACGATGGGGTCGGAAAATCATACAACTTTACAATCAAAATAAATATGACACCCTATCAAATAATGAAAATCAGTCACAACAAAATAAAATTCTTTTACATCCTAAAATCATAGTCTCTAAAGGACGAAAAACCCTATTAAACATATAATAAACAGATAGTTATTAAAAAATAATTGTCACAAATCAAAAATCTATAATTACTTTTGTGCTCAGAATCACACATTTAGATTTTTAAATTTTTCATGAAAAAACTCTTTGTTATACTACCATTACTCGCTGCTTGCGGCACAGAAAACACAACAACAACCAATGGTATGTGTAATTGTTATAAGGAAACTCAACAACAAAACCCTGACGGATCTTTCTCCACAACAAACAGCAGCTTACCCTCTCCAGATGCTTGCCAAAAGGACGGACTGATCGAATATTCAAATTCTCGCTCATACCGAGTTCTTTGGCATTGCAATTAAAGTTTAAACCTTCTGCATTTCATTTGTTCCTATTTAATCTTTCTTAAGTGTCAATTCGACACTATTTCAAAATAAGGGGCTACCTTTGCACGAAATAACCACTGTATGGAAATTCTCGTCACCGGTCCTGATGGCGTTCTTGGAAGCAATCTTGTTCGTGAACTCCTTCAACGCAACTACAAGGTCAATGTACTTGTTGAACCAGGAAAAGATCCAATTACTCTTAAAGGACTGCCCATTACAGTGATTCATGGCAACATTCTTGACGCAGTTTCTATTGATCAAGCCATTCAAGGAAAAGAAATTGTATTTCATTGCGCCGCTGCGACAAGTGTGTATAAGCCAAGAAATGAAATGGTTAATCGCGTCAATATCGAAGGAACAAAAAACGTTATTGACGCGGTATTAAAACATGGTGTTAAGCGGCTCGTCTACGTAGGCACCGCAAATTCCTTTAGTTTCGGAAGTTCATTAGATGCGCCTGGTGTTGAAGACACCCCATACCTTTCTGTTAAGTATGGATTGGACTACATGGATTCTAAATACAAAGCGCAACAACTAATTTTAGCTGCTGTGAAGGATAAAGGTTTGCCAGCACTGGTTGTAAACCCAACCTTTATGATTGGTCCATACGATTCTCGTCCTAGCTCCGGCGCCATGATTCTCGCTGTGCATCAAGGACGCGTTCCGGGATATTCGAATGGAGGAAAAAACTATGTCGCGGTCAAAGATGTTGCTACCGCTATGGCCAACGCTATAACAATGGGTAGAATTGGTGAATGCTACATTGTAGGAAACGTGAATTTATCCTATAAAGATGCTTTTGCATTGATCGCAAATACTATAGGGGCAAAAACCCCTACCCGAAGGCTGTCTAATTTTATGGTTCAAGCCTATGGGACAAGCAACTCATTCTTTGCTGGAATCTTTGGATATTACCCCGCCGTGACGAAAGAGTTGGCGCAGATCTCATGCGAAAATCATTATTATTCCGCAGCTAAAGCGCAAAAAGAACTTCAAATGCCTCAAACACCGCTTGAAGTAGCGATAAAAGAATGCTTCGACTGGTTTAAAGAAAATAATTACCTCGACAAAAAATAATGAACTATCAAACACTTGATGTAGATCTGTCGTGGCAGTTCGATGATTTAACTTCGTTTTTACCGATCGTTCTTTCATTGGTCTTCTTCGTGATCTATTGGTTTACAGCACAGTCAACCGGAATAAAAAACCGCTTTTATGCGGCAAACGATTTTGATACAGCATCATTGCGCCATATATTTTTCACGAAATATTTTGGCTTCATCACTATGGGTGTAATACCCTCTGTGATCTGTCTTGTTTTTCTTCCAAAATACTCCCTTGCTGACTATGGTCTTACCTTTATTCCATCCACCACATTATTTACAATTGTTTGGACATTAGGGCTATCCGTCCTTGTAATTCCTTTGGCGTATATCAGTGCAAAAAAACCAAAGAACCTTGTAAACTACCCACAGATTCGATCTAAAGTATGGACTCAAAAAACGGTGTTCATTGCTGCACTTGGGTGGGCGTTGTACCTTTTTGGTTACGAGTTTTTGTTCCGAGGAACTTTATTATTCCCTTTGGTGGATGCCATTGGTGTATGGCCAGCGATTGCAATAAATATTGCTCTATACTCAGCCACACACATCCCTAAAGGATTGGATGAAACAATCGGTGCGATTCCTTTAGGACTTGTTTTGTGTCTATTGACTTTAGCGTCTGGAACCATCTGGATTGCTTTCTTGGTGCACGTGGCTATGGCATGGACGAACTGCTTCACCGCATTGAAATTTCACCCGGAGATTCACTATCATCCAAAGAAAAAATGAGTGGAGAACTGAACGGAAAAGTAGCCATCATTACTGGTTCTAGTCGTGGTATTGGGCAGGCAATAGCGCTGGAATTAGCATCCAAAGGGGCGAGTATTGTTTTAAATGGTCGCGACGAAAAACGACTTGCAGAAACAGAAGAGATGATTCGAAAGCATCATCACCGTGTAATAAGTGTGTGTTGCGATGTTTCAATAAAAGAAGGCGGATTAATGCTTATTGATCGTGCTATTGAAGCCTTTCATCAAATCGATATCCTGATCAACAATGTAGGTATTTCGATGCGTGGAACAATGGCTGAAGTTCACCCGGATGTATTTAAAACAGTATTTGAAAGCAATGTGCTCGGCACTGTAAATCCAACGATACCCGCCCTGCCTTATTTGCGCAAAACAAAGGGAAGCGTTGTGTTTATTTCTAGTTTGGCAGGAATACGTGGATTGCCTTTTTTATC
>JBEIKR010000056.1:0-16084 GCA_040379705.1 Crocinitomicaceae bacterium
GAGCTTATTGTTCCCTTGATAGACAATCATCCTTTGAATACCTATACCCGCGAAATACCCGAATCGTTGATAAAATCAATATTGCAGTCAAAAGGCGTGATGTCATTGCTCATCATCCCAATATATACGAATGATGTTTTTTGGGGATTTTTAGGGTTCGATGATTTTCATGATGAGCGCACCTGGACAGAGGCAGAAATCGCTTTAATTCAATCGTTTGCAGTTTCAATTGCCAATGCAATGATTCGTCAAGGGTTGGAGATTGAATCGGTCGAAGCGAGACATCAAGCAGAAAGAAGCAGTCGATCGAAATCTGAATTTATTGCCAATATGAGCCATGAATTAAGAACACCACTGAATGGAGTCCTCGGGTTTGCCCAACTCATGGACCAAAGTGATTTAACAGCTGAACAGAAGTTTTTAAGTGCCGAATTATTGAAATCTGCTGGTCAATTATTAAGTTTAATTGATGACATGGCCGATTATACTCATTTTAATTCGGGTGAAGTTTTTTTAAATAACGAGCGCATCAAAGTGGACGATTTTGTAAGAGAGCTTAGTGCTGCTTTCGCTCAACTAAATACCGAGTCAAATCGTTTTGTTTTGCATGTCTCAGATGACGTTCCTCCGGTGTTCATTGCCGACCGTGAGCGCATTCGACAAGTATTGATGCAATTACTATCCAATGCCAATAAATTCACAAAAGATGGCACTGTCGAATTAATTATCGACTGGATTGATGGTTTTATGTACTTCGGTGTCAGGGATAGTGGCATTGGAATCGATGATTTTGATATTCCACTTTTAGGAACGCCATTTTACCAGGTAGATTCTTCCGTTACAAAAAAATATCCTGGGACAGGTGTAGGTTTGTCAATTGTGAAACAACTGCTTTCTGCCATGAAAAGTGATTTGCACATTGAGAGTAAATTGGGTGATGGAAGCTTATTCTTTTTCTTCTTGCCAGCGATTGTTGAAACCGACGAAACTGCGTAGGATAAAAAAATGTGGTGCTTCATGACCGTTTCAAATTCTATATTTGTAAAAAAAAAGCCATGAAAGTGTACGGAAATATTTTGGAGACCATCGGGAATACGCCCTTGGTTAGATTAAATAAACTGACAAGTGGAATTTCCGCTACTGTCTTGGCGAAGGTTGAAACAACCAATCCCGGGAACTCTGTGAAGGACCGTATGGCGCTTAAAATGATTGAGGATGCTGAAAAAGCGGGCATCATTAAACCGGGAGCAACAATCATTGAAGGAACATCAGGTAATACAGGGATGGGCTTGGCTTTGGCTTGCATCATCAAAGGGTATAAATTGGTTTGTGTACTAAATGACAAACAATCGAAAGAGAAAATGGATATTCTTCGTGCTGTTGGTGCTGATGTTGTCGTTTGTCCAACTGCAGTAGATCCGTCAGATCCACGATCGTATTATTCGGTTTCACGCCGTCTGGCTGCTGAAACACCGAATTCTTGGTATGTCAATCAATACGATAACTTATCGAATCGCGAGGCACACTACGAATCTACTGGCCCAGAAATTTGGGATCAAACCGATGGAAAAATCACTCATTTTGTTGTAGGTGTAGGCACCGGAGGGACAATTTCTGGTGTAGGGAAATACTTGAAAGAAAAGAATCCGAACATTAAAATTTGGGGAATTGACACCTATGGATCTGTGTTTAAGAAATACAAGGAGACCGGTGTTTTTGATGAAAATGAAATTTATCCATATATCACGGAGGGGATTGGTGAAGACATCTTGCCAGCCAATGTCGATTTTGATGTCATCGATGCATTTGAAAAGGTAACGGATAAAGATGCTGCTGTGTACACGAGAAAACTGGCGCGTGAAGAAGGTATTTTTGTGGGTAATTCTGCTGGTGCAGCCATCAAAGGGATACTGCAATTGCAAGACCAACTTACTGCCGACGATGTTGTGGTGGTTTTGTTTCATGACCATGGAAGTCGGTATGTTGGAAAAATCTTCAATGACGATTGGATGCGTGAACGTGGATTTCTCGAGGAAGAATATAAAACCGCTGGTGAATTGGTTGCCAAGCATGCGGATTCCCCGTTAGTTACCCTTTTTGCTGAAGAATTGGTGTCACACGCCATTGCGAAGATGCGCAAGTTTGGCATTTCTCAAATCCCTGTGTTGAAGGATAATGCCTTCGTTGGATCTATTGATGATAGTCATGTGTATCAGTTGTTGGTAGAAGATCCATCATTGAGAGACTCACCAATTTCATCCATCATGGGTGCACCGTTTCCCATTGTAAATCATTCCGCACACCTCGATGATTTGTGTAAATTAATCAACAAGGATACACCTGCAGTATTGGTGGAGTTACCGAAAGGTGGTCATCACATCGTGACACGCTACGATATCATTTCCGCAATGTCGTGATTTCACGCATTTTTTTTGATCAGCTTGGTCGCGAGGTAATTTTGAATGATTTACCACGCAGAATTATTTCTTTGGTACCCTCTCAAACAGAGTTGCTGTATGACTTAGGTCTGGGCGATCGGGTAGTGGGAATCACGAAATTTTGTATCCATCCCAAGGAATGGTTCGAGTCGAAAGTTCGTGTCGGTGGAACGAAGAATGTAAATATACAGCGTGTCAAAGAATTACAACCCGATTTAATTCTTGCCAACAAAGAAGAAAATACGAAAGAAGATATTACACTACTAGAAACGATTGCTCCGGTTTGGATTAGCAATGTGAATACGGTGGACGATGCATTGAAGATGATACAGTCGATCGGTCAGTTGACTGGAAGAGAAGTAGAATCGGATAGGCTGATTAAAGAAATAAGTATTTCATTTTCAAAGAAAAATCTTTTTTCATCTCATTCTGCACTTTATATGATTTGGAAGGACCCGAATTACTGCGCAGGAAAAGAAACCTTCATCGATTCGATGTTGGAAAAAGCAGGATTTCACAATGTGTGCGAGTTAACAAGGTATCCCGAAATTGGAACGTTTGGGATGAAGGAGCCAGATTTTGTATTTCTAAGTTCAGAACCATATCCTTTTAAGGAAGCCGATATAATCAAATTTGCCAATGAATTTCCGAGATCAAAAGTTGTTTTTGTAGATGGTGAACTCTTCTCTTGGTATGGGTCACGGATGCGGTTGGCGGCTGATTATTTCTTGAACTTAAAGACGAAGATTTGCCGACATTAGAAAACGCACAATTTCATTGATTGGAAATGATTCTTGCTTGAATTTGATTTCCCCATGGACCTTTAACTGATTTGCATTAGAATAACTGAGGTCGATGTCAATCGTTGACATACGTATTGCCAATTGTTTAATCGCTTGAAAAAGTGGATTCATTTCAATCAATGCTAGGGCAATACCATCTGCCTTGTACGCATATATTGTGGAAGGATTACCACTCACCCTAAAGATGGATTTTTGATCCTTCATTCTAATGGAGGGGGCTAAGGTGCTGCCTATGTATACAATGCTGTCATTTAGTTTTTTGTAATGAAAAGTTTGATTCATAATAGACACTTCTTGCTCGTTTTCACTGAATTGCAGCGCCCCACCAAACTGTTGTTTCATCGCATCAATAAAATCGATTTTCCCCTTAAATCCCATCAATAACTCTAAGTGTAAATCAGGGAATCCATTCCTATTGGACATACCATATCCCAAAAAGTTAATGTTCACATAATCGATGGGGAAACCATTCAATGAGGATGGTATTTCGGTGATATGATTACATGACAAATGGAAACCTTTTTCTTTCAATTCAAGGTGAGAAGCACTCTGAAATGAACTATTTAATGAAAAAGTGCCATTGACAAGGAGTGCGTTTTTTTCAATTGATAGATCCATTTTTCCCTTGGTGCCCTCCATCGAAATAAGCGTGCCTTCATGAATTGGATTTTGTTTCGTTTGATTGGAATTCAATAAAATGGTAGTGGCGAGCTGCTCGAGCTCTATTGCCATTGCACGGTTGTTTTCCAATCCTCGGTATTCTAGGATTAAACCAACATTTTTTTTCGTAAGGGCAACTCTTTTTGCTGAAAAATTCTGTGACATCCTTTTTTCGAAGTCATTTGGAGAATGAAGATTGAAAAGAAAGCCAATAACATATGACGATTTGAAAGGCAACTTAAAAAGAGCAATGTTTGATGAAAAGTCTATACCATTGTTTATGTCTTTAGAATCTGATTTTAATCGTTTAACGGATTTCTTGAAAAGAGCGTTCAGCAATTGATCATCTTGCGAATCGATGAAAAGTGATTCTATTGTTTTCTTTAAAATTTCCTTAGAGTGAATATGTAGGACCAATTCTGCATCTTCGGGTATGTAGCTTAAATGGTCATTTTTCGGAGATTCTAGAACGAACACCGCAATATTAAAAATTCCGAATAAAGCGCCGAGTAGAAAAATCAATCCGAGTGTCCGGGGAATCGCTTTAAGTGCTTGCATGGGACAAAAATAAGTGAATAGTTTTATTTCTAAATTTGCTTATGAAAAATATTGCCCGTTTTCTTTTTTGGTGTTTCGGTTGGAAGATTGACGAAAACTCTCCACAGGGTGTGAAGAAATGTGTGATTGTTGTCGGTCCGCATACGTCTAACTGGGATTTTATACTCGGACGTCTGGCATTTATTCTTTACGGCATTAAACCAAAAATTTTGATCAAAAAGGATTTGTTTTTCCCTCCATTAGGAGGGATATTAAAAGGCCTCGGCGGTATTCCTGTGGATCGAAAGAAGAATAATAATATTACTGATTTGGCGGTGAGTTTGTTCGAGAAGCGAGAAGAATTATACATGGTCTTTACACCGGAAGGTACAAGAAGTTACAACCCAAACTGGAAGAAAGGATTTTATTATATTGCGCTAAAGGCCAAGGTGCCAATTTATATTTGCTACATGGATTTTGAGAACAAAAAAGGAGGATTTCATAGCTTGTTTGAACCAACAGGGGATATAGAGAAAGATATTTCGTACATCAAAAGTGTACTTGGACAATTCAAAGGTAAATATCCTGAGAAGGGAATTTATTGATCCTTTTTAATTTCACCTGTTTTTTTATCGAAGCCATAAGGACAATGTTTACATCCACTTTTACAACAATACCCGCGCTTTAAATGGTACGCCTCCGTAAAAATAATGTAGCCCTCTTCACTGATATAGTAATCTTCTTCCGTCAAATTTGACCGCTTCGAGAACCCACTTAAATCGTCGCTCATGTACCCAAATAATTATTGAATCAATTTTTTAATAATAGATTATGCAACTGCCTTCACCCACGGAAAAGATTCACCTTCGTTCTTGTAACAACAGGAATGTAAAATTGTTCGTGAAACGCGACGATCTCATTCATGAGTTGATCTCAGGAAACAAATGGCGCAAATTAAAATACAATGTAAAGCAGTGCCGCGCCATGAAGTACGAAGGTATTCTCACCTTTGGTGGTGCTTATTCCAATCATTTACTAGCTACAGCGGCGGCTTGTGAACAAGAGGGCTTAAAATCGATCGGTTTGGTTCGGGGTGAGGAGCTTCATTTGGATTCAAATGATATGCTGAAGCAATGCGCAGCACTCGGAATGCAATTGGTTTTTATTTCTAGGGAAGCGTATGCGCTGCGACATGAGAAGGAGTACCATGAAGAACTCGTGTTGAAATTCCCAAGTACCATGGTGATTCCTGAAGGTGGTGCCAATTACTACGGAATGATCGGTTGTCAAGAAATTATGGCAGAAACAGATAACGATTTTGATTTTGTTTTTGTGGCACAAGGGACGACAACCACGTCTTGCGGAATACTTTTGTCTTTGCCAGAACGCACCACGCTTGTCGCAGTGCCCGTTTTGAAAGGCTTCGATGCAAGGGGGGAAATGCGACGTATGTATAGTTATGGTGGTTTTCCAAGCGAAATCATTGATGAGTTGATGGAACAGTTAACCATTCTTTCGGACCACCATTTTGGGGGATATGCTAAGTTCAACGATGAACTTCTGGATCGCATGCAACAGATTTTTAATGAATCGAATATTCCCTTAGATCCTATTTATACCGGCAAATCATTTGTGGCCATGCTTGATTTTATTGAGACGAATGATCTACGAGATGCCAAGATTTTATTTGTTCACACAGGAGGGATTTCAGGCGGAAAGGCAATTGAGATTGAGTCGGGCAGAAAATTTAGTTGAAAGAGCATGGATTAAGTCCTTCGTCCTTTGTCCTCTGTCCTTTGTCCATTGTCCTTTGTCTTTTGTCCTCTGTCTTTCATCAAACACTAGATTATCCCAGCCGATTCGAAGTGTAATCTAGTCCTAATATCTTAACATCTTAATATCTTGACGTCTCTTTTTGAGAAAAATGGTTCGCTTCGCTGATAGAGCAAGGATTAAGTCCTTTGTCCTCTGTCTTTCATCAAACTCACGAGATTATCCCAGTCAATTCGAAGTGTAATCTAGTCCTAATATCTTAACATCTTAATATCTTGACGTCTCTTTTTGCGAGCATGTTCCGCTTCGCTGATAGGGCATGGATTAAGTCCTTTGTCCTTTGTCTTTTGTCTTTTGTCCTTTGTCCTTTGTCCATTGTCCATTGTCTTTCATCAAACTCACGAGATTATCCCAGCCGATTCGAAGTGTAATCTAGTCCTAATATCTTAACATCTTAAAATCTTGACGTCTCTTTTTGCGAGCATGTTCCGCTTCGCTGATAGAGCATAAATTCAATCCATTTTCCATGTTCCAATCAGCTCAGAAGATCAATGATTTCCTTCATCTCTTTGACATCATGTACTCGGAAAATAGAACATCGATTCATCAAGGCATAGGTGTTCAATACACTGGTGCCGTTCAATGCTTCTTCGGGTGTAATTCCCAACTTTTTCCAGATCATGGATTTTCGTGAAAAACCCACTAGAATTGGACATTCGAGAAGATGTAAGTCGGCCAATCCTTTCAATAATTCATAGTTTTGATCAACTGTTTTACTGAAGCCAAAACCTGGGTCAATCATGATGTCATGAACACCTAAATCGCGCAACTCTTGGATAGAAGTAGCCAATGTTGAAATGACATCACGTACGATATGGTCGTAGTCGTAAATGTCGTGCATGCTCTCCACTGTCCCACGGGAGTGCATCAAAATGTAAGGTACACGATAATGTGCAACAACGGGCTTTAATGAAGAGTCGAAACGCAAGCCGCTGATATCATTGATCATATTTGCCCCATGTTCAATCGCTGCTTCAGCGACACTTCCACGAAAGGTGTCCACGGAAAGAATGATTTCAGGAAATGCTTTACGAATGGTAGAGATTGCATTTTTCACACGATCAAGTTCAATCTGGGCCTCGACGTGCACAGCACCTGGTCGCGTAGAATATCCACCAATATCAAGAATGTCAGCACCATCTAGGATCATTTGTTCTGCTGAATCGAGGATTTGCTTCAGCTCCAATTTCCGACTCGGCGCATAAAAAGAATCGCTAGAAACATTGAGTATTCCCATGATTTTGGGCTGCTTCAAATCGAGTAGGTGCTCCCCAATCTTGAAGTAGCTGTTTTTCGGAAAATGTGTATCTTCAACCCTTAAAAGTGACATTGAGAAAAATATGATTGAAACAAAGATAGCATATCAAAAAATTATTGAGGGATGTAGGGATGTTTTCCGTAAAAAAACAAGAGATTACGGAACAGCTTGGCGGATTCTTAGACCTTCATCGTTGACCGATCAAATTTTTATCAAAGCACAACGAATTCGGACGATTCAGGAGACGGGTGAGAACAAAGTAGGAGAGTCCATTGACGGCGAATTCGCGGCCATTATCAATTATTGCATCATGGCATTGATTCAATTAAAGGAAACTTCCATTACTGAGATGGAATTACCTGAAAATGAGGCGGTGGACTTGTACGATCGCTATGCCAATGAAGCATTTGATTTGATGGCTAAGAAAAATCATGATTACGGCGAGGCATGGCGCGACATGCGTGTTACCTCATTAACCGATTTGATTTTAATGAAAATCCTTCGTGTGAAGCAGATTGAAGACAATGATGGTTCAACCATAATCAGTGAGGGGATTGATGCCAATTATTTCGATATGCTGAATTATGCCGTGTTCTCATTGATTCATTTGTCAGAACAAAAATCACATAAACCATGAAGCAAAAAGCAACGGTAGGAGGAAGGTCGTTTTTCTTCAATGCCCTATTTGTGATGTTGAACCTCGTTGGATTGACTTTTGTTGTGCTCGGCGCGCAAAAGCATTTTGAGGCTTATTACCTGTTGTTTAGTTTTATCGGATATACCACAATGGCTGTTGCAGCAGCTGGGTTGTTCATTTTTAGCGGTCGCTTGATGATGTCCAATGTCTCACGAGTTATTGTTGGAAGCATTTTTATAGTTTCCGGATTGGTAAAAGCCAATGACCCCATAGGCTTCTCCTATAAGTTGGAAGAGTACTTTGAAGATGGCGCACTGGCTTTTCGAATAAAAGAACTCTTTGGAGCACCAGGGTTTTCTTTGGAATTTTTAATCACCTCTGCCTTAACTTTATCGGTAATCATATGCATCATTGAAATTGTTTTGGGTGTTTTGTTGATTATCGGTGGAAAATTAAAATGGGTAAAATGGGTTTCCGTATTCATGATGGCCTTCTTTACATTTCTTACATGGCATACGGCAAATTGCAATCCGGAGAAAAAGTTCAAAGACCGAAATACCTATGCGTTTTCTGATGGCAGTGCACAAATGAAATTGGGTGAGATCAAGACGAACAAGTCAATTCGCATTGTCTCAAAAACAAGTTCTACTCTGGTGGTTGACGAAATGATGACACCTCAGTGTGTGTCAGATTGTGGATGTTTTGGTGATGCAATGAAAGGATCCATCGGTCGGTCATTAACGCCATCTGAATCTTTATGGAAAGACTTGGTGCTGATGTATCTGTTGCTTTGGATATTTCTTGCGCAATGGATTACAACGCCGAATTCAAGTCGTCAAAACCTTGTCTTTGTTTCCGTTTCTGTCGTGCTAATGGGCTTTTTCTCATGGCTATTTAGTTGGTATTTCATCGTATTGTTTGGGATTATCTTGGTCATTGCCGCGTTATGGATGAAACGCGCAGGTGGTGTGCTCTTGGGCAATTACTTCGGAAGTATTGTCATCAATTCGGTCTTGTTACTTTCATTCACTACCTATGTCTTAATGTATGAACCGCTGAAGGATTACCGTCCGTATGCGGTAGGTAAGAATCTCTGGAAACAGATGAATGATGGTGTTGAAGGAAAGTATGAAAGTACTTTTGTGCTGCGGAATTTGAAAACAGGAAAAAAGGAGGTGTATTCTCAAAAGGAATACATGGCGAACAAAAATTTGTGGGAAGCCAAAAAGTATAAATTCCTTGAGGGATCACAACGAGAGATTATTCCTGCCCGTCTAGCAACGATTACGGAGCAATTCGATCCCTTTTTAGCAGTAAAAGACTTAACTCCGTCTGATTTAGCGTTTGACGAAGTGCAGAGGCAACTTAATCGCAACGTGAAAGATGGAGAGGAACCAGTGAACGAAATCAGCTTACGCTCTTACATTGCTCATGTCGATCAAGTGGTAATCATCTCTGTAAAGCGTTTGTCGGACGCGAATTGGAAGGAGATTTCAAATTACAGGGCTATTGCTAAGGCCTGTAAAAATCGATCGATTCCATGCATCATGATCACCAACGCTGCGCCGGATGAATTGAAAAAATTCCGAGGGAAATACGGAATGTATATTCCCATTTTCTTGAATGATGAAACGGAATTGAAAGCAATTTCGCGGTCGAATCCTTGTTTATTGGTTATACGACATGGCATCGTGACAAGTAAATTTGCCCATCGATCAACACCCGATGTGCATTGGTTCGTTAAGAATTCAATCAAGTAAGCATGAGAAAAAAAATTGTGGCAGGAAACTGGAAAATGAACCTTTTACCGGACGAGGCCTTGACTTTGTATTCAGAAATAGCATCGAATTCGGCCTCGATGGAGTGTGAGCTTATCGTTTTTCCACCAGCGCTTTATATTTCCTCTCTAGTGAAAGAAAATCGCTATGTTCCTGTTGGTGTTCAGAATTTTTATCCTGCTTCTCATGGTGCCTATACAGGTGAAATATCCATTTCGCAAGTGCGCGCGTGCGGTGCCAAATATGCCTTAGTTGGTCACAGTGAACGTCGATTGTTCTTCCATGAATCGAATGATTTTTTGAAGGAAAAAATTAACGCTGCATTGTCACATGACATTACACCAATTGTTTGCTGTGGTGAATCACTTGAAATTCGGGACGCTGAAGCGCACATTGACTTTGTGACAAATCAACTAAAAGAAACAATTGGCCACTTGAAGTCAGATCAATTGGAACGTTGCATCATCGCATATGAGCCTATTTGGGCAATTGGAACAGGACGAACAGCCTCCATCGATCAGGCACAAGAGATGCATGCAGCTATACGGCAATGGCTAATAAATCAATTTGGAGATCAACTTGGGTCTAACATTTCAATTTTATATGGAGGGAGTTGTAACGCTACAAATGCTTCTGAATTATTTGCCTGTCCAGATGTGGACGGTGGCTTAATCGGTGGTGCATCTCTAGATGCGGCATCATTTTTGAAAATCGCAGGCGCTTTCTGATGGACTATATCGAACTTACATTGAAAATTACACCCCGAGACCCTTGGTCCGAAATCATAATGACTGAACTTTCCGATCTTGGTTATGAAAGTTTTGTGGAAACTGAAGAAGGAATTTTAGCATATGCAAGGGTCATAGATGTGGATATCAATCATCCTTGTCATGGCAGCAGTATTGATTCATCCGAAAAGGATTTTGACGTGGATGTTGAGGTAAAGATTATCCCGCAACAAAATTGGAATGCGGTATGGGAATCAGATTTTCATCCTGTGTTCGTTGATGACCAATTAACAATCCTCGCACCTTTTCACGATGTTCATGAAGCAAAAGGAATGGTGGTATGGATTGAGCCCAAAATGTCATTCGGTACGGGGCATCATCAAACAACATGGATGATGTCAAAGGCATTACTTGATTTACCAGTTGTACCAAATAAAGTACTTGACATGGGCACAGGCACGGGCGTTTTGGCAATAATTGCAGAGAAACAAGGGGCTCGAGAAATTGTAGCCGTAGATATTGAGGAGTGGTCTGTGGAAAATACGGCCGAAAACGCTGAACGAAATCAATGTACACACATTGAAACAATCTGTGGCGATGTTGATGTTCTCGCAGGTCGACAGTTTGAGTTGATATTGGCGAACATCAACAAAAATGTACTCAAGGCACACATGTCAGCCTATGCCGAAATGCTCGTTCCTTCAGGCACGCTCATGATCAGTGGTTTTTTTGAAACCGACGTTGATGAATTAGTAGCGGTAGCATCGCGGTATGGATTCGCACATACTGGGACATTGACGAAAGAAACTTGGGCATCCCTCACATTCAAAAAAATCAACCAATGAAAGTATTTCATTCTTTAGTATTTCTGTTTTTTACTGTTTCAGCGATCCATTCCCAAACGACATTTTCGGAGGATCGCGAAAAATTCGTAAAAGAATTTCAAAAAGTGTTGAATGACTTCGGTCGAGGTGATTACAATGATTTTTCTAAAAAGGATCTGCCAGCGACATTGCTGGAGTCGCAAATTATTTCAGATGTCGTGTTCAAACGCATGGTTGCTACCTGCAATTTAATGCAAACCAAGAATTTGAGCCCATATCCTGAATTGTTCAATTATGTGTATTCAGTGTACTCATTGAGTGTGGGTAAACAATCCGTTGAGAGCTTTAATGCATGGCATAGTTCCATCGATAAATTGCTGGATGCCAAGAATATTAAGAAGTTCGAGGATTTTATTGAATTATCCGCAGGTTTCTTTTCGGAAAGACGAATTGCTTCAAGTACCAATTTTAGTTGGTATTATGAAGGAGGATCATATTCGTTTGAATACAAAGACAAACCGTTGATTATCTGTTCACAGGGGAAGTTGATTTGCCTCGTTCAAAGCAGGGATAGCCGTTCGAGTAAAGATCCAAATGCCATCGATAGTATCGTCATCAACAAGACCAATGGGGTCTATGATCCTATCTTGAAAAAATGGGAAGGGAATGAAGGCTCGATCAATTGGCAAAAAGTAGGCTTGTCAAAGGACCAGACATTTGCCATTTTGCGCAAATATGAATTGTCATGCAAAATGTCCACATTTCAATCAGATTCAGCACTCTTAACGTCTCCATACTTTCAAAAACCAATTTACGGAGTAATTTCTGACCGAGCATTCAATATCAATAGGGAAGAGGATCGCATATATCCTCAATTCAAATCCTATGAAAAGAGGTTGAGTATCCCATCAATTCGAGAGAACATTGATTTCGATGGTGGATTTTCGCTGCAAGGAGCGAGTTTTGTTGGAATAGGTTCACCGCAAATTCCAGCGAGAATTACCTTGAAACGTGAGGGTAAAGCCTTTGTGAAAGCTGGAGCGCAGCTGATTTACATTTATCCCGGAAAAATTTCGATGGCTAACGCAGCCGTTTCGATGATACTCAATACGGGTGATTCTATTACCCACCCGGGATTGCGTTTTGACTATGATTTACAGAAAAAAATACTTGATATTTCGCGAACGACCACAGGAATGGGGCAGTCGCCATTTAATGACTCATACCATAAGCTTGATATCTATGTCGCGAAAATATCGTGGAAAGTAGGGGAACAAGACGTTTATTTTACCTACGATTTTGGCACCTCTCAGGAGCAGCGTTTGGCACGTTTTGAATCGATGAATTATTTTGATGAACGTTTGTACGATCGCATTCAGGGATTGCAAACTACGCATCCGTTGGCTGTCCTTTCAGCATATTGCTACAAGTATGACGAATATATTTTGACGGAAGGAAAAGCAGCAACAGCGTTGGGGTTAATCATTGATCAGGCCAAACCTGTGTTGCTCGAACTTGCCACGTACGGATTCCTCAATTATGACGTAGAAGCAAAGTTGGTGACTGTAAATACGAAAACAGACAATTTCGTGATGTCAAAAGCCGGAAAGAGGGACTTTGACAATTTATCGTTTGTTGCAGACTTCCGACCGAAAGAATTGAAAGGGTACACAGACGAACAGATTCGACAAGACCCTAATTTACAAGCCTTACAAAAACAATACAAAGCGCAAAATGAAGAACGTCGTTTGCTAAGTGTATTTGGGAAAATGAACTTAGTGTCCTTGAATATTGACTTGGAAGGTGTTGATCGTGTGGTCCTCTCGGACATGCAGAATTCAACTATTTTTCCGTCATCGAATCGAGTAACCATTCATGAAAATAGAAATTTCGATTTCAGCGGTTGGATGAACATTGGTAAAATGGAAATAAATACGATTTCTGCAAATTATAATTACCAAGAAAACAAGGTGAGTGTATTAAAATCTGATGCCACATTGTTTCGAGTGAAAAATGTCAAGGTTGAAAATAACAATCGCCCAATTCCGATGATGAGCAGCATAAAAGGGATTCAAGGTGATATTCTTATTGATGACCCGAGCAATCGGTCTGGAAATAATAAGTCCTTGACTCAATTTCCTAAATTGAAAGCGAGCAAACCTTCCTTCGTATATTATAATGCCAAGTCAATTTACCAGGGTGTATATGACAGTGCACGGTTTTTTTACACCATTTCGCCATTCGAATTGGATAGTTTGGACGATTTCTCTGAAAAGTCACTTCGCTTCAAGGGCGAACTCACTTCAGCAGGTATATTCCCAAAAATTACCGAAGATTTGAAAATCATGCCTGACTTTTCCTTCGGGTTTTCTACGCGTTCTCCTGAAGGTGGATACGAGTTTTATGGCACTAAAGCCAAATATGACAATAAAATACTTTTGTCAAATAACGGATTGCAAGGTGCCGGTGTGATCAATTTTGTGCATTCAACCTCTGAGGCCACAGCGCTGTGGAGCTTCTTGCCTGACTCAACCATTGGATATGCGAAGTTTACGAACAAACCCATCGAATCAGGGATAGAATTTCCAGATGTTGAATCTCCGGAGGCCTATATCTCCTACCAACCCAAGCAAAATGTACTTAAGGCGTCATCGACGTTGAAAGCTGAACTTTCATTTTTCAAGTCGGAAGCAAAATTAAGAGGGACGGCAATCGTCTCACAAAATGGAATCCGCGGTACAGGTTTAATGACGTTTAATAATGCCACAACCGTTTCCGATAATTACCGATTTTATCGCTGGGACATAAAGGCAGATACTTCTGGGTTTAACTTAAAGAATACGTTTGCTGAGCAAGGTGAGAATGCCATTGCCTTCGCTGCAGAAAATGTCCGCGCAGATATATCTTTTAAGAAAAGACAGGGTGAGTTCATGTCCAATAAAGGCACCTCCTTAATTAAATTTCCAATCAATCAGTATCAATGCCGAATGGATAAATTTCAGTGGTTCATGGATAAAGATGAACTGCAATTGGAGAAAGGTTCCGAAGCAGATGTGTCGATTGATGCGGGTCTAGATTTGGCACAACCGAATTTTTTCTCCACACATCCGAAGCAAGATTCACTGCAATTCCGTGCTCCCAAGGCACGATATGACTTAAAGCAAAAAACGATTTTCTGTGATAAAGTGCCTTACCTCGAAATTGCAGATGCTCGAATTTTTACAGATAGCTTGAAAGTGGTTGTTCGGAAAAATGCAAAAATGGACCCTTTCACCAATGCGCGAATTGTAGCGAATTATATCACCAAGTATCACAATTTTGTCCGAGTGAATGTGGAAGTTACCGGCCGCAGGGCTTATTCAGGCTCAGGAGATTATCCGTATTATGATCAGGATAGCGTCTTGACCTATATTGCCATGAAACGCATTTCATTGGATACCTCATTTCAAACGATATCGAGCGGATCTATCGATGTCAAAGATGGGTTTAAGTTGAGTAAAGAATTTGATTATTACGGAAAGGTGGCGATTAACGCATCGAATCCACTAATTACTTTTGATGGCGCGACTAGAATCAATCATACGTGTGAAAAATTTGAACGCAATTGGTTGTCTTTTGCCTCTCAAATTGATCCGAGAAATATTCAAATTCCGGTAGGTGATAAAATGAAGAATCTCGATGGTCAAGCAATAAATGCCGGAATTGTATGGAGGAACTCCGCCATGGTAGATAGTATCGCGCTATATCCGACATTCTTATCGAAACTAGTTGAGTCGAGCGATCCAGTCATAATGACGGCTAGTGGATTTCTTCAATACAACCCTGGCGCCAAGGAGTTTCAAATTGCGTCGAAAGATAAATTGTTGAACCGTGCAGAAAAAGGGAATTTCCTTTCGCTCCACACCGAAAGTTGTTCACTCAATGGCGAAGGTGTTGTGAATTTAGGGATGGACTATGGTGATGTCGCAATCGATTTAGTTGGAAATGCACGCTATGACCAATCTACGGCGATCACAACGTTGAATCTGACTGCGCGTGTGTCGATGGCCATTGATAAAGGTATTATGAGGGATTTGGCTACACGCTTATCAACCGTAGAAAACTTAAAATCGATTAACTTTAATCAAATAACCTTATCCGAGGCTATACTTCAGTGGACAGATCAAAAAACGGCAGATAAGGTGAAATCAGATTATACCATTAACGGGGAGTTTAAAAAGGTCCCTGCCGAAATGGAAACCGCAATGGTCATTACAGGATTGAAACTGCAATCATTTAATAATCCGAGTATGGAGGAGAAAGGGTTGATTACGTCCGGGGCTTCAGCGGTCATTGTGAACATATTCGATAAACCGTTGATGAAGATGGTTCCGATGAAAGTGTTTTTTCAGCAAATCTATAGTGAATCGGGAGGTGATCGTTTTGGGCTAATGTTCAATACACCAGCCGGATTGCAGTACTATTTCGATTATCAAATGGTAAAAAAAGATGGTACAATGAAGATTATCTCGGATGATCAAGATTTGACAAATGCGATTCTTGCCATCAAGGAAGAGAAACGCAAAACAAGGAATTTTTTCTACGAAAC
>JBEIKR010000057.1:0-15909 GCA_040379705.1 Crocinitomicaceae bacterium
GGATTCGACCCCGATGGGGTCAGTAAATCAAAGTTAAGCTGATTGGATAAAACATGAAGGTGGATTTAGTCGGACAACAATGATTACGAATTACGAATTACTCAAGTCCTAAAATCTTAATATCTTGACGTCTTGATATATCCTAGTCCTTTGTCTTTTGTCCTTCAGAGAAGCGTTCCTTCATCTTAGATCTATATATCGTTGTTAATAAACAACCCCACCAACATTTCCTTCACTTGGCGCATATCACTAAATTTGTGAAAAAGCTTAATAATGCTCAAAATAGGTGTGCTTGGTGCCGGTCATCTTGGGAAGATACATATCCGACTTCTAAAAGAACTCAGTGATGTTTTTGAATTGGTTGGTTTCGTTGATCAATCAGATGAAAACGCCCAAAAGGTGATAGACGATTTCGGTATTCGACGTTTCGACTCTGTTCAAGAGTTAATCGAACAAGTGGATTGTATCGATGTGGTTACCCCGACATTGGCGCATTACGAGTGTGCGGTTATAGCTCTGCGCAATAGCCGTCACGTATTTATTGAGAAACCAGTAACGGAAACGGTCGATGAGGCGCGTCAACTTATTCGTCTTGCCCGCGAAGCGAATGTAAAAGTTCAAGTTGGACATGTGGAGCGTTTCAATCCTGCATTTCAGGCTGCTGTGCCTTATCTCACTAAGCCAATGTTTATCGAAACTCACCGATTGGCTCAGTTCAATCCTAGGGGGACAGATGTTTCTGTGGTGCTCGATCTAATGATTCATGACTTGGATATCATTCTCAGTGTGGTAAAGTCAGGGATAAAACGAATTTCTGCTTCAGGAGTAGCTGTAGTTAGCGACACACCAGATATCACCAACGCCCGTATCGAATTTGACAATGGCTGTGTGGCAAATTTAACGGCATCACGAATTTCTATGAAGAACATGCGCAAATCACGTTTCTTTCAAAAGGATGCCTACATCAGTGTTGACTTCCTTGATCGTCAATTGGAGGTGGTGCGCATGGAAGATGTAGCAGGTGAAGCAGATCAGTTTGATGTTATCCTCGAATTGGGGAATGGACGTCCAGCAAAAAAGATTCTTTTCGATAAGCCTGAATTACCTGAAATCAATGCAATTAAAGAAGAACTTCATGCTTTTGCGCTGTCAATCATGAATGATGAGGTGCCACCTGTACCTTTGGAGGCTGGAGCAATGGCTTTGGAGGTAGCGCATCAGATCATTGAGAAAATTAATGTCAATTCACCGCTCATTTCAGACAATAACAATTAAACTTTGTCGTTATAGACTCGCTTATGAAACAGTTTTTTCTCTTTGTGATTGCTGGATTGATGTTGAACGCATGTGTCAAAAATAATCCCGACCCTTCATGGATTGAAATCACCCCTTGGACCTTAGTAGCCAATTCCAATTCTCAATATCCTACAGGTGAATTGACACACTCGTTTACCGATGCGTGGGTGTATGTCAATGATGAGTTAATCGGAGTATTTCAAGTTTCTGACACCTTAAAAATTCCTGTGTTGAAATCAGGAGCGGTGAACATCAAAATATACCCTGCGATCCGAAACAATGGTGTCTCTGCAGTAAAAAAAATATATCCTTTTGTAGAGCGCTATGAAATCAATACGACCTTGGTTCAAAACCAAACCTTGCAAATAAATCCTGTTACGCGCTATTCAAGTATGGTTCGTTTCGCTATTGAGGACTTTGAAGATCCCGCAATAAAAATAGTGAATGACCCAAACTCAGCAACACAGATGGCGCAAGGGAACGATCCTGGAATTTTGCAATGGGGCAATTTCTATGGATTCGTAAATCTTAACGAGGTTGACACCACTTGGGTGGCCTACACGAACTTTGAGTCTGTGAATGAAGCGGATTTGCCACGGGGTGAAGAAGTATATCTCGAAATTGATTATTACAATACAAACAATGTGGTCACGGGACTTTTATGGATCTCATCATCTACCATCAAGAATAATACAAACTATCAGTTGAATAAACAAGATCCTAACACGGTGAAATGGAAGAAAATTTACATCGATTTGAAGGAACTTGTATCCAATTCACCCTCGGATTCATATTTTGAACAGTCGTTTTATGCGTTCCTAGATGAGGGAGATACTGATGGGACAATCGTCATTGACAACATTAAAGTGGTTCATTTTTAATGATGCAACATCGCATTTTAGTATTTATTCTTCTCCTGATTGATTGGGTAACGGCCTCGGTGGCATGGTTTTGCTTTTATTATTTCAGAAAAACTTCCATCGAACATAGCGAATTTTCGGTCAACACATCATTTTACATGGGAATGATTCTTGTCCCTGTGTTATGGCTATTGCTCTATTACCTTCAAGGGACCTATCACGACATCAAACGAATCTACCGACTGCGTGTGTTCAATCTTTCTTTTGGTGCAACATTCGTTGGTAGCGTTGCCATATTTTTTACGCTGTTGCTCGACGACGCGATTGTTGAATACCACCAATACTACCGCTCTATTCTTTTTCTGTTTTTGATTCATTTTTCATTCACTTTTATTCCTCGATTGGTATTCTCATCCATCATTGTGAATCGAATTCATTCGGGAAAATATCGTTTCAAAACCCTTTTAATTGGTGGTAGCGACAAGGCAGTAGATATCTACAATGAGATTATTTCGATGCCTAAGTCCATCCATGAATTCATTGGATTTGTCAATATCAATGGCGTAGATAAACTGTTAGACGATCGATTGCCATACCTTGGCCATTTAAATGAATTGGAAACAGTGCTCAGAGACCATTCTGTCGAAGAGGTGATTATCGCCTTAGAAAGTACGGAGCACGAAAAGTTGAGATCGATCGTTTCTCGGTTTGATGGTGGAGGGATTCGTGTCAATATCCTGCCGGATTTATACGATATTCTATCGGGATCGGTGAAAATGACTAACTTGTTTGGTACACTTTTGATTGAAGTCAATGCAGATTCAATGCCGGTATGGCAGCAAGCCATCAAACGTTTTTTGGATGTGTTTTTATCGGTAATTGCCACCATTTTGCTTCTCCCGGTGTTCTTGTTTTTGGCAATTGCTGTAAAAATGTCTTCTCCAGGACCAATTTTATTTTTCCAAGAAAGGGTTGGGAGAAATGGCAGACCATTCAACATTATCAAGTTCCGAACAATGTTTGTTGGCTCCGAAAAAAGTGGGCCTCAATTGTCTTCATCGAACGATCCAAGGATCACTCCGATTGGAAGATTTATGCGCAAGTTGCGCTTGGATGAGTTTCCTCAATTTATCAATGTGATCAAAGGGGATATGTCATTGGTTGGTCCACGCCCTGAACGACAGTTCTACATCGATAAAATTGTGGAGTTCGAACCGCAATACTTGCACTTGACAAAAGTTCGTCCGGGTATTACTTCTTGGGGTCAGGTGAAATATGGGTATGCGGAGAATGTAGAACAAATGCTTCAACGCATGAAATTCGATCTTTTGTACTTGAAGAATCGTTCTTTAGCACTGGATTTCAAAATCATGTTATACACTGTCATGATTGTGATTCGCGCAAAGGGTAAATAGTTACTTGACTTCAAACCTGAACATGGCTTGACCATTCAGACTTCCTTCCAGTACATCACCAATAACGACAGGACCAACACCTTGAGGCGTTCCTGTATAAATTAAATCACCAGTTTTCAATGTCATGAATCGTGAGATATATGCGATGATTTCATCGATAGAGAAAATCATGTCTCGTGAATATCCCTTTTGAACAAGCTCGCCATTCTTTCGCAATTCAAAGGATATTTCATTAGGATCGATGATATCCGTTGGTTGAAAGACATCGGAAATGGGGGCGCTGTTTTCAAATGACTTTGCAATTTCCCAAGGTAATCCTTTCGTTTTGCATACTTGCTGGAGATCGCGCGCAGTGAAATCAATGCCCAGGGTCATATCTGTATAATACTTGTGAGCAAATTTGGCTTGAATGTTTTTTCCCGCTTTGGTGATTCGGTAAACAAGTTCACATTCATAATGTAAGTCAGAAGTGAAGTCAGGATAATAGAAATCTTGACCATTCTTCAGTAAGGCAGTGTCTGGTTTCATAAAGAAAACGGGGACACTAGGAACCTCGGCATTCATTTCCTTCGCATGATCTGCGTAATTTCTTCCGATACAAATGATTTTCATCTTATTTGAATTTGTTCTTTAATGCTTCCAGTTTTGCGTTTAATTCGGTGTTATCGTCTTCTTTCTTTGATTCTTCTCGTTCGGCCTTAATTTTATCCATCTCTGCACGGAGGCATTTCTTTGTATAAAGTGGGAAGTCAGCATCGAGCATCCAGCCATAATACCCTGGTTCGATACGCATTACTTCGCGGATTGTTTTTCCCTTGTGTTTCCCAAAGTTATACATTGCTTCACCGTGTTCATTGATCGCAAGTCGTCCCGCAAAATCTAGTAAATTGTAATTTCCCGCTTTGGAAAAGTTGGATAGGTATTCTACATTGTTTTCTAATGTACTATAGCGATCAAGTTGTGCGCGAAACACATCTAATGTTACACGTGCATCATATAACGCGTTGTGCGCGTTCTCCATGGGTTTTTCACAATAGAATTGAAAGGCTGCCGCAAGCGTGCGTTGCTCCATTTTGTGAAAAATATTCTGTACATCAACGAAGCGTCGAGAGGACACATCAAAATCACAACCCGCACGCATTAACTCTTCAGCAAGAACGGGAATGTCAAACTTGTTTGAATTGTATCCTGCCAAGTCCGAGTCATCAATGAACTGAATTACTTCATTCGCAATTTCTTCAAAGGTAGGTGCATCCGCAACATCTTCATCAAATATCCCATGAATGGCACTTACCTCGGCAGGAATAGGCATTCCGGGGTTTACTCGACGAAGAAATTCACTTTCCGTACCATCGGCTTCAACTCGGATAATGGCGATTTCAACAATCCGGTCAGAAGTAATATTGAGTCCAGTTGTTTCGAGATCAAAAATGGCGATGGGACGACTGAGATGTAATTGCATAGCGTTGGTCTTTCTTTAAATAAAAAAAGTCCGGCATTACCGGACTTTATCATATGCTTGTTTTGATTATTCTGTTTTCAAACCTACAAATTGGTATGGTTTGTATTTGTTTCGATCTTTGAAGTCTTTCACATATTCTGGACCATCAACAATTGCTGTAACAATTACAACATTCACTTTCCCTTTCAACTCTGGAATGTTGTCGAAATACGTTGTCAAATCATATTTCATGTTCTCCGCACGTATTTTTGACAAGTTCTCGTTTGACTCATACGTTTTGGTTGGAACTTTGGAAGAAGAGGAGTAAATATTGATAGTGATTTTTTCACGACCTTCTTTTAATTGTTTTTCAACCTCTTTCACGAAATCTTTCAAATCCCCACGGTTAGTGAACAACTTGTTTTTGTTGTAATCGAAATAGTGAATAAACTCGACATTTTTATAGGTAGATGCAATCACTGTTTCGATTTCTTGAACGGTATCTTTCGGGAAAACAAATTGTTTGTTTTTCACATCAAGGATGTAATTGCGCACAATTTCTTGGTAATTTACATTACATTTCGTAGTGAATGTCTCTTCATACATCACCGCATCATCTGTTGCGTTGAAATAAGAAATTTGGTAGGTTTTACATGGTTTCAATCCTGTCATGAACTGACCATCACGCAAACGTGGAAAGATATTACGGTTCTGTTCCATTGGCTCACAATCATCGCAAGTTAAACGAATGTTGATTGCGAAATCTTCCGGAAGTTGGCTATTATCTGTCGTTTTAATGGTCCCTTTGAACACAGCTACATTCTGAACACCAAGGAAGTCGTTTTGGATCTCGTAGATGTCTTTATCACCCATACCACCTTTGCGTGATGTAGTCATGAAACCACGAAGTCCATCAATCGTTGTTGTGTAGAATAAATCATCTTCAGTAGAGTTGAACGGGTATCCAAGATTACGCGCTTCGGACCACGCTCCATCTTCTAGAATATCGCACACCATGATGTCATAACCTCCCATACTGCGATTGCCATTTGTTGCGAAGTACAACATGCGGTTGTCTATGGAAACAAAAGGTGCATCTTCATCGTTTGGTCCATTGATTTTCGGTCCAAGGTTCACAGGTGCACTCCATGTATTCGCATCAATACGCTGAGAAAGGTAAATATCCTTTCCTCCGTATCCACCAGGGCGGTCAGAAGTAAAGAACATACGGGAACCATCGGAAGACACCATGCAGTGTGTTTCCCAGAATTCGGTGTTTACTGAAGCCGCATCGTAGAATTTGATGTCATTAAACTTCCCAGAATAGAAATCAGAGAAGTAGATGTCTCCAGAACCTGTCGAATCTTCATAAATATAAATTCTACGTTCATCAGCGCTAACTGCAAGTGTCGCTTCATTATTTCCTGGAAGGCAGAAGTCGATGCGAGTAGGTGCAGTCCAAGTAGAATCAGGATTCATATAACTCACATAGATATCTTCTGGGTGCTGGTTGCGAATAGGGTCACGATAAGCTTCAGTTTTACCTTTCTCCCAAGCTCTTTTCGAGGTAAAGAAAAGTGACGTTCCATCCAACGAAATAACTGGTGCGTATTCTGGATTTTTACTATTAATAGAATTCCCTAGGTTTTTCAGAATAACGTTCACCGGATTGTTTATAGCATTTTTTGCTATGGCACATTGTTCGATTCCAAGCTTTGCCACCTTAATTAACTCTGACGTCTCTTTTGATTCGGCAATAAATTTATTGTAATACGCGACGGCTTTGTCTAATTGCATCGTCGCATGGTAACATGTCGCTAAATGAAATAAAGCATCGACAGGGGCGCTTTTTTCTTTCGAACTGAAGGCATCAAAATTCACGTCGGTATCGGCTACTGCTTTTTCAAAGTATGTTACTGCACCAGCGTAATTGTTTTGAACTCTCATCATCAAATACCCTTTGCGGTAATTGTAATTGGCCGAAGAAGGATTCAGTGAAATCAGTTTATTCGCAATCATTTCGGCTTGATACAAGAAATTCTCCTGGATCATTGCGGAGTTCTCACGCACTAATTCATCTTCAGAACTAATGTCAATGAACATGCGAACTTCATCATCTGTCTTTTGTGCCATCAACGAGATGCTGATGAATAACGAGCTGAAAATGAGCAAAAATTTGCCTTTCATGTATAGGTGTATTAGGTTAATTTTCAAGTAACGGAACAACGCTGTCTTTTGATTTAGTGTTAAACGAAGCGATATTCGGCGTCTAAAGTACTAAATAACTACGAAATAGCTAATAAAATATTTGTTTTTGAAATGAAATTTAATAATCTGTTCAATTCGAGCAAACTATATTTTAGTACCTGCTTGGAGAGTATTTATTCGTAAATAAAAAAAGCAGCCTAAGCCGCTCTTTCTCTTTTAGAATTCTCTATTGGCATCAAATTGCTCCAAATAATCGGCTACTCTTCGAACAAATTGTCCACCCAACGAGCCGTCAACCACTCTGTGGTCATACGAATGAGACAGGAACATTTTGTGTCGAATTCCAATGAAATCGCCATGCGGTGTTTCAATCACTGCGGGAACTTTACGAATCGCTCCAACGGCCAGGATGGCTACTTGAGGTTGGTTGATGATTGGCGTACCCATCACGTTGCCAAATGTTCCTACATTCGTCACCGTGAATGTTCCACCTTGAATGTCTTCAGGTTTCAATTTATTGTTTCTGGCATTATTTGCCAACTCATTCACCGCCTTAGTGATACCTACCAAATTCAAACAATCCGCCTTTTTGATTACTGGAACAATTAAATTTCCAGATGGCAGTGCTGTTGCCATACCAATATTGATATCCTTGCGCTTGATGATGGTAGTGCCACTCACAGAAACATTGATCATCGGGAAATCTTTAATGGCTTTCACAATGGCTTCAATGAAAATCGGAGTAAATGTGATGTTCTCATTCTCGCGTTTCAAGAATTCGCCCTTCACTTTGTTTCTCCAATTTACAATATTCGTTACATCGGCCTCTACATACGATGTAACGTGAGGCGCAACATGCACAGACATCACCATATGTTCAGCAATCAATTTACGCATGCGATCCATTTCAATGATCTCGTCACCTGGATTTGGAATCACCACAGGTCCCTTGATGTGTGCATGCGCTGCTGTTTCAATCGGCGCAGAAACAGGTTTCGAAGTTTCAACAACTGCTTTAGGTGCGGTGGCTACTGGTGTAGCGCTTCGGTTTTCAATGTGAGAAAGAATATCTTTTTTGGTAACACGTCCACCTTGACCTGTTCCAGAAATCGTCTCTAATTCGTTCATCCCAATTCCTTCTTTCGCCGCAATGCTTCGTACGAGCGGAGAATAGAATTTCCCGGAGGGACCATTTTTATCAAGATGTTCCTCCTCTTCATCATCTGAAGTTTGAATACTTTGCGGGGCAGAAACTACTTCAGCGACTGCAGCTGCTGCAGGCGCAGCGTCAACAGAATCGCTTCCATCCGTAGAAATAATCGCAATCACATCACCAACTTGAGCGACTTGGTCCTTTTCAAAAAGCTGTTTGATTAAAACACCTCCCGCTTCGGATGGCAATTCATTATCCACTTTGTCTGTGGCTACCTCTACCAAAGGTTCATCGATTTCGACTTTGTCTCCGACGTTTTTTAACCAATTGGTGATGGTTGCTTCGGTAACACTTTCTCCCATCTTCGGGAGTCGGATTTCTATTTGTGCCATAATTTCCGGGTTGGAATATCTGTTTATAACGAGGACAAAAGTAATGTAAAATTCAATTTTAGCAAGGGGGATTTTGCTTTTATCGGTCTAGTTTTTTCCATGCTTTCAAGAGTATGGATAGATCGCTTGATGTGCGATAATCACGGGCGTAAATTAAATCGAGTTTATCTGACAAAGAGGGGTCAGGTACCGACAGCGCATCAGAAGGTGAAAGAACTCCGGGTTTAAGTCGAGGAAGTACACGCGGACTTTTCTCATTCAAATCATCGTAACCAACGATCGAACGTTTGCCCGTAATGACAGAAAGCACGTTTTTTATAAACTTCGTTTTAAATCTGTAATTCCAAACAAGAAATGGAATAGAAATGAAAAGTAGTAAGCCTAAAATGAGGTCAAACGAACGCTTAGCACGGCGATTTTCGGGTTTGCTAATGGCGTCGATATTCAAGACATACAGATCACCTGCCGTTTCGATGGAATTGCTGCCAATGAGCGAGATGCTGTCAGGTTGCGCGATTTTAAAGTCAATTCCTTTCGAATCAATTTCTGTCATCCAACTGATGATTTCCCGTGCACTTGTATCTCTGGCGCAAAAAACAATTTCGTCAATCTTGTGGATGTGCGCGATTTGATCCAACTGTCCGATCGTGCCTACAGATCCTGGGGCTTTTTCAGATCCCGCTGAAACGTGCTCGATCAACTCAATCTTTGGGTAGGTCTGAATCAGCAATGCTTTGACACGCTCAAATTCATCACTTTTACCAACTACTGCAAAGGAACGCGATTTTGTCCCGCGCAGGCTAAACGATTGTCCAATGGCTAAGTGCAAGAAAATGCGCGAAAGGATGTAATACGATATGGTCCACAAGGCGCCAAGTAAGATGTACAAACGCGAAAATTGCCAATCTTTGGGCAATAGGGCATAGACAACAAGAATTGCTATTGTCCCAGGCACACTTGCCTTTAAGAACTTTATCAGCTTCAAAGGCTTATCATAGCTGCCAACAAACAATTGTGCGATTAACCATACAAGTGCATACGCTGGAATCGCCACTTTTATGATTTCTGAAGGAAAGCGAATATCGACATGTTTCCATCTGTCCGTCAACGCAATCAATCCCATACAAATGATCAAGAAATCAACTACGGGTAAGGTTGCCCTGCGAATGAATCGAGATACAATTGCCAAGGAAGCGCGAAAATAAATGGCTGCGTTGATGAGAAAAGAGAAAAGCCACGCATTTTTTTGGGAGAAGTGCTTCCGTGCGAAGATGACCATGGCGCGATAAAAAACGAATACGTAGTTGACAGAACTTTTTTTGGTGCTCTCTCCTTTGTAGTGAATAATGCGCGTTTCAGGAAAATAATAATTCTTGTATCCTCCTTTTTGAATGCGGTATGAAAGGTCAATATCTTCACCATACATGAAAAATGCTTCATCAAGTAGACCGACCTTATCCAGAGCTTCACTTCGCATCAACATAAAAGCTCCGCTGAGTATATCAATTTCATTGGTTTCAAACTCGCTTAAATAACCTAGATGATAGGTGCCAAAGCGTTTCGATTTTGGAAATATTCTAGATAACCCAAAAATCTTGTAAAAAGCTACAGCCGGAGTGGGGAGTCCGCGCTTTGACTCTGGAAGAAAGATTCCTTTTCCATCGACCATGCGCACACCCAATCCACCTGCATCATCGTGGCCATCCATGAAATCAATTACCTTTGAAAAAGTGTCTTCCTCAACAACCGTATCTGGGTTTAACAATAATATATATTCGGCGTCTGATAAGCGAATCGCTTGATTGTTTGCTTTCGAAAATCCAAGATTTTCTTTGTTGTCAATGAGTGAATATTCTGGAAATTTGGTTTGAACCATCTCCACGGAACCATCGATAGAATTATTGTCCACGACAAACACTTGACCATTGATGCCCTCCATTGCTTTGCGCACAGAATTGAGGCATTGTTCAAGGAAAAACTCAACATTGTAGTTGACAATGATGATAGAAATTCGGTATTGAGGTGCTTTTTTCACAGTTAATCAATCACTGCGATGCAGGAAATTTCGATCGATACATCCAAGGGTAATTTAGCCACTTGAACAGTTTCACGCGCCGGAGGAACATGCGAAAAGTACGACGCATAAATCTCATTCACGGATGCAAAGTCATTCATGTCCTTCAAAAATATGCTGCATTTAACGACATTGTCAAGTGTCATTCCTGCCTCGTTAAGCAAAGCGCTGATATTTTTTAGTACCCTATGTGTTGCGCTTTGAATGTCAGAAGTGACCAATTCCCCAGAATATGGGTCCAATGGAATTTGACCGCTTATATACAAGGTTTTTCCGGAGAGTATCGCTTGACTATATGGTCCTATTGGTGCAGGAGCTCCGGGGATTTGAATGACAGTTTTCATGACTTTTTTGTTGGTTGAGTGGAGGTATTATTATGAACACCCTAACTTCTATTAACTTTGTGCAAGTTTAACAAAATATGCGCAAACCATTGAAACTGTTATTGGTTGATTTCAAGGATTCTTTCACATACAATTTGTTTCATTCGTTTGAATCACTTGGAGCAGAGGTGGATGTAATCGAGGATGGTGCTGAAATCACAGAGCGTCAAATCCTCGAATATGACGGTGTGATTTTATCACCTGGTCCTGGTTTGCCAGAAGAAACAAAGTCTATGTTTTCAGTGATTTCAACGGTTCGAGGGAAAAAACCACTGTTGGGGGTATGTTTAGGCATGCAAGGCATTGCACAACATTATAAATTATCGTTGTATAATTTGAATACGGTAAAACACGGAGTTAGCACAATCGTAAATCAGGTGATTTCCTCACCATTGTTCGAAGGATTGCCATCATCATTCGAAGCTGGCTTGTATCATAGTTGGGCAGTACTGACAGAAAATCAAAGGGATTTGGAGCTTACAGCCCTTTCTGAAGATCAAGTTGCTATGGCCTTTCAACATTTAAATGATAAAGTGTTTGGTATTCAATTTCATCCAGAATCCGTGCTCACGCCAAATGGCTCGCAGCTTTTAGGAAATTTCGTTAAAATTTGTTCGAAGGAAACATTTTGAATTGAACAAATGTTAATTTTGAAAATTAACTAAACCATAGCAACATGAAACAAATACTTTTTGTCATTGCCTTATTTGCATCAATGAATTCGTTCGCACAATCATGTGTAGGGAAGTGGATTACTATTGATGATGAAACCAACAAAAAAAAGTCTATCGTTGAATTGTACAAGGTAGATGGAAAGTTGTATGGGAAGATTATTTATTTATTCCCGCGTGAGGGTCGAGAAGATAATCCGAAATGCAAGAAATGTACGGATGACCGGAAAGATCAGCCACTCGTTGGTTTGCAAATTGTTCGCAGCTTGAAATGGGATGGCGAAGAATGGGAAGACGGAACGATTGTCGATCCAGAGAACGGAAAAATTTACACAGTGAAAATGTGGTTGGAAGAAGGGAATGCCAATCTTCTCAATGTACGTGGCTATGTAGGCCCAATTTTTAGAACTCAGAAATGGGTGCGCGTTGAATAAAAATTGATTGTTTCTAAACAATAAGGAGTGTTTATTGTTTATTCAAAAAAAGAATTTCTTTCGATGAAAAACACCACCTTATTTGCGATATTATTGCTTTTACCTCTCTGCTCAATTGCACAAACTGGTAAAGTTACCGGCCGCGTTTTTAATGCATTAAATAACGAATCTTTACCCTTTGCTAAGGTGATTGTTGTCGATCAGCAAAAGGGTGCTGTCACATTGGATGATGGTACATTTGAGATTGTTGGGTTAACTCCTGGGATTTACAATTTCAGGGCAAGCATCTCAGGTTATCAGGATTTGTTAATCAATGAAGTCACGATAACAAATGCCCGCACAGTGGAGTTGAATTTTCCATTGGAAATGATTGTCGTCGACAAAGAAGAGGTAATTGCGAAAGCGTCTCCATTTGTTCGAAAGGATGAGTCGCCGGTATCATTAAAAACATTGAATGCGACAGAGGTTGAACGTCTTCCCGGTGCCAATCGTGATGTCAGTAAAGTATTGCAAGCATTACCTGGTGTTGCTTCTCGAGCGACCTTTAGAAATGATATCATCATTCGAGGTGGAGCGCCTGGGGAAAATAAGTTTTATCTCGATGGAATTGAGGTTCCAAATATCAATCACTTTGCCACCCAAGGTTCGAGCGGTGGTCCAGTAGGTTTGTTGAATGTTAATTTTATTCGTGAAGTTGACTTCTATTCTGGCGCTTTTCCTTCAAGTAGAGCAAACGGACTTAGTTCAGTGATTTCATTTAAGCAAAAGGATGGGAATCCAGACAATCTTATAACGAATTTTGCTTTAGGTTCGAGTGATGTGGCTTTGACATTGGATGGGCCGTTGGGTAAAAAAGCGGATTTTATCTTTTCAGCCCGCCGTTCGTACCTCCAGTTTTTATTCTCTGCCCTCCAGTTGCCATTTTTGCCGACCTATAACGATTCACAATATAAGGTGAACGTTAAGATCAACGACAAAAACAAAATTACCTTTCTTGGACTTGGGGCATTTGATCAGTTTCGTTTGAATACCAAAGTGAATGAGAAAGTTACGGATCCAGAAAGGAAAGAATACAACGAATTTATCTTAGGAAATATTCCTGCACAAGGACAATGGAATTATACCTTTGGGGTGAACTGGCTTCATTATTCGAAACATTCGTATCAAATGGTGGTGCTGAGCCGAAATATGCTGAAAAATACATCACAGCGCTATGCGGGGAATGTGGAGACGGAAGCGAACAAAATCTTGGATTATTCGTCGTTCGAAGCGGAGAATAAATTACGATTTGAACATGTGTATTCGAAGAATGGATGGAAATTAACCGCTGGATTTGGTTATGAATACGCACGCTACAACAATCAAACGTACAATAAAATCATTGTACAAGGTTTTCCAATAACGGTAGATTATACTTCTGATTTGTTCTTGAGTAAGGGATCAATGTTCGCCCAACTGAATAGAGGATTGTTTAACGAACGCTTAAATCTTTCCCTTGGACTACGCAGCGATGTCAGTAATTATTCCAAGTCTATGATGAATCCTTTGGATCAGTTGTCACCCATGCTTTCTGCCAGTTACCGTGTGAATGAGCGTTTTTCCATCAATGCGAATGTGGCACGTTTTCACCAGTTGCCTTCATACACGGTGTTAGGATTCAGAGATGCTTCGGGAACATTAGTCAACAAGCAAAATGATGTGCAGTACATTCGTGCAGACCACTTTGTGCTTGGAACGGAATACGTCACGAAGTTCTCTTCGCGTTTTACCGTCGAAGGATTTTACAAGGGCTATAGCCGTTATCCGTTCTCGTTGAATGATTCCATTTCCCTGGCCAATCAAGGTTCTGATTTCGGCGTTGTGGGGAATGAGGCAGTGAAATCAATATCGACTGGTCGAGCCTACGGTGCGGAATTCTTGTACCAGCAAAAAATGGTCAAGGGTTTCTACGGAATTGTGGCTTACACTTTTGTGCGGTCTGAATTCAAAGATAAAAACGGTAGCTACATTCCATCATCTTGGGATAGTCGTCATATCGTATCAATTACTGGAGGGAAACGTTTCAAAAAAGGCTGGGAAGTAGGATTTCGTTGGTTATTCTCAGGAGGATCACCTTACACACCCATTGATGTAGCGACTTCGAGTTTGAAACAAGTATGGGATGTGAATGGTCAAGGGGTGTTGGACTACAACTTGCTCAATACGATGAGAGAATCAAGTTACCATCAATTAAACATGCGCGTGGACAAGAAAATCTTTTTGCCGAAGTTCTCAATGAACTTCTATTTGGACATTCAGAATTTGTATGGTTATAAAACGACAGTTGCTCCGATTCTTTTGTTGGAAAAAGATGCGAATGGTCAACCGATCACAGATCCGAATGATCCAACTCGCTACAAAACGAAATTCATCAAGAACACCTCAGGCATTGTTCAACCGACATTGGGAATTATCCTTGAATTGTCATCGCGAAAAAATCCAACCCCAATAACAGTTAAATAAAGGAGAAGTCAACACGCCGATTGCGTTGCTTGCCTTCAGGGGTTGAATTATTATCGACAGGTACACTTTCCCCTTTGAAATCTATTTCGAGACGATCTTTGGAAAGCCCATGTGTGTTGAAGAATGCAATAATCGCTTCAGCGCGTCTTTTTGACAAATCAAGGTTGTACTGATCGGATCCATCAGCGTCTGTGTGTCCTGTGACTTGAATACGCAAATCAGAGTGGCCATTAACCACACGTATGAGTCGAACAAGGAAATCGTGGTATTCCGGTTTGATCTCAGCTAGGTCGTAATCAAAATAAATAGGAACGAATTTGAAACTGTCGCGCTCCCGTTTTCTTACTTCAGGGGCAAAATACCCGTTTGAATAATCAGAAACAAAGGACGCGAACCACGATTGATTTGACGTAGATTTATCACTGTCAGGAAACGCTTCTGTAGATCTGTATAAAATTATTTTTCCACTGTTGTTTCTACAGTCGGTGCTTGTATATTTTCCTTCTAAATATCCCGTGCTGTCGTTGTATGACATCGTAGCTGAAAGCATGCACCAGGTTGTTTTTGAATTTGTTTTCTTTTTTTCGGTGAACGTTTGCTGGAAACTTAGGTTTTTCTCCCCCAGGTTTCCTTTTATTTTTTTCAGGGCATAAAGATCTGTTTCGTGGATTTCCTCGCGCGACTTTCCAGTAAACTCCTTGTCATTGGATGGGATGCTTAGATGGATGATAGTGGCTTGCTGTATAGTGCTTCCATTGCGCACAAGAATTCCTTGCCACGTGCCGGTGAGAATGGTTTGCCCGAACGTCGATACGCTCAAAACGAACAAAATAATGCTTAAACACAACGTTTTCATTGCTCAATTATTCGTTTAATTTCGGAAAAGGTTTCCAATTCATGTGAGTTGGCGAACATTGTTTCCTTAAATTTGTTTGAATTCAAAACGAAACAAATGAAATTAGTAATAGCAATGGCAGTGGTGTTTGCAGCAATGGCCTTCGTAAGCGAAGAAAAAGAATCAATTTATCAGTTCACGGTGAAAGATATCAATGGGGATGACTTTAGTTTTTCATCTCTCAA
>JBEIKR010000058.1:0-15577 GCA_040379705.1 Crocinitomicaceae bacterium
GAGGTAATACTTAAATTCTTCGGAGGTATGCGTCAAGTAGACTTACAAGGTACTTAATTGATTTAAAAGAAAAAGTGAAATGAAAAGTTCAACAATGAATATGAAGAACATCCTTTTCGGCGGAGCAATGGCGTTCAGTATGATCGCAATGGCGGGTAATGAAGACCGAGTAGGTTCTGCTGGTGCGTCGCACTTGCTAGTAAATCCTTGGGCGAGAAGTGCTGCTTTTGCTGATGCGGGTATTTCAAGCGTAAACGGCTTGGAAGCTACATACATCAATATCGCAGGTCTTGCTTTTACAGACAAGACTCAAATCAAATTCAACTACAGCAACTGGATGGGTTCGGCTGGAATCGCTATGAACAGTGCAGGAATCGCACAACGTATTTCTGAAACGGATGTCATAGCAGTTAGTGTTCAATCACTGAACTATGGTGACATTCCAATTACTACGGTTGCGAATCCGGAAGGAAATATCGGTTTCTTTTCTCCCCGTGCGAACATTTTCAATGTAGGTTATGCACGTTCTTTCTCCCAATCCATTTATGGGGGAATCAACTTTAAAGTGATTTCTTCCAATATTTCGAATTTGAAATCGACGGGTATGGCCATTGATGCAGGAATTCGCTACGTAACTGGCGAGAGAGATCAAATTAAATTTGGAATAGCGCTTAAAAATGTGGGACCTGTAATGCACTATAAAGGGGATGGTTTGGCACAACAAGTGAACTATTTAAGTTCTGGCTTCACTGCATCCTTAGAAGAGCGTTCAGCATCTTTTGAAATGCCTTCGTTATTGTCGATTGGTGGATCTTATGACTTCCTTCTAGGCGGTCCGAAGTCGAAACCAGCTATTGGGACGAGTACTGCGTCATCGTCAACAGCGCAGCATAAACTTACTTTAGCACTTGGATTTACGGCAAACTCTTTCTCGTATGATCAGTTCCGACTAGGTCTTGATTACGGAATGATCGCTGATAAAGTAGCATTTAATCTACGTGGTGGATTTGTGTACGAAAAGTATATTCTTTCTGCTGAAAATCGCTCAAATGCGTTGGTGGGTCCAACAGCTGGTTTCTCTCTTGATGCTTTGGTTGGTCAAAACAAAACAGCCTTGGGAATTGAGTACTGCGCACGTTTCGCTGGGATCTTTGGAATTATCCACACTATCGGCGCACCGATCGATTTGAAATAGTCAAAGTTTTTTATATTTTTGAAATACCAAGAGAGCCCCTGTGGCTCTCTTGTTTTTGTTTAATACCATCACAAGACGATATTTATGTCACAGATTAGTTACTATACGGAGGAGGGGTTGAATAAGCTGAAGGAGGAACTTCACCACATGAAAACGGTACAGCGTCCAGCCATTTCTGAACAAATCGCTGAGGCAAGAGATAAAGGTGACCTTTCTGAAAATGCCGAATACGATGCTGCGAAAGAAGCACAAGGCTTATTGGAAATGAAAATTTCAAAGCTTGAAGCGATTATTGCGAATGCTCGATTGATTGATGAAACAAACATTGATACTTCTAAAGTACTTATCCTGTCAAAGGTGAAAATTCGCAATGTGGCCAATGGAATGGAGATGGAATACACGCTAGTTGCCGAAAATGAAGCGGATTTAAAAGCAAAAAAGATCTCCATTGATTCTCCAATTGGGAAAGGATTACTTGGTAAAAAGCAAGGTGACATTGCCGACGTGCAAACGCCAAACGGAATCATCAAGTTTGAAGTTGTGGAAATTTCCCGCTAATCCATGAGTACTATTTTTTCGAAGATTATCGCAGGAGAAGTTCCTGCATTTATTGTAGCTGAGAACGACTTGTTTTTAGCTTTCTTAGACATAAACCCATTGCGCATAGGACATACCTTAGTTATTCCTAAAGTTGAAATCGATTATTTCTTTGATATCGACGCAGAACAAATGGCTCAGATGATGGAATTCGCTAAAGCAGTGGCGGCGGGTATTAAAACATCCTTTCCATGTAGGAAAGTTGGTATGACTGTCATCGGTCTAGAAGTACCCCACGCTCACATTCATTTGGTGCCAATGGATTCAATTTCTGACATGAATTTTGCAGGATTGAAATTAAATCCATCGATGGATGAACTGGCTGAAGTAGCCGATAAAATTAAGGCAACTATATCCTTGAAATAATCTGAAAGAGAATACATCCAAGGACTAACATCCCACTCATTGCCTTTGCGGTTGTAAGGGGAGATTTACTCCTCGGTTTTAGAAACAAGCTGTTGCAGAACTTTCGATAAAGCTCAGTGAGTCCATTGATCTTCGAGGCAAAAATCACAAATACTCCAATAAATAATGCAGCAAAGAAGATCGTAAACCACGGTTGTCTGTATTCTTCTAAGTCTTGCGGATTCACTGCAGTCAAAATGGTGTCTAGTCCAAATCCACTCACAGCGCCATAGAGCAACAGCAAGTGTAAAATAAAGATGGGTAATGTGTTTTGTCCTATCGCTAATAAAGTACTGTTAATCGAGGTTTTATTGCGTGTAGCGAGGATTACACCCATTACAAGAACCAGGGAAAGCGAAAAACGTAAAAAGAAGGAATCCATCAAACGGAAGAAACGAATTGGCTTATCCATAAAATGACTTAAAACGGCATCAAAGGAGAAACGAAACAAGGCTTGTATGACAATCAACAAAATGGCTGAAATCAGTAAGTTACGTAATCCAATTTTTGAAGTCGCATCAAATCCACGAGCAATTAAGGATCCAATGAAAGCACCGCCAAGTACATATCCACAAAATGGAAATACGCCAAATACACTGTGTTCACCACCAAAGAAATTATTGAGAATGTCAGGTAGAAATGGCAGATGCGTGTTCGTGTCGTAATATTGAACAATTACAGGTTGCATAAAAATACACGCGATTGCTGAACCAAGCAGAAGGTGAGGAACATAGTGCATTTTCTTAATGAAATGGGCGAACACATAGATCCCTATGGTCAGAAACAATCCTATGGCAATACAATGTAGAATATGAAAGGTATAGAAACGATCGCCAACAAGGTGTGTGAAATAACTGATGGGGTTATAATGACATTCTTGGGTGAATGTGACCCATTCCTCTGTCCATGTCCCTGTGTTTTTAGCGATTGTTCTGAAATTGATTTGAACCAAATAGGCCCAACCCAACAAAGTCGCTACACGAATCAACCCTTTTTTTACACGCGCTGAATTATAGATTTCACTTCCTTTACGTTCGAGCAAATACATAAAAACAACACCAGTAATGGTTAGAAATAATGGTGCAGTATTGCCGCGTATTCCTGAAAAGATCGAGTATGCCCATTCATCTTTATCCTTGAACTGCTGGTCGAGCCACATCACGATGAAATGACCCTCCAGCATCAATAATATCGAAATAGATCGCGTTACGTCAATGAAAAAAAGGCGTTCTGTGGTTTGTTTAGGTCGAAGGTCTGCCATGAATTAGCTCTTTTTCTTCTTCTTTGGATTTGATGTCGCATATTTATCGGAATGCGAAACCGTTATTTTCTTTGCGAGTATAAATTCATGGCAATCGCGCACGACAGTCAATGTAACCGTGTACGTTCCATTTTTTTCATAGTAATGCTTTGGATGGTATTTCTTTGAAACACTTCCATCGCCAAAATCCCAAATGATTGAATTGTAGTATTTCGTTCTATTTTGGATGCTGATATTGGTCCAATGTTCACGTATCGAAAAGTCCATAATGGGAGGAACAACTGGCATAGGATGAGTCAAACTATCCAATTTAAAGAACGAGTAATTGTCTCGGATGATTTTGCTCGCCGTAGAAATTAACGTTGGTTTCCAACTTTGGTTCAATTTAACTGGGGAAAATTCACCATTTGATGTTTTATTGAAAAATGCAGTGTAAAAGGTTGTCGCTATGGTATAACTTCCATTAAAATTCGGATGTTGATTGTCGGCTTCATACAAATTGATTTCAGGGTGATTCTCCCGAATGTCCTTCCAAACTAAACCTACTGGAACGATTGGGTAACCAAACTCCTTCTGTAAAAGATTATATCCAGATAGAATGCGTGCTTGCATCTTGTCATACGTATTGTTGGCTTCTTCGTCAGCAAATCCTTCCTTATACCCCCACGTCATGTAAAAATAGATTTGTGCACAAGGACTGAAGGTCAACACTGAATCGATGAGTTGGCGAACATATGGAAGTGTTTCTGTCATGATCACGCTAGAATCTTGAGCAAATTCTCTACTGAAACCTTGGATAACGACAATATTCCATGGTTTTTTCTTCATTTTTGCATAGGTCGTTGGTCGCTCGGCATGTTGCTTTAATGTACTTCCACTCACCGCAATGGAATCGGCATATACAACGTGATTGTTTGCCTTGGCAATGCGCTCAAAAAGCTTAGGCATATTGTTGTAGTGGGTATAACTATTTCCAATAAATAACACATTCTGGTTTTGGGAGGATGCACCAAAATTCAAAAGGATCAACAATAGAAAAAGCAGATTTTTCATGGTGAAATTATTTTTTACTCTCCTTTGCAAATCGTTTACGGATTGGGAAGATAACCCCAAGTACTTTGTCGTAAAAGGCCGTCAAAGGTTTAATATAATGCACCATAAAGGCAAAGGTTGCAATAAACAAAGCTGCACCAATGGCTGCTTCGTATGGATTTAATGGATTCATGTCGCGTGAAATGAATTTAGCTATCCCAAAGTGAATGATGGCTCCGTAAAGAATAATCATATGAACCACGAAAACAGGGAGTGTATTTCGCCCCATTCGAATAAATAGATTCTCTTTAATGGTGAATAGTTTCTCAATCAAGGATAATATTCCCAGCACGATTAGAATCATCCCCAGGTTTTCAAATAGCCAATTTCCACTTGCCAAGTGTTGAATGCCAAATCCAAGGGTTCGTGACGTCAGGTGGTGAACGAAATATAAGAATTGGGTGGAATAGAAAAATAACAAGATACCAGTGGTAAACAAGAAAACGGGTATGTTCCATTTACTTTTATTCATCCATGCCGTATGCAATAATACACCGATACCCGCACCGAAAAAGGTATATCCTAAATGGGGTGCAAGCGGAAACATCGATCGGTATGATGGCGCATGAATCATGTTCTGAAGAAAATCAGGCCATCCATGCGGCCAGGGAATTGCTCCCGTTTCGTTGCGAATGGAATTAAGTGGTGCCCAAAAAGAAAAAATTACAAGGGAGAAAACGAAATAATACACCCATAACGGAATCACCTTGATTAGGCGATACAAGCCGTATGTCAATAATAATCCCATGATACCAAAACCAATACATTGTAGTATGTGAAATCCTTTCGGCATCAATAGATATCCCCAAAATAATAACTCTGCCACACGTTTAAATCCTTTTTTAACGCGTTCATTCCCAAAGAATGGCTCTCCTTTGTTGGCATACAAAAGATACACGAAAATCAAGCCCGTCATGGTTAGGAACATCGGCGATGTATATCCACGGATAATGTGCCAGCAGTCGTACCAGAAAAAATCAGGATTAACAAAGTGGGCATCTGGACTCCGAAAGCGTGAACCCAAGGTTTGGTCGACGAAATGTCCTTCAAGCATCAGGATAATGGCGATGGAACGTGCCATATCGATGAACATTAATCGAGGACGCTTAACCGGTATCTTACTCATTCGATTCGTTGATTTGGCTGCAAAGGTATCAATTCGCGCGGATGCATCCAAACTATAAGCCTTCACCTAACACTCGAATGGTAATTGGCGTTGGGTATCCTTTAAAATAGATACGCACTGGTGTAGAGAAGAGACCTTTTGGAAGTTGTCCAACGTTTACAAATTGAATGCTCGTTTCGGATTGGGCAGGAATGTCTTTTGCTATATCAACATTAACGATAGTGGCGTCAAAGTCTATGCGATCTACCACCAATGTTTGATTGCTCTTGTTTCTGAAAACAATACTTTTTGTGAAGGATGCTCCTCTTAGGATTGATCCTAAATCCATGGAGGTAGGGGAGAGCTCCGTGTAAAATGCTAAACTGTCTTCTTGAATCGATTCAACACTCTGTATTTCAATCTTTCGTTCAATCGCAGCTGCCCTTGAATAAACAGAGTTTCGCTGATCATTGATGTTATCACTCGTCAATTGATTCGCGGTATATTCGCCATATGGAACCTGCGCAAAGATGACGAATCCTCCATTCTCGGCTGTCCCGTCGAGATAAGGAACAAACACACCATTGTCGAAGGAACGTAAATAATTCATGAAAGAAGAAATTCGACGCTTTGTTAAATTGACATTATACGCCGTTTTGTGCAGTGGACTTGCAAATCCTTGAACGGTCACTTTAATTCGCGCCCCTTTTTTCAATTCTTCCAACAATAAATCTCTGAACAAGAAGAGGTCTTTGACACCTTGGTCCACAAATTCAATGAAAAAACTCTCGATGTCTTCCCGCGCATCTTCGGCTTTTCCTCCACTCAAACCATTGGAATATTCTTTTTGATATTCAGGCAGCAACCTTCGATAGTCGTCGTAACTCGTGATGTAGTTCACCTTGGTTAAGGTGTCTTGAGTTTTAGGATCAGGGCAATCATTATGAAAGTATAGTGTTACGGGCAAACGTTTGTTCAAATCTTCCAAGGTCTCTTTTGGTGTAGGCGGGATAATAATCACGGGCGGAGCAGCAGAAAAGATATCACTACAGCAGGTTGGATTTTTACTGTAAAGTACCCCGAGTCGATTGCTCGAAAAGTAACTTGTATCACCAGATTTAAAGAAGTACAAATCATTCGCTGGGCTGTTGATCGGGATTCCCGCATTTTTTGGTTCACCAAACTGCGTGCTGTATGGAACAGCAAACACATCGTATCCACCAAATCCATCGTGCCAAGAGGAAGAGAAATAAAGGGTACTCGTACGTTGATCCCACCACGGTGATAATTCGTTATCCACGGAATTTATTGTTCGAATGGCGCGTGGTTTCGCATATTCATTGCCGTTTTTTATGGCTGAAAACCAAATATCCATGCCGCCCTCGCCCCCATCACGATTGGATGAATAAAACAATACTTCTTGTCCATCCATCATGCCTATGGCAGGCATTGAAGTGTTACTTCCAGCCACGTTAATGATGTCTCCAAGTGAATCTGCCGCTGTCCATTTTCCATTTTCAAAGCGCGATACCATGATTTTGCATGTGTAATTGTAGCCTTCGTCGGTACACAAGCTAAAATAAAATCGTTTTCCATCGAGTGAAAATGCACCATTTCCCGTACTCAAACCATTAAAAAACAAATCATCAATGCGCTGAGATTGAGACAAATTTCCAGAGTCAATGGCTGATTGATACAAGCGTGTTTTGTAACTTTTCGTATATACTTCCTCTCCCGCGCCAATGGAATCAGCCCGCAATGAGGAGAAAATAAACGATCCAGCTGAAATGGTATGGCCAAATTCAGAATTTGGAGTGTTGACGGTTTCGGGTAATCGTAAAAAAATGAGTTCAGATGTGTCTTTAAGGGCTGATTTTGCCCAAAGACAGGATTCCATTTCTCGTTTTGCTTTTAAGTAGGGATATTCTTTTTTCGATTTTGCGAACTTCTTTTTTGCTCGTTTGAATGTCTCTAAAGCGACGTCATATTTCCCATTGCACTTTTGCATGAGCCCAAGATAAATCAAGGACATCGGGTAGAGCATCGCTTCTTCACGATCATAGACTTTTTCGTAGTAATACTCCGCTTTTCGGTAGTCCTTGAATGCCCGCAAGGCTTCGGCATAATTCCACAAGGTTTCCACAGAATTTGAATCAAGTGCCATGGCCATTTCATACAATTCTACAGAGTAATAATAATCACCATTTCGGTACTTATCCTCCGCAGCCTTTAAATATTGCGCGAGTCGTGATTGCGCTGAAACCCCGAAGGTTGCGCACACAAAAACCAAGATTAAATGAAATCTGGACATACGCGGTGTTGCATCTTTTTGGGTTTAAATCGGCTCAGGATATAACGCGTGGCAATTTCGAAACCCCCACGCATGTTACTCGCAGGAACCAATTTTGAAAAGTTGATGTCGTAACTCAATCCAACAAACCAGCTTTGATAATCCATCCCAACACTGACATAGGCAGCGTCTGCCGTACGGTACCAAATGCCGCCATACAATGCTTTGTAATCTCCTCGCTTGTTGATTAACGTATATTTCAGTGAAGATCCGGCGACAAATTCCCGATATTTCCCCTGAACGGATAAGTTAAATGATGGAATTAAATCCCAGTCGGAATCAATGGCGTAAATGCCTTTGACGAATAGGTTGTAGCGAATGTCTCGGGGAATTATAGCCGTATAGAAACCTTGATTTGGACGGTTCAAGTTAAAGGCACCAAAACCTGCCGTAATTTTTTCTCGTTTGTTGATTAAGTACTCATACAAAATACCCGCTCCAACGGATAGGTTCGTTTTTCTGTCAGTTTGAAACGACTCGTTGGTTGGAAGATTTGGGTCGAATTGAGTACCGTTAAACTGGTTGTCAAAATAGAGTTGATTCCAATTGATTTGCCGGTGATTCATCCCGAAATTCATGCCCCCACGAAGTATGTGGCTTGAATCGCTTGTTAGCCTCAAAAGATAAGAAATATTCGCCTGAAGCTCGGCGGTCTGAAGTTTACCGTCGCCCACAGCATCATGAAAAAAGAGTAGTCCCACCCCTAGATTTCGGTAATTCTGGAGGTGCATATCCGCCGACATCGAAATTGTACTGAAAGGGACGGTGACGCTGCGCCATTGATTGCGGTAGTTCCCAACAAAGCGGTAATCTCCGTCAAAATGTCCAGCATGCCCAGGATTCTGAAACATAGGAATGTCATTGAACTGTGACCAATGGATGTCTTGAGCCAGTGAAATGCTATGTTTCAGCAGTAAAATCAATCCAATAAGTAGAATTCTCTGATTCATTCCATCGTCAAGTGAACCTAAAACTAATGAAAATCTCTGAAAGTAGTGCGACTCTCTGCGATGTAGTGATTTGTAATTAGACAAAAGACCCGTCAGCCACGGCTGACTATAAGACGAAAGACCGCTTCGCTTCAAGACTTAATCTTACTTCGAATTCTATTGCATTTTAATACTGATCAAATGGAAGATTAATCTAATCTTGATATCTTAAAATCTGGATATCCGAAAGTCTTGATGTTTGAAATCTAAAAGAAATTTACCCTTCAAAGAAAAGTAACAGCGCAATGATTCCTATCAAAACCATGAGCAGGTAGAGTTTAGGGTCGCGGTAAATTGGTTTTTTTCCGCGCTTTGTCAATCGCTCGTACTCGTGGTACAATTTGCTAAAATCTTGATTGCGTTGGATTTGCTCCATCGTTGGCTCGATCGGCCGATCATCTTGCTTCATGCTGAATTTTCTCATAGCGATGCGGTCCATTTATTTTTAAGCTTTTCAAGAATGCGATAAACTCTCATTTTTGCATTTGCCTCTGTGATATTATAAATTTCTGAGATTTCTTTGAAACTCATTTCTTGGAAAAAACGAAGTTCGATTAAATCCAAATGTTCTTGTTCCATTTCATTCAAAAGGCCAACCAATTTTTCTTGGTCTTCCTGCGTCATGTAACCTAGGATATTTCCTTCGGAGCACAGGTCTTTCATTCGCCAGTCTTCAATCTCAACGGTATAACCGTTTTTTTGAGATCTGAAGAACATGGATACTTCATTCTGTGCAATGCGAAACAACCAGCTTGAAAAAGGCAATCCTCGGTCTTCATACTTGGCTATGTTCGCCATCGCTTTTATGAAGGTTTGCTGAGTAAGGTCATTTGCAACCTCTTCATTGCCCCCCAAACGCTTAAATACGAAGCGAAAGATGCGTTGGAAGTAGGTGTTGTACAATTCACCAAAGTACTTCTGATCCGTCTTCGCCAGTTCGATGATTTCGGGCTCGCTAAGCTGTTTGATATGTTTCCGTTGCGAATTCAAGCGTTTAATTTTGGACTATGAAATGAAGATAAATGAAAAAGTAACAATCATGCTTTTTTAAGGTGTACTCAAAGATACAGGGAGAATCTTTCCATTGAACCAATGGTCACCAGTCATCGCGAATTGAGCAATAAATTCAGCCATCTTTTCTGCACTTACTGGTGCTTGATACCCTGGGAATGCCGCTTCCAACATTTCTGTTTGTGCAGCACCCAAGCACAAACAATTCATTTTGATCTTACTTTCCTTATACTCTTCAGCGAACATTTCCGTAAAACTACACAAGGCTGCTTTAGAGGTGGAGTAGGCGCTCAAACCGGCAAACTTCACCGATCCTTGAAAACCACCCATTGAACTGATGTTCACAATATGTCCACCATGAACCATTTGAGGTAAAGCAGCTTGAACAGTTTCCATCACACCAATTACATTTACCTGGTAACACTCCGATAAATCACTGTGTGTGATTTCGGGAAATGGTTTGTTTACCAACTTCCCTGCATTGTTGATCAAGATATCGATGTTCCCAATTCCTTCAAAAATGGTTTTCGCCTCATTTTGTACATTGTGTAGCAAATCAAAAGGATAAGCGACCACATTACTATTACCGTAGAAGAGTTCTTTCATTTTTTCGAGGTCCCGAGATAAGGCAATCACACGGTTTTCCGAATTTGACGCAAAAATTTCAACAAGTGCCTTTCCAATTCCTCGGCTTGCACCAACGACAACAATGGTTTTATTACTCATCGAAAGAAATGGTTAATTCTTCACTTGTTGGGTGCGATTGACAGGTCAAAATGTAACCCTTCGCCACTTCTTGATCGGTCAGCGCGTAGTTTAAATCCATCTTGGCGGAACCTTTAATCACTTTCGCTTTGCATGAACAACAAACACCACCTTTGCAAGAATAAGGTGCATCCATTCCCGCATTTTCAATTGACTCCAACAAAGATTTACCATTGGTGTTTAGCGTGAAGTTTGCCACTTCGCCATCAAGAATCACTTTCACTTTGCTATCGCCGGAATAATTGGCCTGAACTTGAACACTTTCTTGCGCCATAAGTACTGGCGTAGTGAACAATTCAAAATGAATTTTTGAGGCATTCACCCCGAAAAACTCAAGTGTTTCCTTTGCTTCCATGATCATTTGCTCTGGCCCACAAATAAAGAAGGCATCCGCTTTGAGCATGTCCAAGTCTTGCTTGATTACCGCTGTGATTTGTGCTTTGTCAATGCGTCCTGAAAGAAATCCATCTTTCGTTTCACCGCTTAATGCATAGTGGCTTTTGACTGCATGTAATCCGTCAAGTTCAGATTTAAATAGAATATCTGATTCGGTTCTGTTTCCATAAAACAGCTGCATGTTACCGCCTGTGGCTTGAAGTTGTTTGGCGATGGACATGATTGGAGTAATCCCACTTCCCGCCGCGATGGCCACAACATTTTTCTCCGTTGCATTTAAGGTGAAATTTCCTTGTGGTTCGCTGACTTGAATTTCATCTCCGACCTTGAGTTCACGATTTAACCAAACGGAAATCGTTCCATTGGGTACTTCTTTCACTGCAATCGCCAAGGATTCTTCTGAACCATTGCATAGCGAGTAGGAACGGCGCTCTTCTTTTCCTCCATGATTGATCAACAAGTTAATGTATTGACCTGGTATGAAATTAAAGGATGCCTCAACAGCCGAGGGTATATCAAAACTGATTTTACTTGAGTTTGATGTCAAACGCTCAATGGATTTTACTGTCAGCACATGAAATCCGCGATGCTGCGTTTTATCTTTCTTGAAGATGGAAAATAACCCCATAATTTATTCGTCAAATGATACAATTAATTTTTCACTGGTTGGATGTGCTTGACATGTAAGTATATATCCTGCCTCAACTTCATCTTTTTCAAGTGCATAGTTCACGTCCATACTCGCTGATCCTTCTATGATTTTGGCTTTACATGTGCAACAAACACCACCTTTACAGGCGAAAGGCAAATCGGCACCAGCCTTTTGTGCAGCATCCAAAATGCTCTCTCCCGAGGAAGTTAAAGAAATATCAATTGAGTCGCCATCCAAAATGATGGTCACATTGGAATCAACTTCAGTTGCGGCTGATCCTTCAGAAGTTGGCTTCTTTGCGGTGGATGTTCCAAACAACTCAAAATGAATCGCATCGTTTGAAACGCCATTGCGCACCATACTCTCTTTCACGCCCAAAATCATTGCTTCAGGACCACAAGAATAAACACCTTTGATGTCCTCATTTTTCAGGAATGCTTGAAATAAACGGTCACATTTTTCTGAAGTAATTCGTCCTTTTTGAATCTCATTCCCTAAGCTTTCTCTCGATAGGATATGAACCACACGAAAACGGTCCATGTATTTGTTTTTCAGTGCTTCAATTTCTTCACGGAAAATAATGCTCCCAAATCCTTTGTTTCCAAAGAAAAGATGAATGGAACTTTTTGACTCCTGCTGAAGAATGGTTTTTGCGATCGAGAGTATAGGTGTAATGCCACTTCCTGCGGCAAAAAGTACAAATGTTTGAGTATTGTTATCATGTGGTGTGACACAGAAATTTCCTGAAGGCGTCATCACATCCATGGTTTGACCCGTATGAATGTTTTCGTTCGCATAGGTCGAAAATTTTCCACCTTCTACTTGTTTAATGGCTACTCTCCATTCATTTTCATGAGGTGCCGAACACAAGGAATACGATCGACGTACTTCTTCACCTTCAATCGTTGTTTTCAAGGTAAGGTACTGTCCTGCAAGAAAATAGTAATCTGATTTCAGATTTTCTGGAACCTCAAATGCGATAGAAACGGTGTCTTCTGTTTCACGCCGTACATCGGAAATTCGCAGCGAATGGAATTTAGGTGTCATGCCTGATTTATTGTTGTGCAAAGGTAGTGATTTCGTTTCATGAATGGGCCAAACTTCTGTTTCAAATGAGTTGTTCGTGACGTAAATATTTCACTTTATGTATGAACACCTTTTCTCCTTACTTGTTCATTCAAATGGGTACTTTTAATTACATTTGTCTAACTAAGCCAAAGAGCGATGAAAGAGGTGAACATTACAGAGTTGGAACGCAGGTTTCAAGAGAAAATCGATCAAGACATTAAGATTGAACCGAAGGATTGGATGCCGGATGACTACCGGGATACATTAATTCGCCAGATTTCTCAACATGCACATTCGGAAATTGTTGGGATGCTACCTGAAGGAAACTGGATTACACGCGCCCCAAATCTTCGCCGCAAGGCAGTTCTTTTGGCTAAAGTTCAAGATGAGGCTGGTCATGGTTTGTACCTGTATTCAGCTGCTGAAACATTGGGGGCCGACCGCGAGGAAACCATCGATGATCTTCACAGTGGAAAAGCAAAATATTCGTCTATCTTCAACTATCCAACATTGACTTGGGCCGATATGGGTGCCATCGGTTGGTTAGTGGATGGAGCAGCAATCATGAATCAAGTGCCTTTATGCCGTTGTTCGTATGGTCCGTATGCCCGTGCAATGGTGCGTGTTTGTAAGGAGGAATCTTTTCATCAACGCCAAGGATTTGAAATCATGATGACTTTAGCGAAAGGTTCTCCAGAGCAAAAAGCAATGGCGCAAGATGCCTTGAATCGTTTTTGGTGGCCAGCATTGATGATGTTTGGTCCAAGTGACAATGATTCGAAGCATACCGCTCAATCGATGAAATGGAAAATCAAACGTTCGACGAATGATGAATTGAGACAGCAGTTTGTCGATGTCACTGTTCCTCAAGCGGAAATGATCGGTTTGACAGTACCAGATACTGATTTGAAATTCAATGAAGAAACTGGTCACTATGAATATGGTGAAATCAACTGGGCGGAGTTCTGGGAGGTTGTAAAAGGCAATGGGCCGTGTAACAAGGACCGCATCGATACGCGCAGAAAAGCAAAAGAAGAAGGACTATGGGTACGTGAGGCAGCGACTGCTTTTGCACAGAAACGCGCTGCCCGTAAGTCAGCATAAGAATTAAAATTGGATAGAAATGTCAAATAAGGAATGGCCATTGTGGGAAGTGTTTATTCGTGGTAAACAAGGGTTGAATCATAAACATGTTGGAAGTCTGCGTGCTTCGGATGCTGAAATGGCCCTCGAAAATGCCCGCGATGTGTACACGCGACGATCAGAAGGAATAAGTATCTGGGTAGTGGAATCGAACAATGTGTTTGCCTCTGATCCATCCGAATCGCAAGAATTCTTCGAACCTGCAGATTCTAAAATCTACCGTCACCCAACGTTTTATGATGTGCCAGATGGCATATCTCACATGTAATCGCACAGTTAAGATGAATCAAGCACATGTTGAATTTGTTTTGCGCATCGCTGACGATAGTTTAATTCTCGGTCATCGCTTGTCTGAATGGTGTGGCCATGGTCCAATTCTCGAAGAGGATATCGCGATGACTAACATTGCCTTGGACTTAATCGGTCAGGCGACAAGTCTTCTCAATCACGCTGCAGCATTGCAAGGAGAGGGAAAGACTGGCGATGATTTGGCCTTTCTACGTTTTGACCGTCAGTACCGCAATCTTTTGCTCGTGGAGCAGCCAAATGGAGACTTTGGGATGACAATGATGCGTCAGTTTTTATTTGATGCCTACCGAACTATTTTGTTTGAACGTTTGCAATCAAGCTCAGACGAAATGATTGCTGCGATCGCCGAAAAATCATTGAAGGAAACGAAATACCACTTGAAGCACTCCTCTGAATGGGTGATTCGCTTGGGAGATGGAACGGAAGAATCGCATGCACGAATTCAAGAATCGCTGAACACTTTATGGCGTTATACAAACGAACTATTTTATAGTGATGCAATCGATGATGAGATGCGGAACGCGGGAATTCTGCCTGATTTATCCGATTTACGTGAGCAATGGGAGACTACGGTAAACCATGTTTTCGACGAAGCAACATTGACTATTCCTACAAACAATTGGAAACAAGAAGGTGGCCGCAAAGGAATGCATTCTGAACACCTTGGATACATTTTGGCTGAAATGCAGTACATGCAGCGCGCTTATCCAAACATGGAATGGTAACTTCCTCAGAGATCTGGCGCTGGCTTGAGGAGGTTTCTGATCCTGAAATCCCTGTATTGACCGTGGTGGATTTGGGAGTTATTCGTTCGGTTGAAACGGATGGAACCAATGCACATATCATCATTACCCCCACGTATAGTGGATGTCCTGCTATGAAAATGATCGAAGAACAAATCATTGAAAAACTGCAGGAAAAGGGTGTCGAAAATTGTACTGTTGATCTGACCTTATCCCCAGCTTGGACGACCGATTGGATTTCAGAAGAAGGAAAAAATAAGTTACGTGAATATGGAATTGCACCACCTGAGAATGAGCCCGACAAAATGGTGTTGTTCGCAAAGCCAATAGTTGTTCCTTGCCCGAAATGTGGTTCGTCAAATACACGAATGATTTCTTTGTTTGGGAGTACGGCATGTAAAGCACATTACCGGTGCAACGACTGTCTAGAGCCTTACGATTATTTTAAGTGTTTGAGATAATTGCCTAAAGCACTTGAATCAATTTCACATCAAAC